>DATILH010000001.1:0-5873 GCA_035476655.1 Variovorax sp.
GCCGAGCGGCCCGGCCGATTCGTCCAGCACGACGAAGTCGTTGCCGGCGCCCTGCATCTTGGTGAAGTGGACACGCATGGGGCGAGATTATCCCGTGCGGGCTCGGACCCAAGCTCTCACAAGCCCTTTTCCACCATGTGCAGCAGGCGCTGGCCCAGGGCCTCGGTCGTTTTGCGGGGCAGGCCGACCAGCGGCCCGTCGATCACCAGCAGGGCCAGCCCGTGCACCGCGGACCAGGCCAGGAACTCGGCGCCCGGCCGGCGCTCGGCCGGCAGTACGCCGGCTTCGACCATGCGATCCAGCGCCGCGCCCAGCAGCTGGAAGGGGTTGAGGCCGCTGGCGCCGGCCTTGGCCGGGTCGGGGTCGACTTGCTCGACCGGCTCCGGTGGCGCGAAGCCGGTGCGGAACAGGCCGGTCTCCTCCTGGGCAAATCGCAGGTAGCCGGTGCCGACGGCGCGCAGGCTGCCGCGCGCATAGGCGGCGGCATCGCGCGAGCGGCGCAGGCCGGCCAACTCCTTCTCCATCGCCTGGGCCACGGCCGACAGGGCGGCCATGCGCACCGCCTCCAGCAAGGCCTGTCGGCTGGCGAAATGACGGTAGGCGGCATTGGGCGCCACACCGGCGCGCCGCGTGGCCTCGCGCAGCACCACCGCCTGCGGCCCGCCGGCGCGCGCCAGCTCGATGCCGGCTTCGAGCAGCGCGCGTCGCAGGTCGCCGTGTCGATAGGTCTCGCGCGCCGGCGCTTGATTGCTGGAATTGACCCTCATGGCCTCCTCAATGTGGACAGCGTCCATTATCTTTGCTATTGTTTGTGGACGGTGTACACAAATACCCGTATTCAAGACTTCACCTGCATTCAACCCAAGGAGATCCCATGCTGGTTCAACCCCATCTCTTCTTCGACGGCCGCTGCGAAGAAGCGCTCGAGTTCTACAAGAAGGCGCTCGGCGCCGAGGTGACGATGCTGATGCGCTACAAGGACAACCCCGAGTCGGACACGAGCAAGATGCCCAAGGGCTCGGACGACAAGGTCATGCACGCCGAGTTCAAGCTGCAAGGCAACACGCTGATGGCCTCCGACGGCTACTGCGCCGGCGCGCCGAAGTTCCAGGGCTTCTCGCTGTCCCTCTCGGTGCCCGATGCGGCCAAGGCCGAAAAACTATTCAAGGCGCTGTCCGAAGGCGGCAAGGTGGAGATGCCGCTGGCCAAGACCTTCTTCTCGGAGAGCTTCGGCATGGTGAGCGACAAGTTCGGCGTCGGCTGGATGGTGGGGGTCTTCAGCGCCTGAGGCGCGTCGCGGATTCCGGGACGGTTTTTACACGGCATGCAAACCATCGTTTGCATGCCCGCGATGGCCGCGATGGCCGCGTTGGGCAATTGCGACGGTTGAACACTGAAGCATTGGGAGGAAGGCCGGCGCGGGTATAACCTGCGCGGTTCGATAATCAACGCATGGTCCGCCCCTCCCAACAGATACACCCCTTCCGCCAGCCGGTGCCCACACGGCCGGCGGCCACGGTGCTCCTGTTGCGCGACGGCCCCGAGGGCCTCGAGGTGCTGATGACGCGGCGCTCCGAGAGCGCCAGCTTCGCCCCCGGTGCCTACGTCTTCCCCGGCGGCGCCATCGACGAGGCCGACAGCCACGCGCGCGCCATCTCGACGCGCCGCCGCACGCAGAGCCGGGTGCAGCTCACCCAGGCCATCACCGCCGTGCGCGAGACCTTCGAGGAACTGGGCGTGCTGCTGGCCCACCATGGCGACGGCCGGCCGGTCACGGCCGCCGAGGTCGCGGCCATGGACCGCGCGAGCGGCAACGCCTTCTCCTTCGTCGAGCAGTGCGCCGCCCGCGGCCTGCGCCTGGACACCGCCCAGCTCTACACCCTGGCGCACTGGATCACCGACCGCGACCTGCCCAAGCGCTTCGACGTGCCCTTCCTGGTGGCACGCATGCCCGAGGGCCAGATCGCGGTGTCGGACGATGCCGAGCAGTTCGAGCCCTGCTGGGTGCGCCCGGCCGATGCGCTGGCGCGCCACGCCAAGGGCCGCTTCTTCATGATCTTCCCGACCCTGCGCACGCTCAAGCGGCTCACGGTCTTTCCCAATGTCGAAGCCGTGATCTCCTTGTGCGCGCAGGAAAAGCCGCTGTGGACCAGCTGCCCGCGCGCCGGCCTGCTGGACGGCCAGGAAGTGCGCTACATGGAGCACGAGGCACCCTACGGCGAGCTGGCCCTGGTCTGCCCGGACGGCCAGATGCTGCACAAGCTGGACTGGCAGAGCATCGAACCGGTCCCCTTGCTGAAGAACCTGCTGCGCCTGACGGCCGGCAACCCCTCGGCCATGACCGGCCCCGGCACCAACAGCTATGTGCTGGGCGACGCGACCACCGGCTATGTCGTGATCGACCCCGGTCCGGCCGACTTCGACCATGTGGGGCGCCTCTGGCGCGCGACAGGCGGCGACATCCGCATGATCGTCTGCACCCATTCGCACGTCGACCACTCGCCGGGCGCTTTTCCACTGCAGGCGCTGTGCCCGCACAAGCCGCCGATCCTGGGCATGCCCTCGGCGCCGACGGCGCGCCCCCCGGCACGCTTCGCGCCCGATCGCGCCTTGCAAGATGGCGAGCGGCTGGTGCTCAGCGGCATCGATGCCGCCGGTAGCGAGGCGATCACGCACACGCTGCGCGTCATCCACACGCCGGGCCATGCCGCCAACCACCTGTGCCTGCTGCTGGAAGAAGACAGCCTGCTGTTCTCCGGCGACCATGTGCTCAACGGCAGCACCACCGTGGTCGACCCGCCGGACGGCAACATGACCGAATACCTCGAGTCGCTCGACCTGCTGGACGAGACCTGTGCCGCAGCCGGCATCGAGTTCATCCTGCCGGCGCACGGCCATGTGCTGGGCGATGCCCGCGGCGCGATTGCCAAGCTCAAGGCGCACCGCCTGCAGCGCGAATCGAAGATCGCCCGCGCCATGCGCAAGCTGCCGGCCGGCACGCATGAGGACTGGCTGGCCATCGCCTACGACGACGTGCCGCAGCAGCTATGGCCGGTGGCGGCTCGCTCGCTGGCCGCGCATGTGGAGCGCATCCGCGAGTTGGCCTCGCGGCCCGGCGCCCTGCCCTCCGCACTTTCCACGCTATGACCGATGAAGATTCGCAAGGGGTCCGCCTCGCCAAGCGCGTGGCGGCCCTGGCAGGGTGTTCCCGGCGCGAGGCCGAACTCCTGATCGAGAACGGCGCAGTACGGGTGGATGGCAGCGTGACCCTGCTGCCGCAGGCCCGCGTGCAGCCCGCGCAGGAAGTGGCCATCGAGCCCGGCGCCCGGCCGGTGGCGGTGCCGCCGGTGACCCTGCTGCTGCACAAGCCTGCCGGCCTGCGCCTTGAGGACGCCGCCCCCTTGCTGGTGCCCGCCAATCTGCATGCCCAGCCAGGCGCACCTGCGCCGCTACCGCGCCATCTCGGCGGCCAGCGCTGCATGACACCACTGGACACCGAGGCCAGCGGCTTGCTGATCTTCACGCAGGAGTGGCGCATCGAACGCAAGCTGCACGAAGACGCCGCTTTCATCGAGCATGAACTGATGGTGGACGTGGCAGGCGAGGTGAGCCCGCAGCAGTTGGCCCAACTCGACCGCCAACCGGCGCGCGTCAGCATCAGCCGCTCAGCCGACGGCCGCACCGGCCTGCGCTTTGCCGTCAAGGGCCTCGCACCTGGACAGATCGCCAGGCAATGCGAACGCGCCGGCCTCGCCATCGAAGCCATGAAGCGCATCCGCATCGGCCGCATCCCACTGGCCGGGCTTCCGCCCGGCCAATGGCGTTATCTGCTACCCCACGAACGCGTCTAGCGCCTGGAGCCCCTTCCTGGGGGCGAGCAATAGTGTGTGAAGCACGCCTGTACGCCGGATTCTGTGCGCTGAGGTTGCCCTCAGCGTGACCGCCATTACTCTGGGCCGCCGGTCACCCGGACGGCTCGATGCCACCTACCCGCCAGCTCAGCGGAACCACCTCGAAACTGGCCTACTTGGTGTTGCTGCGCGCAGAGATTGCCCGTTTCACCCGACAACAGGTTGCCCCGCTGCCGACTCGTCTCTGTTGCTCTGATCCTCACCTCACGGTGGAGAGCCGTTAGCTCCTGCGCTGTCCTGTGCAGTCCGGACGTTCCTCCAGTGCGGCCTTTCGGCACTTGCACCAGCGGCGGTCCGGCGTGCTTCACGCCTCGATTATCGCCACAATGGCGCTCCCTCATTCAGGAGCACGCATGAAAGCGCAGAACGTCCTCGAGACCATCGGCAACACGCCGCACATCCGCATCCAGCGCCTGTTCGGCAAGGCCACGCAGCAGGTCTGGATCAAGTCGGAACGCGCCAACCCGGGCGGCTCGATCAAGGACCGCATCGCCCTGTCGATGGTGGAGGACGCCGAGCGCTCCGGCGCGCTGAAGGCCGGCGGCACCATCGTCGAGCCCACCTCGGGAAATACCGGCGTCGGGCTGGCGATGGTGGCGGCCGTGAAGGGCTACAAGCTGGTGCTGGTGATGCCGGACTCCATGTCGATCGAGCGGCGTCGCCTGATGCTGGCCTACGGCGCCACTTTCGAACTCACCCCGCGCGAAAAAGGGATGAAGGGCTCCATTGCTCGCGCCGAGGAGATCGTGGCCACCACTCCCGGCGCCTGGATGCCGCAGCAGTTCAACAACCCGGCCAACGTCGAGGTGCATGTGCGCACCACGGCCGAGGAGATTGCGGCCGACTTCCCCGACGGCATCGACGCACTGATCACCGGCGTGGGCACCGGCGGCCACATCACCGGCTGCGCCCAGGTGCTGAAGAAGAAGTGGCCCAATCTCAAGGTCTTCGCGGTGGAGCCCACCGCCTCGCCGGTGATTTCGGGCGGTGCGCCCTCGCCCCACCCCATTCAAGGCATCGGCGCCGGCTTCATTCCGAACAACCTGGACACCGCCCTGCTCGACGGCGTGATCCAGGTCGAGGCCGAGGCAGCGCGCGAGATGGCGCGCCGCTGCGCCCGCGAGGAAGGGGTGCTGGTCGGCATTTCCTCCGGCGCCGCGCTGCAGGCGATTGCGCAGAAGCTGCCGGAACTGGCGCCCAACGCAGTGGTGCTGGGCTTCAATTACGACACCGGCGAGCGTTACCTTTCCGTCGACGGCTTCCTGCCGGCGGCTTAAGGCTCGCCCCCAGGCCAGTCTCAAGGGGCCGGGGAACTAAAATCTGGGCCTTGCCCGATGAACACGGGCCGCCCCACATGATCCGCCTTTCCGAACTCAAGCTCCCGCTGGACCACGCGCCCGACGCCCTGTTGCAGGCCGTCGCACGCGTTCTCGGCCTCGCGCCGGCCGACTTCGCCAGCCACACCGTCTTCAAGCGCAGCTTCGACGCCCGCAAGGCCGAATTGCTGCAGGTCTACATCGTCGACGTGCAACTGGCCGATCCGGCGCGCGAGCCGGCACTGCTGCAGGCCTTCGCAGCCAATCCCCATGTGCAGCCGGCCCCCGACATGGCTTACCGCGCCCCGGCGCATGCCGGCGAGAGCAGTGCGCCGCGCCCGGTTGTGGTGGGCTTCGGCCCCTGCGGCATCTTTGCGGCGCTGCTGCTGGCGCAGATGGGCTTCAAGCCGATCGTGCTGGAGCGCGGCAAGACGGTGCGCGAGCGCACCAAGGACACCTGGGGCCTGTGGCGCAAGAGCGAACTCAACCCGGAGTCGAACGTGCAATTCGGCGAAGGCGGCGCCGGCACCTTCTCCGACGGCAAGCTCTACAGCCAGATCAAGGACCCGCGCTTCCTCGGCCGCAAGGTGATGGAGGAATTCGTCAAGGCCGGCGCGCCGCCCGAGATCCTGTACGTGGCGCACCC
>DATILH010000002.1:0-12848 GCA_035476655.1 Variovorax sp.
GTCCAGCGCCAAGCGCTCGCCGCTCGCGCCCGAGGTCCCGACGATCTCGGAAGCGGGCGTGAAAGGCTACGAAATGGGCTACTGGTTTGCCGCCTATGTGCCTGCCAGGACGCCGCCCGCGGTGGTCGCCCGCCTGAACGAATTGCTGGCGAAGGCCGCAAAGAGCGAGGCCGCGAAGGCAAGCTTCTACGACCCGACCGGCACCGACGTGTTCACCACCACGCCGCAGGAGCTGGCCAAGTTCCAGGCCGCCGAATCGCAGAAGTGGGGCCGCATCGTGAAGGCGGCGGGGATCGAGGCCGAATAGGCTTGAAAGTCGTGCCAGAAGGGTCGGGGTCACGTATGCTCCCGGCCCATGCTGCAATTGGCGACCCGGCCCAGTTGGAAGTGCGTGGCCGTTGCGGGCCTGCTCGCATGCGGCGGCGTGGCAGCACAACTTGCACCTGTAGCTTCGCGTGCCCCTAGCGCGCAATCGCCGACGGCTGCGCCCAATGCCTCGGCGCTCCTCGAGCGCGGACGTGTCGCCTGGCGGGCCGGCGATCGCTACGCAGCGCTCGCAGCCATTGCCCAAGCGCGGCGGCTGCAACCTGACGACCCCGAGATCACACGGGCCCTGGCCGATTTGCTGATGGAGCTGGGGGCACCCAGCGCCGCAGCGCAAGCCCTCGGCGCCCGCGCCGACCTCGGCGTGCGCAGCCGCGTGGCCGGCCAGCGTCTGCGCTGGGCCACCGGCATCGCGCCGCTTTCGCCCGACCCGCGGCGCCGCTTCGATGAGGTGGATCCCGTGCTGGCCCGGCTTGACGCGCTGCTTGCGCAGGCGCGCGCCGCTGCCCCGCCGGACGCCGGGCTGATCATTCGTCTACAGCGCGACCGCGCCGTGGCACTGCGCCAGCGCGAGCGCTGGCAGGATGCGCTGGACCAGGTGGCCGCCCTGCGCGTTGCCGGCGATGAGATCCCGGTCCATGTGCTCGCGGCCGAGGCGGACTCGCTGCTCGCGCTGCGCCGATCGCAGGATGCGCGCCACGCGTACGAGGAGGCTTTGCGACGCCTGTCGCCGGCCGAACGTGCCGACGAGGACGGCGCGTGGCGCTCGCTCATGACCGGGCTCGCCTATGCCGAGGAAGAAAGCGAGGACTTCGACGCCGCCTTTGCCAGCGTCGGGGTCCTGGTGGAGGCTGCGGGCCCGCCGTGGCGCAGCGCCGGCGAACTGCAGACACCACGGGCCAATGACACCTGGCTCGAGATGCAGGCCTTCGACGCCGCCATTCGCAGCTATGCCGACATGCCGGCCGCGGCCTGGGCGCGCATCGAGCCGCTGGCGCGTGCCGCGCCCGCGCTCGCCTGGCTGCGCGCGCAGGCGGCCGACATCGCGGCGCAGCGGGGCTGGCCGCGCATGGCCGAGGATGACATCGACACCGCCGCTGCCCTGGAACCCGAGGATTTCGGCATCCGTGTCCAGCAGGTGGATTCCGACATACGCCGCCATCGCATGCAGCGCGCCGACGAGCGCTTCGCGCCGCTGTGGGAGCAGGGCGCGGACATGCCGCGCGTGCAGGAAGTAGGGCGGGAGCTCGACGCCCGGATGGGCCCGAGCGTGTACGTCGAGCTGGGTGGAAGGCACACCTCGGACCAGGCCCTGCGCGGTCCCGGCGACGGCTTGGATGCCAGCCTGCGGGTCGAATCCTCGACCTTCGCCGGTGCCTGGCGCTTCGTCGGGCTGACCGACACCAGTTCTGACTCCTTGTCCGAAGGCCGCGCCAAGCGGCACCGATTCGGTGGCGGCGCGCAGGCGCGCTGGCCAGACTGGAAACTCGAGGCCCTGGCGTGGTCGCAGACCGGCTCGCTCAACAACAGCGGTGGCTCGCTCGCCGCGCAATGGGAGCCCTCCGATCACTGGGTCTTCCTGGCGGATGCCGCCAGGCACTCGCCCGACGCGCCGTTGCGTGCGGACTTCTTCGGCATCAGCGCGGATTCGGTGCGCGGCGGGCTGCGCTATGCCTGGAACGAGTCCGCGCAGGCGGGGCTGCAGGCGCAGTACATGGACTTCAGCGACGGCAACGAGCGCCGGCAGTTGACGCTCGACGGCAAGCTCAAGGTCCTCGATCGACCGCACCTCGACGTCACGCTGCGGCCGCGCATCGAGTGGCAGCGCAACAGCCTGCCGCCCACGCCCTACTTCAACCCGCAGGACGCGTTGCTGGCCTCCGTCGAGGCGGAGGTGGAGCATGTCATGTGGCGTGCCTACGAGCGCAGCCTGGTGCAGCGACTTCGGGTGAGCGCAGGCGTGTTCGACCAACGCCTCTTCGGTGGCCACGGGGTCGGCAGCGCCGGGTACGAACAGGGCTGGCGCCATGATCCCTGGACCGAGCTTATCTGGGGCCTGGAATGGGCGAGCAACGTGTACGACGGCCAGCGCGAGCGTACTGTGCGTGGCTACCTGACGCTTCAACACCGGTTCGGAAGATGAAGACGCGCAAGCTCCTCCACATCGCCTTTGCGGGCCTGCTGGCGCTTGCGGGCATGTGCATCGCCGCGGCTCCCGCTCTCTCGCAGCAGCGCTTCGTCACCATCGGCTTTCACGACGTGGTGGACAGCAAGGGCGACCTGGACGATGACGCGGTCACGTCCGACCGCCTGGTGAGCTTCTTCGACTGGTTGCGCGGCAACGGCTGGACCGTCGTCTCGCTCGACGACATCGCGCGTGCGCGTCGTGATGAGAAAGCGTTGCCGGCCAAGGCCGTGCTGATCACCTTCGACGACGGCTACCGCAGTCTCTACACCCGTGTCTATCCCCTGGCCCTGGCCTACGGCTACCCGATCGTCGCGGCGCTGGTGACCGACTGGATGGAGACTCCCTCTGGTGCCATGGTTCGCTACGGTGATCGCCAGGTTGCACGCGAGCGCTTCATCACCTGGAACCAGGCGCGCGAGATGCAGCGCTCGGGCCTGGTCGAATTCGCCTTGCACACCCACGCGCTGCATGGGGAAGTCCTCGGCAACCCGCAGGGCAACACCATGCCGGCGGCCGTGACGCGCCGCTATGCGCCCGGCACCGGCTACCAGGGCGAGGCCGCCTACGTGGCGGCCTTGCGGGCCGACCTTGCAGCCGGGCGTGCAGTGCTGCAGCGCGAGTTGGGCCGGGCGCCACGTACCCTGGTGTGGCCTTACGGCCGCTACAACGCCATCGGCACCCAGGTCGCGGAGGGCGCGGGCTTCGAGTTCGGGCTCTCGCTCGACACGGGCTCCTCCAGCCTGCGCGAGCCGATGCGGCTGGCGCGCTACCTGCCCACCTACAACCCCCCGCTCGTGGACCTCGTGCGAAACCTGCAACCAGATCCGAACGACAGGCGCGTGGACCGCCTGGTCTGCCTCGACCCGGCCGCGCTGTGGACCGGCGACGAGAACAGCAGCAACGAACGCCTGGGGCGGGCGCTCGAAAGGGTGCGCGTGCTGGGCGTGAGCGGCCTCGTGGTCGACGCTGTGCGCCGCGACGAACAGGGCCGCATTGCCGCCGCCTGGTTCCCCACGCGCGAACTGCCCCTGGCCGGCGATTGGCTCTCGCGCGTGTCCTGGCAGATGCGCACGCGCGCCGGGGTCAAGGTCTACGCGCGACTTCCGCATCGCGCCGCGCTCGCCGCCTTGGGCAACGAGACGCGTGTTCGGCATCTCTACGAGGACCTGGGCGCCATGGTTCCGCTGGATGGCTGGCTGCTCGAAGACACCGAGCTGCCGGCGCAGCCGATGCGTTTCGACGACGATCCGTCGCCGCTGTTCGAACACCGGCCCGGCGTGGCGCGAAGCTGGTCCGCATGGGTGCTGCGCGCCCGGCGCGAGGCGACGCTGATGACGCCGGGCCGCACGGGCGATGCCGATGCGCTGGGCTGGCGGGCCTTCGCTGCGCTGGATGGTGCGAGGCCCGGCTTGGAGCTGCTATGGCTTTCCCCCAAGCCGGGCACCACCTCGCCGCACCCGCTCGCGGACATCAGCCTGGTGCCTGCCAGCCTCGGCGATCCGGTGGCGGGCAAGCGCACCGCATCGGTCGACAACCCGATGCTGACGCGCTGGTTCACCGGGCCTGCGCCGCCCGACGCGCGCCTCCTGGCCCGCACGGCCAACGACTTCACGCGCCACGGCGGTGTCTCGCTCGGCTGGTGCCCCGACGATCCAATTGGCGACAGGCCAGCGGCGGCCATTGTTGCGCCCGGCGTATCGGCATCCGACTTTCCGCTTCGGCGCTGAACAGGTGAAGTCCATGAGCTTCCAGGACGTCATCGCCTTCTTCTGCTTTGGCTATCCCTTCGTGATGGCCATCTACTGGATGTGCGGCGCCGTGCTCTATCGCCTGCTGCGCGAGCGGCACGAGCCGCACCCCTTCGCGTCACCGTCGCTGGAGGTCTATCCGGGCGTGTCGGTGCTTGTGCCCTGCTACAACGAAGCACGGCAGCTCGGCGAGACCTTCGGCGCGCTGGCGCGCATCGACTATCCGGACTTCGAGGTCATCGCCATCAACGATGGCTCCACCGACCAGACCGGCCCGTGGCTGGACGCGCTGACTGCGCAAATGCCGCAGCTGCGCGTGATGCACCTGGACAGCAACCAGGGCAAGGCAACGGCCTTGAACGCCGGTGCGCTGGCCGCGCGGCACGAATTGCTGGTGTGCATCGATGGCGATGCGCTGCTCGAGCCGCATGCAGTGACCTGGCTGGTGCGCCGCTTCCAGACCGACCCGCGCCTGGGCGGGGTCACCGGCAATCCGCGCATCCGAAACCACGCGACGCTTCTCGGGCGGCTGCAAGCGGGTGAGTTCTCGTCCATCGTGGGCCTCATCAAGCGTGCGCAGACGGTGTATGGGTCCCTCTTCACCGTCTCCGGCGTCATCTGTGCATTTCGCAAGAGCGCCCTGCAGGAGGCTGGCTGGTGGTCGCGCGGGGCGCTGACCGAAGACGTCGACGTGAGCTGGCGCATCCAGCTCGCCGGCTGGCGCCTGGCCTTCGAACCCAAGGCGATGTGCTGGATCCTGATGCCCGAGACCCTGCGCGGACTGTGGCGCCAGCGCCTGCGATGGAGCGAGGGCGGCGCCGCCGTCATGCTCAAGGTGCTGCCCTCCTTGCACAAGCGTCCGCGCCTGCTGGCGCCGTGGCTCAACTTCCTGGTGGCGACGCTTTGGGCGTATTGCATCGCCATCGGGCTGCTGGTATGGGGCGTGGCTCCGTTGCTGGGCCATTGGGGGCTGCGCCTGCCTGATTTCTGGCCCCCCGTCAGCCCTTTTCCGAAGGACTGGGGCGAAGCCCTTGCGCTGACTTACCTGGTGCAGGCGCTGCTGAGTTCATTGATGGAAGAGCGCTTCGAGCGCGGCGCGTTCCGCTCGTTGTTCTGGGTGGTCTGGTATCCGATGGTGTTCTGGGCCGCCCAGGCGGCGACCCTGATTGTCGGCGTGCCACTTGCCATCTGGCACCTGGGCCAGATGCGCGGCAGGTGGGTCAGCCCTGACCGGGGCCTGCGCTGAGACCCGAGGAGTTTCCATGCATCCAGAGCCGCCAAACCCGAGAGACCTGCGCGACACCGGATCGGCGCCCGTGCTGGGCCCGCCGCCGCATTGGCCACCACGCATTCCGCGCTCGCGTGCGCCGTGGTGGATGCGTGCGCGCGACCTGGTGCTGACCATCGTGGCCTGGCTGGTCTTCCTGTGGATCCTGCGGGAGTTCGTGGTCGTGGCCATTGCATGGCTGAGTCCGGCGATGGGGGCGCGCCTGAAGCAGGTGGTCGACATCGGCTTCAACGTGGACTTGCGTCCCTTTCTCTGGATTGCTGCCGGCCTCGTCGCGAGCCTTGCCGTCATCGGCGTCCTGCGCCGGCACTATCTGCGCCAGCAGCCCCTTGCCGAGAACACGGTGCAGGCCTTGCCGCCCGAAGAGCAGTTCGAGGCGGCGGGGGTGCCGGTGTCGCAATTGGCGCAATGGCAGGGTGCAAGATGCCTGCATGTGCAGCATGGCCAAGATGGACGCATTTCCGGCGTGACCACACCCGGTGTATAAATAGGCAACCAGGAGGTTGCATATGAACACCGAGCGAATCGAAAAACAGATCCTGCTGAAGGCCCCGCGCGCGCGTGTCTGGGCTGCCGTCAGCCAGGCCGAACAATTTGGCAGCTGGTTCGGCATGAAGTTGGACGGACCATTCGTGCCGGGCGCGCAGCTGAAGGCTTCCATCGTGCCGACCACGGTCGACCCCGAGATCGCCAAGGAGCAGGCGCCCTACGTCGGCATGGCCTTCGACTTCTGGGTGGTCGACGTCGAGCCGATGCAACGCATTTCCTTCCGCTGGCACCCGGGCGCGGTGGAGCCGGGAATCGACTACAGCAAGGAGCCGACGACCCTCATCGTGTTCGAACTGGCTGAGGAAGGCGGCGGCACGCTCCTTACCATCACCGAGTCGGGCTTCGACAAGATTCCACTCGCGCGTCGCGCCGCCGCATTCGCGTCCAACGAGGGCGGCTGGGAAGCGCAGACCAGGCTCATCGAGAAGTACCTGGCACTGCATGGCTAGGACCCAGCTGGCCGACGCCGCGCCGGTGTTTGCCGCGCTGGGCGACGCCACGCGCCTGGCGATCGTGGCGCGCCTGTGCCATGAAGGCCCGCAGTCGATCGTGCGACTCACCGAAGGCAGCGCGGTCTCGCGCCAGGCCATCAGCAAGCACCTGCGCGCGCTGGAAGGCGCCGGCCTGGTGCGCAGCGACCGCAGCGGCCGCGAATGCATCTGGGCGCTGCGCACGCAAAGGCTGGCGCAGGCGCGCCGCTACCTGGATCAGATTTCCACGCAGTGGGACGACGCGCTCGAACGCCTGCGCGCGTTCGTGGAATGACGGCCCGGATTCCGGTACGGCGCGCAACCTGCCTGCAAAGCGGGCAATCCGTGGCCAGGCCTTATGGGATAAGGCTTTCGCACGATGTCCTACAGGTTGTCCACAAGCTTGTCCCCGTCGGCGGGGGATAGTTTCGAAGTTGTCCTACACACCGCAGAGGCGGATGAATTCAGGCGGGACCGGCAGCGCGCGCAGGCTGCCGTCCGGATGTCGGCCGCCGAAGATGCGCACTTCCTCGCATTCCAGGATCAGCGCCTCGCCGCGCGTCACGCGGTAGGCCTGCACGAAGCTCTTGTTGCGCCACTCGCGAATGCTGGTGGCGATGGCAAGTACGTCGCCGTAGCTGGCGCTGGCGACGAAGCGGGTGTGAGTGTCCACCAGCGGCGTGCCGATCACGCCGAGCGTCTTGGCGGTGTCTTCCCAGCGCGGCACACCGCATTCCACGAAGAAGTGGCGCGATGCGGCATCGATCCAGCGAAAGAAATTCGGAAACCAGACGATGCCGGCCGGGTCGCAATCGCCGAATTCGACTCTTACGGTGTAGATGACTTCCTTGCTCATGCTCACATTCTCGAGGGCAACCACATCGCCAGCACGGGGAAGGCGATCAGGATCACCAGGCGCAACAGGTCGGTCAGGACGAATGGCGCCACGCCGCGGAAGATGGTGGCGAAGCTGACCCGCTCGACCACGCTCTTGATGACGAACACGTTCATGCCCACCGGCGGCGTGATCAGGCCCAGCTCCACCGTCATCACGATCACGATGCCGAACCAGATCGCATCGAAGCCCAGGTGCACGATCACCGGGAAGACGATAGGCACCGTCAGGATGATCATGGCCATGGCGTCCATCAGGCAGCCCAGTGCCAGGTACATGAGCATCAGCAGGGCCAGTACGCCGTAAGGCCCCAGGCCCAGGCCGACCAGGAACTCGGTGATCTTCTGCGGCGTCTGCGTCACGGTGAGGAAGTAGCCGAAGAGCAGGGCGCCGATCAGCACGGTGAACACCGCCGCTGCTGTGCGCGTGGCCGACAGGAGCGCCTCGCGGATCCTGGCGCGGTCCAGCTTGCGGCGCACCAGGCCGAGGATCAAGGCGCCGCTGGCCCCCACGCCACCGGCTTCGGTGGGCGTGAAGAAGCCGCCGTACAGGCCGCCGATCACGAACACGAAAAGCGCCAGCGGCGCCCACACGCTCTTCAGGTCGGCCAGGCGTTCGCCCCAGGGGCGCTGCTCGCCGGCCGGCAGCCAGCCGGGACGCAGCTTCACGATGGCGACGATGGTCAGCACGTACATGGCCATGGCCAGAAGGCCCGGGTTGATGCCGGCCATGAAGAGTTTGCCGATGTCCTGCTCGGTCAGGATGGCGTAGACCGCCAGCACGGTGGAAGGCGGCAGCATCGCGCCCAGGGTGCCGCCGGCCGCGATGACGCCGGTGGCGAAGGACTCCGGATAGTTGAAGCGCCGCATCTCCGGATAGGCCACGCTGGAGAAGGTGGCCGCGGTCGCCACCGAGGAGCCGCAGATCGCCGCGAAGCCGCCGCAGGCCAGCACGGTGGCCGCGCCCAGGCCCCCGCGCAGTTGCCCGATCATGGAATTGGCCGCCTTGAACAGTTCGCGGCTCACGCCCGAGACGGTGACCAGCGCACCCATCAGCATGAACATGGGAATCACGCCGAAGGTGTAGTCGGTGACGGTGCGCAGCGAGGTCTGGCCCACCAGCTTGAGCGCGGGAATCGGCCCCACCACGTAGCTGTAGCCCACCACGCCGACCAGGCCCATGGCCATGCCCACCGGCACGCGAAGCAGCATCAGCGCGAACAGCACCACGAAGCCGAGGAGGGCGACGAGATCGGTATTCAAGGCGGTGGCGACTCGCTGGTTTGCTGGGCCTGTTCGTAGCCCTTGTCGTGCAGCAACTCGGGCGCGAAGACCAGGCGCCAGGTGCGCACCGCGATCAGCACCACCGCGCAGAAATCGCCGGTCCAGGCCACCGCGTAGAAGGGCCAGGTCGGCAGGTTCAGGTCGTAGGTCAGCACGTGGTCGATGTAGGTCAGGCGCACCTTGTCGAACAGCATGATGGTCTGCATCACCACGAAGACCAGCAGCATCAGCGTGGCGAACACATCGATAGCGCGCTTGGCGCGCGCTCCGACCGAGGCCCACAGCAGGTCCACCGTGATGTGGCCGCCCCGGTAGCTGGTGGCGGCGATGCCCCAAAAGATCAGGATGGCCAGCAGCATGCGGCCGAAGTCGTAGGCGTCGGGAATCGAGGTGTTGAAGAACTTGCGCAACACCACCGAGATGAAGATGTTCAGCGCCACCACGCCCACCGAAATGGCGGCCAGCCATTCGATGGTGTTGATGA
This sequence comes from Variovorax sp., assembly GCA_035476655.1. Lineage (GTDB taxonomy): Bacteria > Pseudomonadota > Gammaproteobacteria > Burkholderiales > Burkholderiaceae_C > Variovorax. The sequence continues at coordinate 9,230 of DATILH010000002.1, forward strand.
TGCGGTCGGTGAAGCGGATGCCGCTGCGAAGGCTCATCTCACAGCGCCGCCTTGTACTTGGCCAGGCTGGCCTTGAGCGAATCCATGATCGCCTTCGGATCGCCGCCGCCCTTCTTGACGCTCTCGGCCCATTGCGCCTCGCCGGGCGCCGTTGCCTTGCGCCAGGCATCGAGCTGATCCGGCGTGAGCTTGTAGACCTCGTGCCCCGGCTCGGCGGCCAGCTTGGCGCGCCCCGCGGCCTCGTAGTCGGCCCAGTTGGCCGCCACCTTCTCGGCCCATTCGCTGGTGCAGTGATCGTCGATCACCTTCTTCTGCGCGGCCGACATGCTGCCGTACTTGTCCTGGTTCAGCACCCAGACGAAGGGCGTGACGTACAGTGGCGCGTCCATGTGGAACTTGGTCACCTTGTCGATGCCGAACAGCAGGATCGAGCCCCAGGGAAAAGTGATGGCGTCGGCCACGCCCTTCTCGAGCGCGTCGCGCGCCTGCGGCGCCGAAGCCTGCACATTGGTGCCGCCCAGGGCCGTGACCATCTGGCCGATGGTGCTGGTGGCCGGGCGGATCTTCATGCCGTTGATGTCGGTGGGCAAGCTGATCTTCTTGCGCGCATGGAAGGTGCCGGGGTCGTGCACGAAGGCAAAGCACACCTTCACGTCCTTCATTTCCTTGGCCGTGTAGGGGCGGTACCAGGCGTCGATGGCAGTCGAGCCACTCTTGCCGTTGGAAAAGAGGAAGGGAAGGGACGCGCCGGCCATGATCGGGAAGCGCCCCGGCTGGTAGCCGGGGTTGACGTAGGCCGCGTCGGCGATGCCGTCGCGCGCCATGTCGTAGTGATCGAAAGCCTTGCCCAGCTGCTCCGAGGGGAACAGGGTGGCGGTGATGGTGCCGCCCGAGGCGGTCTTGATCGAGTCGGCCCAGGCCTGCAGCGCCGGATTCAGCGGATGCTGCGCCGGCACCCAGCTCGACATCTTCAGATTGACCGGCTTGTCCTGCGCCAGCACGGGCACCGAGGCGGCGGCCAGGGCGAGCACGGCAATCTTGAGAGCGGGCTTGAGCTTCATGCGATGTCTCCTTGCGGTTGTCGTTGAATCCGGGCGCCGGTGCAGGACGGGATTTGGTTATTCTTTATAAGAGTCAGCGCCCATGCATCGGCGTTTACCTTGAGTGCGCGTGCGGGGGGCGCTTCATCCAGCGGATCGGCTGCGCCACCACCGCGCGCGGCGGTGCGCCGTGGCGTTGCAGCGCGGCGTCCAGGGCCTTGCCGCCTTCGTCGGCCAGCGCCGCTTCGCGTGCCGCCGCAATGGCCGCGGCGCGCGCCGCTGGCGAGCCGTCGGGCAGCGGCGCGACGGCCAGGTGCTCGATCACATGCAAGAGGTTGCGCTTGCCGCGCTCGTTGGTTGTGCCGTAGCCCTTGATGAGGCGGCCGCACAGTGCAATCTCCTGGCCCAGTTGCCAGTGGACGGCCGTGCCGGCCAGCACCGCGTCGAGCCAGAGCTGCATCAGGGCCTGCTCCTGCGCAAAGCGGTTGCCGCGCCGGCGCAGCCATTTCAGCGAGGCCAGCAGGCGCAGCGAAAGCATGCCCAGCACCGAATGACTGCCCACCTTGAGTGCCAAGGCCCAGGGCGCCTTGCCGGCGGCCTGGCGGCGCTGATCCCAGGCCGTCAGGCGGGCGGCCAGTGCGGCCGGCAGCAATGCGGCGAACTCCGGGATGCCCGGCTTGAAATGCTCGTAGACCTTGAGGAGATCGGCCTCGCCGGCCTTGACTTCGCGGCGCACGCGCCGGGCGCGGCTGGCGCGGCTCTTCAGATCGGCCACGCGCACGATGTCGTCGAAGGCCATCCACAGCGCCAGCCAGCGTGCCATCTCGCGCGTGGTGCCCCAGCCGTGCGTCCCGTTGGGGTCGGCCGCGCGCTCGGCCGCCAGCACCTGCGACAGGCGCTGCACATAGTCGGCCGCGTACTCTGCGTCCTGGTAGTCGACCAGGCGCGCATGGCCCAGGGCCAGCATGTCGTGCACCGGCGGCGGAAACTGCGCGCGCAGCGTTTCGGGCAAGGCGGGTGCTGCTGCCGGCGCTTCGCCTTCATCCAGCAGTTGCCGCAGCATGGCCGCCTGCTCCCGTGGCTGGCGCAGCGCGTCGAAGGCGAGGGCGAAGGCGCGCAGATTGGCCTGCGTGCTGCGGCTCGGCTTGTTGTTGGCGCCTTCCTTGCCTCGCAGGGCGCGTTCGTAGTGCTCGCGCGCAAAGGGCAGCAGGGCGCTTGCGGCCACCGCGCCCAGCATCACTGCGCTGACGATGGTGCCGGCCTCGCGTGCCAGCACGCCCATGTCGAACACGTGGTGCTCGCGGCTGAAGGCCTTGACGACTTCCAGCAGGCGCCGCGTGTCGGCCCGGCCATCGCCAGGGACCGTGCGCTCGGCGGTGGTGAGGGCGCGCGCGGAGGAACTGATGACCAGCGTGCGGTCGGCACTGCTCATGCCATTGCCGATCTGGCGCACCGTCTCCAGCAACTCGGAGGAGACGATGGCATCGAGCGCGCCGGGCACCGGGCTGAGGCTGAACACCGGCCGGCGGCCGCCCAGTTCACTGATGGGCTGCGGAAAGACTTCCAGGTAGTAGGTGGTGGCGCCGGTGCGCTGGGCCACGCCGGGAATCGACGTGCTTTGCGCCGGGTGGCCGGCCAGGCGCGCCGCATCGATCAGCCACTCGCTGAGCACGCCGCCGCCTTCGCCGCCCAGGGCGCAGACCAGCACAGTGATGGGTCGGGCTTGCGTCATGGGCTTCATGCCGGCTGCAGCGCACGCACGAGGGCCGAGCGGACCCCGTGCAAGACGCGCTCGTGCCACTTCGGGTTCTGCACGATCTCGGCGCGATAGAAGGAGGGGCACAGGCTGGCGGCATGCGCATTGGCACCGCACAGGCCGCAGCCGACGCAGCCGTCGATCACCACCGCCACCGGGTCCACCTTGAGCGGATCGGGGTTGTCCTTGATCGTGAGCGTGGGGCAGCCCGACAGGCGGATGCAGGCATGGTCGCCATTGCACACGTCCTCGTCGACGCCGTACTTCACTCGCAGCACCCGCTCGCCGCGTGCCAGCAGGCCGGCGATCCAGGGCTTGACGCGGCGCTGCCGCTCGAGCTGGCATTCGCCTTCGGCGATCACGACCTTCAGGCCCATGAAATCGCTGGTCAGCGCTCCGGTGAGGGTCTTGCGCATGCCGGCGACGTCGTAGCTGTGCACCGTGCGAAGCCATTGCACGCCAAGGCCGCGCAAGGTGTTCTCGATGGTCTGGTTCTTGTCGACCAGGCTTTGCTGCTTGTCGCTCGCGCGTTCCTTGATCTCTTCATCGGGCGTCGAGATGATGTCCTGCGTGCCGGTGGCCGAGGTGTAGCCGTTCTTGAAGATCAGCAGCACCGCGTCGTCGCTGTTGAACAGTGCGCTCTGCACGCCGGTCAGCAGGCCGTTGTGCCAGAAACCGCCGTCGCCCATGATCGACAGCACGCGCCGCTGCATCACCGGCGAGACGCCGGCGCGGCTGGCCAGGCTCATGCCGTAGCCCAGGATCGAATGGCCCATCGAGAAGGGCTCGAAGGTGCCGAAGGCATGGCAGCCGATGTCGGCGG
>DATILH010000003.1:0-5164 GCA_035476655.1 Variovorax sp.
CGCGCTGGCCGCGGCGCTGTGCATCGACGGCGGCCACCAGTGCGCGCTGATGGCGCCCACCGAGATCCTGGCCTCGCAGCATTTTGGCAAGCTGGTCGACTGGCTCGATCCGCTGCTCCTCAGCCGTGGCCTGCGCGTGGCCTGGCTCACCGGCAGCCAGAAGAAGAACGAGCGCGACGAGATGTCGGCCGCCGTCGAGAGCGGCGAGGCGGCGTTGGTCATCGGCACCCACGCCGTCATCTCTGAAAAGGTGCGTTTCCGCAAGCTGGCCCTGGCCATCATCGACGAGCAGCACCGCTTCGGCGTGGCGCAGCGACTGGCGCTGCGCGGCAAGGCGGATCACGGCCTGGAGCCGCACCTCCTGATGATGAGCGCCACGCCGATCCCGCGTACGCTGGCGATGAGCTACTACGCCGATCTCGATGTCTCCACCCTGGATGAGCTGCCACCTGGCCGCACGCCGATCGTGACCAAGCTGGTGGCCGATCACCGGCGCGACGAGGTCATCGATCGCATCCAGTCGCAACTGGCGCAGGGGCGCCAGGTCTACTGGGTCTGCCCGCTGATCGAGGAGAGCGAGGCGGTCGACCTGCGCAACGCCACCGCCACCCGCGACGAGCTGGCGGAGGCGCTGGGCGAGGAAGTGAGCGTCGGCCTGCTGCATTCGCGCATGCCCACCGCCGACAAGCAGGCGGTGATGACGCAGTTCAGCGCCGGCCGCCTGCAGGTGCTGGTCAGCACCACGGTGATCGAAGTCGGTGTCGACGTGCCCAATGCCTCGCTGATGGTGATCGAGCATGCCGAGCGCTTTGGCCTGTCGCAACTGCACCAGCTGCGCGGACGCGTCGGCCGAGGCGCCGCCGCCTCGGCTTGCGTGCTGCTTTATGCACCCAATGAGGGTGGTCGCGTCGGCGAGGCGGCTCGGGCCCGCTTGCGCGCCATGGTCGAGACCAGCGACGGTTTCGAGATCGCGCGGCGCGACCTGGAGATCCGCGGCCCCGGCGAATTCCTCGGCGCCCGCCAGTCCGGTGCACCGTTGCTGCGCTTTGCCGACCTCGCTACCGACACGCTCCTGCTCGACTGGGCGCGCGACCTCGCGCCGCGCATGCTGGCCGAACATCCGCAACTGGCCCAAGGTCACATCGACCGCTGGCTCGGCACGCGCGCGGAGTATCTGAAAGCCTGAACTCGCCACGGTCGGCAACGCCTGCGCATAATTGACGCAAGCTATGACCCTGACCGAACTCAAATACATCGTTGCAGTCGCCCGGGAACGCCATTTCGGCAAGGCGGCGGAAGCCTGCTTCGTGTCGCAGCCGACCCTGTCGGTGGCCATCAAGAAGCTCGAGGATGAGCTGGAGGTCAAGCTCTTCGAGCGCAGCGCCGGCGAAGTGACCGTCACGCCGCTGGGCGAACAGATCGTGCAGCAGGCGCAAAGCGTGCTCGACCAGGCCGCCAGCATCAAGGAGATCGCCAAGCGCGGCAAGGACCCGCTGGCCGGCCCGCTCAAGCTGGGCGTGATCTACACCATCGGCCCCTACCTGCTGCCCGACCTGGTGCGACAGAACATCGCGCGCACGCCGCAGATGCCGCTGATGCTGCAGGAGAACTTCACCGCCAAGCTGCTGGACATGCTGCGCGCCGGCGAGATCGACTGCGGCATCATGGCCGAGCCCTTCCCGGACGCCGGCCTGGCGATCGCGCCGCTCTACGACGAGCCTTTCATGGCCGCCGTGCCGGCGCACCACGCGCTGGCGCAGCAGGGCTCGGTGACGTCCGACGAGCTGAAGAACGAGACCATGCTGCTGCTGGGCACCGGCCACTGCTTTCGCGACCACGTGCTCGAGGTCTGCCCCGAGTTCGCGCGTTTTTCCAGCAATGCCGAAGGCATCCGCAAGAGCTTCGAGGGCTCCTCGCTGGAGACCATCAAGCACATGGTGGCCTCGGGCATGGGCGTGACCCTGGTGCCGCGCCTGTCGGTGCCGCAGGACGCGCTCAGGCCCAAGTCAAAGAGCCGACGCGAGCCCGAAGCCATGGTGCGCTACCTGCCGGTGCGCGACGCCGGCGACCGCGAGCCGCCGACCCGGCGCGTGGTGCTGGCCTGGCGCCGCAGCTTCACCCGCTATGAGGCCATTGCCGCCCTGCGCAACGCGATCTACGCCTGCGAGTTGCCGGGCGTGCAGCGCCTGTCCTGAACGCGGCTTCGGCCGACACAAGGTGCGCATATCGCGCCGATAGACTCGCTTGGGTTGCGGATGGCTCTCGGCACTTCTAAAGTTCCAGTCCGTCCACCACCAACCCAATCAAAGAAGGATTGCATCGCCATGGCAAAAGCTCCCAAGAAAACGAAGTCGATCGCGTCTTCGCCGGCATCTTCGGCCGGCAAGGTGCCCGCCAAGGGCGGTACAAGCGTCGCGCAAGAGTCCGGCGGACGCAACGCGCCGATGATCAACATCGGCATCGAGCGCGCCGACCGCGCTGCGATCGCCGAGGGCTTGTCGCGTGTGCTGGCCGATACCTACACGCTGTACCTGACAACCCACAACTTCCACTGGAACGTGACCGGCCCGCACTTCAACTCGCTGCATGCCATGTTCATGGCGCAGTACACCGAGCTGTGGGGCTCCACCGACGTGCTCGCCGAGCGCATTCGTGCGCTGGGCCACTACGCGCCGGGCTCGTACGCTGAATTCAGCAAGATCGCTACCGTGCCCGACGTGCCGCAGCAACCGCCCAAGGCGATGGAGATGGTGCGCATCCTGGTCAAGGGGCATGAGACGGTGTCGCGCATCGCACGCGAGTTCATCCCGGTGGCGCAAGAGGCCGGCGATGATCCGACCGCCGACATGCTCACGGCCCGTTGCACGGTGCACGACCAGACGGCCTGGATGCTGCGCTCGCTGCTCGAGGAGTGAGCATGTCCGTGTCGGTGCCGGCGGCGCGCGAGTCCGCCTCCACATCGCCCCAGCCGCCGGCCGTGCCTGCGCGCGGGCGCGTGGCGGCCTACCTTGACCTGATCCGCTGGAACCGGCCGGCCGGCTGGCTGCTGCTGCTGTGGCCCACGCTGTCGGCGCTCTGGTTCGCGGCCGAGGGCTGGCCGGGCTGGCACCTGCTGGCGGTGTTCGTGCTCGGCACCATCCTCATGCGCAGCGCCGGCTGCTGCGTCAACGACGTGGCGGATCGTGATTTCGACCGGCACGTCAAGCGCACCGCCGCGCGGCCGGTCACCAGCGGCGAAGTCTCGGTGAAGGAGGCGCTGGGGCTGGGCGCCGTGCTGGCGCTGCTGGCCTTCGGCCTGGTGCTCACCACCAACCGGCTCACCGTGCTCTGGTCCTTTGCGGCGCTCGCGGTGACGCTGATCTATCCCTTTGCCAAGCGATTCCTCTCGATTCCGCAGGCGGTGCTGGGCATCGCCTTCAGCTTCGGCATCCCGATGGCCTTTGCCGCGGTGCGCGCCGAAGTGCCTGCCCTGGCCTGGTGGCTCTTGGCCGGGAACCTGTTCTGGGTGCTGGCCTACGACACCGAATACGCCATGGTCGACCGCGACGACGACCTGAAGATCGGCATGAAGACCTCCGCCATCACCTTCGGCCGCTTCGACGTGGCGGCGGTGATGGCGAGCTACCTGATCTTCCTGGCGATCTGGACCTGGGCGGGCGCCGGCCGTGCGCTGCACGCCGTGTTCTATCTGGGGATCGGGATCGCCCTGGCGCAGGCTGCCTGGCACTGGTCACTGATCCGGGAGCGCACGCGCGAAGGTTGCTTCAAGGCCTTTCGCCAGAACCACTGGCTGGGCTTCACCGTCTTTGCCGGCGTGGTCGCCGGCTACGCCTTGCGCTGAATCGCTTCAGGCCTTGCCGAATTCCTCGGCCAGTTCGCCGGCCCGCTTTTGCGCGGCCAGGATGGCGGCCTTGAAACTGGCCTTGACGCCGGCCGCATCCAGCATGGTGACGGCGGCGTGGGTCGTGCCGCCCTTGGACGTGACCCGTTCGCGCAGCACGGCGGGCGCCTCGGTGGAAGCGGCAGCCAGCGCCGAGGCGCCGGTGAAGGTGCCGACGGCAAGCTGATGTGCCTGCTCCGGCGTCAAGCCCATCTCGACGCCGGCCTCGGCCATGGCCTCCAGAAAATAGAAGACATAGGCGGGCCCTGAGCCGGATACCGCCGTCACCGCGTCCAGGTCGCGTTCCGCCGCCAGCCACAGCAACTGCCCGGTCGGCGCCAGTACCTGCTCGACCAGGCTGCGGTCCGCCGCGCTGACCGCATCGCGGGCAAACAGCCCGGTCATGCCCTGGCCGACCAGGGCGGGCGTGTTGGGCATGGCGCGCACCACCCGCTCGCTGCCGACCCAACCGGCAATGCTGCCCGAGGGGATGCCGGCGGCCACGCTCAGATGCAGCGCCTTGCCTGTGAAGGGCTGCACTGGCTGCGCCGCCTGCGCGAAGCTCTGCGGCTTGACCGCCCACACCACCACCCCGCATCGCTCCAAGGCAGGCGAGGCTGCGCTCAGCGCGGTAATGCCGAAGTCTCGCTGTAATTTCGCCCGGGTCGATTCAAAAGGCTCGACCACCTCGAAGGCACTGGCGGGCAAGCCCTGGCGGATCAGGCCGCCGATGATGGCGCTGGCCATATTGCCGCCACCGACGAAAGCCAGGGAGGGGAGCGTGGTGGAAGTGTTCATATGTATGGAATGGGGACGGGCGGACGGGGCGAAATTGTCGCCTCATCCCCGGGCCGACCCGGGTGGTGCAACGCCGCTTGTGTATAGGGGTTGACGAGCATATCGACCCGTGCCACAATAGCGGGCTTCGCTTTGCAAAAGGCGGAGCTTCTGCCCAAAGGAAGCGCCCCGAGTGGTTCGGGGTGTGGACGACGGGCCCAAGACTGACTGAGGTTGGCCGTCCTTCCAGATGGCGATTCTCGGTACAAGTTGGGAACCAAGACAAATGATCCAAACTGAATCCAGGCTCGAAGTGGCCGACAACACGGGCGCGAAATCCGTCCTGTGTATCAAGGTGCTGGGCGGCTCCAAGCGTCGCTACGCCAGCGTGGGCGACATCATCAAGGTGAGCATCAAGGAAGCTGCTCCCCGTGGTCGCGTCAAGAAGGGCGAAATCTACAGCGCCGTGGTGGTTCGCACCGCCAAGGGCATCCGTCGCGCCGACGG
>DATILH010000004.1:0-6451 GCA_035476655.1 Variovorax sp.
CCTTGGCGGCGGCGGCGATCCAGTTCACCGTGATGCCCGTCTTGCCCCACTGCCGCGCGGCCGATTTGACGAGTCCGCGCTGGCCTTCGATGGCGGTGGAAAACGGGATCAATTGTGCGGCGCCCGCCAGGGAGAACGAGCCGCCGATCACCACCACCGAGCCGCCGCCAGAGGCCGCCGTGAACTGGCCATGCGCGGCCTGCAGCACGTACAAGGTGGTCTTCATCGTCTGTCCGCAGGCCGCGTGCCACTGGGCGTCGGACGCAGCCACGATGTCCTGCGGTTGCACGCCCGCTTCGGGCATGACGCTCAGCACCACCTGCTGTGGCGGACCGAGGGCCTCCTGCGCCGCCGCAAAGGCGGCCGCCACCGCAGCGCGGCTGTCGAAGCGCGTCGAAACGCTGATGACGCCAGCCGGCAACGCGACTGCGGGCGCGCCAACCCCATCGTTGATCCAGGCGACCCTGGCGCCGCCCGAGGCCAGCGCCGCCGCGACCGGCGATGCGATGTCGATGCCGGAACCCACCACATAAACCACCCGCGGCGTGGCGCCGGGGCTGCCGTTTGTACCCATGCTTCTTTCTCCTTGTCTCGCCTCGTTCATGGCAATTCCAATACGCCCAATTGCGTCAGCATCTGCAACAGTTCCTCGCTGGCCGCTTCCACCGAGATGGAGGTGGTGTCGATCCGCACCTCGGCGCGCTCAGGTGCCTCGTAAGGCGAATCGATGCCGGTGAAGTTCTTCAATTCACCGCGCCGGGCCTTCTTGTACAGGCCCTTGGGGTCGCGCTCCTCGGCCACGGCCAGCGGCGTGTCCACGAACACCTCGATGAACTCGCCCGCGCCCATCAGCTCGCGCGCCATCCGGCGCTCGGCACGGAATGGCGAGATGAAGGCGGTGATCACGATCACCCCGGCATCGACCATCAGCCGCGCCACTTCGGCCACGCGGCGAATGTTCTCCACCCGGTCAGCCGCCGTGAAGCCCAGGTCTTTGTTCAGGCCATGGCGCACGTTGTCGCCATCGAGCAGGTAGGTGCGCTTGCCCATCGTATGCAAGCGCTTTTCGAGCATGTTGGCCAGCGTGGACTTGCCCGCGCCCGACAGGCCCGTGAGCCAGACGACCGCGCTGCCATGGCCGGCCTGGCGCCAGCGCGCCTGCTTGTCGACTTCCACAGCCTGCCAGTGGATGTTGTCGGCACGCCGCAGCGCGAAGGCCAGCATGCCGGCGGCGACAGTGTTGTTGCTCAGCTTGTCGATGAGGATGAAGCCGCCGGTGTCGCGGTTGGCGGTGTAGGCATCGAAGGCAATCGGGCGGTCGAGTTCGAGCTCGCAGACACCGATCTCGTTGAGTTCGAGCTTCTCGCCCGCCACCTGCTCCAGCGTGTTGACGTTGATCTTGTGCTTGAGCGGCATGACGGTCGCCGTCACGGTCTTGGCACCGATCTTCATCAGGTAGCTGCGCCCGCGCAGCATGGGCTGTTCGCCCATCCACACCACGGTGGCCTGGAACTGGTCGGCCACCTGCACTGGCTCGTCGATGCCGCAGATGACGTCGCCGCGCGAGATGTCGACTTCGTCGGTCAGCGTCAGCGTGATCGACTGGCTGGCCACCGCGCGATCGAGGTCACCGCCGGCGGTGACGATGCGCGCCACCGTGCTCTCGCGCCCCGAAGGCTGCACGCGCACGCGCTGCCCCGGCTTGACCACGCCGCCCGCGATGGTCCCGGCGAAGCCGCGGAAATCGAGATTGGGGCGATTGACCCATTGCACCGGCAGGCGCAAGGGCTGCTTTTGCAGACGCTCCTCGTCGATCTCCACCGTCTCGAGCAAGCCCATCAGCGTCGGGCCCGTGTACCACGGCGTGCGGGGGCTGGCGTCGACGATGTTGTCGCCATCGACGCCGGAGATCGGCATCACGCTGACGTTAGCGATGGCTATCTTCGCGGCGAACTCGCGGTACTGCGCCGCGATGGTGTCGAACACCTCCTGCGAGTAGTCGACCAGATCCATCTTGTTGACCGCCAGCACCACGTGGCGGATGCCGATCAGCGACACCAGGGTGCTGTGGCGCCGCGTCTGCACCAGCATGCCCTTGCGCGCGTCGATCAGGATGATCGCCAGATCGGCTGTGGACGCCCCCGTGATCATGTTGCGCGTGTACTGTTCGTGGCCCGGCGTGTCGGCCACGATGAACTTGCGCCGGTCGGTGCTGAAGTAGCGGTAGGCCACATCGATGGTGATGCCCTGCTCGCGCTCGGCGGCCAGGCCGTCGAGCAGCAGCGCATAGTCGATATCGCCACCGCGCGTGCCCACCTTCTTGCTGTCGGCCTCCAGCGCGGCGAGCTGGTCCTCGAACAGCATCTTGGATTCGAACAGCAGCCGCCCGATCAGCGTGCTCTTGCCGTCGTCCACGCTGCCGCAGGTGATGAAGCGCAGCAGGCTCTTCGTTTCGTGCTGCCGCAGGTAGGCATTGATGTCGCTGGCGATGAGGTCGGAAACGTGGGCCATCAGGTCTCCCGCCGGGCCGCCCCAAGGGCGACCAGCCTCCTCGGGGGGCAGCGAACGAATGTGAGCGTGGGGGCCATCAGAAGTACCCCTCTTGCTTCTTCTTTTCCATCGAAGCCGCGCAGTCGTGGTCGATCATCCGGCCCTGGCGCTCGGAAGTCGTCGCCAGCAGCATTTCCTGGATGATCTGCGGCAGCGTGGTGGCTTCGGACTCCACCGCACCGGTGAGCGGGTAGCAGCCCAGCGTGCGGAAACGCACCATTTTCTGCATGGGCACCTCGCCCGGGCGCAGTGGCATGCGCTCATCGTCCACCATCACCAGCGTGCCGTCGCGGTTCACCACGGGGCGGCGCGCCGCGTAGTACAGCGGCACGATGGGGATGTTCTCCAGGTGGATGTACTGCCAGATATCGAGTTCGGTCCAGTTGGAGATCGGAAACACGCGGATCGACTCGCCCTTGTGCTTGCGCGCGTTGTAGAGGCGCCAGAGTTCGGGCCGCTGGTTCTTGGGGTCCCAGTGATGGCTGGCCGTGCGGAACGAAAAGATGCGTTCCTTGGCGCGCGACTTCTCCTCGTCGCGGCGGGCGCCACCGAAAGCCGCGTCGAAGCCATACTGGTCCAGCGCCTGCTTCAGGCCCTGCGTCTTCCACATGTCGGTGTGAACCTGCGAGCCATGCTCGAAGGGATTGATGCCTAGCGCCTTGGCTTCCGGGTTCTGATAGACCAGCAGATCCATGCCGGTCTCGCGTGCCATGCGCTCGCGCAGGGTGTACATGTCACGAAACTTCCAGGTCGTGTCCACGTGCAGCAAAGGAAACGGCGGCGGCGCTGGATAAAAAGCCTTCTTGGCCAGATGCAGCATGCAGGCGCTGTCCTTGCCGATCGAGTACAGCATCACGGGCCGGTCGGCTTCCGCGACGACCTCGCGCATGATGTGGATGCTCTCGGCCTCCAGCCGCTGCAGGTGGGTCAGGACGGTCATGCCACCAGCTCCTGGGCCTGCGCCGCGATGGCGGCGAGCAGGCGAGCCGCCAACTCGGGCCGGCACACCAGCAGGTCTGGCATGTAGGTGTCTGCGCGGTTGTAGACGCAGGGGCTGCCGTCGATGCGCGAGGCATGCAGCCCCGCGGCCAGGGCCACGCCCACCGGCGCGCACGAATCCCATTCGTACTGCCCACCGGCGTGCAGATAGGCATGGGCCTCGCCGTTCAGCACGGCCATGGCCTTGGCGCCCGCCGAGCCCATGGGCACCAGTTCCGCATCGAGGGCGGCGGCCACCCGTTGCGCGATCTCGGGCGCGCGGGTGCGGCTGACGAGGATCTTGATGCGTCCGGCCGGTGCCGGCGGCAACCCCGGCGGCTTGGCCGTGGTTAGGGTCAGGCCCAGTGTGGGCAGCGCCACCGCGCAGGCGGTCGGCTTCCCGCCTTCGGTCAGCGCCACATGCACGGCCCAGTCGTTGCGGCCGTCAGCGGCCTCGCCGTACTCGCGCGTGCCGTCGAGCGGATCGACGATCCAGACGCGCTCCATTCCCAGCCGGGCCGGGTCCGGTGCCGTCTCCTCCGACAGGAAGCCGTCCGCGGGCCGCGCCTGCGCCAGCATCTGCGTGATCAGCAGATTGGCGGTGGCGTCACCGGCCGCGCCCAGCGGCTTGCCCGTGAGCACCGGCGAGCCGCGCATGGACCGCAACAGGGCCCCGGCGGTGGCCGCGATGTCGGCGGCGAGTACGTGGTCGTTCAATGCGGGCATGGGGCTCACCTCTCCAGCTGCACGTGGCAATCGCGGATGTAGTCACCCAGGACGGCATCGACCCGCGCGTAGTCCAGTCCGTAGTCGGCCAGCGCATAGCTGTGGCGGTGGCCCGCGGCGTGGGCGCTGACGTCGCGCGCCAGCCAGGCTTTCATCGCCGCTTCGCGCTCGGGCGCCAGAGGCAGTCCGAAGTGTGCGTAGATGCGCCGCACCATGCCCATCGGGTCGGCCTGCACGTCCAGGTAGTGGGCATCGACGAAGCGGTCCTTGAATTCGGGCTGCGCCCGGATCGCGGCGATATTGCGCATGCCGCGGGCCTGCGCCTCGAGCATGCCGAAGTCGCCGGAGAGTCGGGCGTCGGAGAAGGTCTTGCGCAGCGCCACGAAGTTGCTGGCCAGAGAAGCGATGATCTTGGCCGGGTCTCGGTGGCACTGGATCAGGCAGGCGTCTGGGTAGACGCTCAGCAATTCGTTCAGCCAGAGGTTGTGGGCCGGCGTCTTGAGCACCCAGCGGTCCCGGCGAAAGCGGTGCTGCAGGTGCTGCAGCATCTGGCGGTGCTCACGGTAAATGGCACGGAAGTCGATCTTCATCAGCTGCGCCGTGTAGCTCGGCACGTTCCAGAACGCCATGAAGTTCACCGACTGCAGCGACAGCTCCCACATGAAGTTGCACTCTTCGGGTCGCTCCGCACCGAAGGGGTGGATGCCCTGCAGCTCGCGCTCCATGAATCCCTGCGCGCGCAGCGCCGCGTCGCACTGGGCAATGCGCGGGTCAGCAGCATAGGAGCCGGGCTCCGGCGGCGGCGACGGAAACATGATTTCCCAGGTCTGGGGCGAACGGTTGCCTGGGTCCTGCGACAGCAGGTTGTGCAGGAAGGTGGTGCCCGCACGCGGCAACCCCATCACGAAAATCGGCTTGACGATGGCTTCGGTGGCGATGCCGGGGTACCGCTTGCGGTCCTCGACCAGCTTCAGGCGGCTGCACATCACGTCCAGCAGGCGCGCCCGGGCCGCCTGCGCGCCGCGCTCGTGCAGCGCGGCTTCCTGGTTGAGTGCATCGACCAGCAGGGCGAGCACCTGCGGCAGTTGGTCGCTGCCCCAGTCCGACAGGCCAGTGGATTGCTGGGCTTCGCGCAGCAGCGCGGACGCATCGAGGAACGTCTTCATGGCTGTTTTTGTCTCCATGGGCCCATAGAATGAAATGAAGAGCCAGGCCCAGTCGCAAGACTAAACAGCGAGGTCGCTGCGCTGCACATCGATTGAGTAACGCCGCCCATTGATAGGTGGCGCCAATCAAACCACCCGGCGCAAAGTAGCCTTGGCCGCACCCTGGCCGGCGGCCTCGGAAGACACCAGGTCCTGCAAGGCCGTCACCAGGGTGGTCACCAGATGCGACTTGTAACTGGGCATCCAGGCCAGCCCCATCTCGATGGCCAGCAAGTCGGCGGACTCGGCCAGCGCAACGAACTTGACGCCCGCCACGCGCGCGCCGCAGGCCGACTCGTGGACCAGGGCGACACCGAACTCCTCGGCCACCAGCGTCATCAGCGTCAGTGCCTGCTCGGCGATGTGGCGCACCTTGGGCACCAGGCCTTGCCGAGCCAATGCGCAAGCCATCTCGCTGGCAAAGGAAGGATTCCACTCCGAAGGGAACATCACGAACGGGTAGTCGCGCAGGTCGCGCAGGCGCAGCAGCGGCGATTGCGCCAGCGGCCAACCCGCGGGCACCGCCAGCACCATCCTGGCGGTGTAGAGCGGACGCACGTTCAACCCCGACAGATCGGCCGTCTTCAGGTTGACCAGGCCCAGGTCGAGCGAGCCGCTGCGCAGGTCGGCGATCTGCTTGTCGCTGGGCTCTTCCACCAGCCGGACTTGCACCTCGGGGTGCCGGGCCTGGAAGCCGCGGATGGCCGGCGGCAGCGCCTTGATCAGGCTGAAGGGAACATGGCCCACCCGAAGCTGGTGCAACTCACGCAACGCCGCGCCGCGTGCCCTCTCGGCCGCCTGGTCCGACTGCAGCAACAGCCGCCTGGCATCCTCGACCAGCACCTCGCCGGCGGGGGTGAGCGTCACGCTGCGGCTGCTGCGCTCCAGCAACTTGACGCCGATGGACTTTTCCAGTGCGGCAACCGACTGGCTCACGCTGGGCTGCTCCATTCCCAACTTGCGCGCCGCCGCGCCGAAGTGCAGCTCTTCGG
>DATILH010000005.1:0-7406 GCA_035476655.1 Variovorax sp.
GTGGCCGGCGACAGTGGCCGCGCCTGGCGGTCGGAGGCGATCGGCGATTGGCCGAGCATTTCAACTTTGGACATGGATGCACCTTCTTGGTGTAATAAACTTACAGAATAGCTAGGGGATAACCCCGGTTTGACGCTATCAAACGGCTCAAATACGATCCGTCATGTAATGTTATTACTCACGGAGCCGCGATGCAAACCTCTGACCACACTGTAGTCACTTCTCGTTCTTGCAAACCCCTCGCGGCTGCCGCGCCCCGGCGTCGCCTGCTGGCAGGCGCCCTGGCCACCGCGCTGACGCTGGTGCTGGCGCCCGGCCTGGCGCAGGCCGCGCCCGCCAAGGGCGGCGCCGCCAACCTGGCGATGGTGGGCGAGCCGCAGGGCCTGGACCCGATGACCAGCACCGCCGACCTGGTCGGCACCATCATGCAGCACGTGTACGAGCCGCTCTACACCTTCGATGCCAACTGGAAGGTGGCACCGATGCTGGCCGAGGACATGCCCACCGTGTCCAAGGATGGCCTCTCCTACACCATCGCGATCCGCAAGGGCGTGAAGCTGCACAACGGTCGCGACCTCAACGCCGACGATGTGGTGGCTTCGCTGCAGCGCTGGATGGAACTCTCGCCGCGCGGCAAGGCAGTGGGCAAGGAAGTGGCCTCGCTCGCGGCCAAGGGCCCGCAGACCGTGGAGCTCAAGCTGAAGGCTCCCTACGCGCCGCTGCTGGCTCAACTCGCGCTGCCCAGCGGCATGGCGGCCATCATGGCCAAGGAAAGCATCGCGCCGCAGATCACCCAGTTCATCGGCACCGGCCCCTACAAGTTCAAGGAGCGTCGTCCCGATCAGTTCACCGTGCTGGTGCGCTTCGACGAGTATTCGGCGCGCAAGGAAGCGCCCAGCGGCTACGCCGGCAAGCGCGAGGCCCTGCTGGACGAACTGCGCTTCGTGCCCGTGCCCAGCGCCAACACCCGCGTCGAAGGCGCGCTCTCCGGCCAGTTCCAATACGCCGACCTGCTGCCGGTGGAAGCGGCAGGCCGCATCGAGAAGGGCCAGCCTGCGGTGGTGCCGATCGTGACCAAGAACTTCGGCTTCCCCTACATCGTCTTCAACACCAAGGAAGGCGTGCTCGCACAGCAGCCGTTGCGCCGCGCGGTGCAGCAGGCGGTGGGGCAGGGCGAACTGCTGGCGGCAGGCTTCGGCGACAACCGCTTCTTCGTGGTCGAGCCCAACTTCTTCCCCAAGGGCACGCCCTACTACTCGGAGGCCGGAAGCAAGTCCTACAACACGCGCGACGCCAAGGGCGCCAAGGAAGCCGCCGCCAAGGCCGGTTACGACGGCAAGCCGATCCGCATCATGGCCAGCCGCCAGTACGAGTTCCACTACAACATGGCACTCGTGATGTCGGAGCAGCTCAAGAAGGCCGGCTTCAAGACCGACCTGCAGGTGGTCGACTGGGCCACGCTGGTGCAGCGGCGCAACGACGCCAAGCTGTGGGACGTGTACTTCACCCACTCGGGCCTGTTCCCCGAGCCGATGCTCTCGCCGCCGCAACTGGGCGACGGCGCGCCGGGCTGGTGGGATTCCGAAGCCAAGAAGAGCACCCTCTCGGCCTTCAACACCGAGGTCGATCCGGCCAAGCGCGGGCAGCTCTGGGGCCAGGTGCAGCAGACGGTGTATGACGAGGTGCCCTTCATCGAAGTGGGCAAGTTCAACAGCCTGTCGGCCCGCTCGGCCAAGCTGGAGGGCTACACGCCCGCCATCTGGCCCTTCTTCTGGAACACCGGGCTGGCCAAGTAAGCCGCCCATCAGGGAGGGTTCCACATGCTGAGCTTCCTCGTGCGCCGGCTGGCCGGCGCCTGCGTGGTGCTGGCCATCGTCGCCGTGCTGGTGTTCCTGCTGACGCGCCTGGCCTCGGGCGATCCGGTGGCGCTGCTGCTGGGCGACCAGGCCACCGTCGAGGACATCGCCAAGGCCAAGGTCCAGTACGGCCTGGACAAGCCGCTCACCACCCAGTTCGTGCTGTGGCTGGGCGAGTTGGCGCAGGGCAACCTGGGGCAGTCGCTGTTCCTGCAGCGGCCGGTGTCGCAGGCCTTGCTGGAGCGCGCCGAGCCGACCATGTTCCTGGCGCTCTTCGCTGTCTTCATCGCGGCGCTGATCGGCATTCCGGCCGGCATGGCCGCCGCCGTCTGGCGCGGCAGCGCCGCCGACCAGGCGGTGAGCAGCGTGGCCATGCTGGGTGCCAGCGTGCCGAGCTTCTGGCTGGGCCTGATCCTGATCCAGTTCTTTGCGGTGAAGCTGGGCTGGTTCCCGGCCTCGGGCTATGGCGATCCCACGGCCACGCTGGCCGAGCGGCTGCATCACCTGCTGTTGCCGGCGCTGGTGCTGGGCCTGTTGAACTCGGCGCTGATCATCCGCTTCACCCGCGCCTCGATGCTCGACATCCTGGGCGAGGACTATGTGCGCACCGCGCGCGCCAAGGGCCTGCCCGAGGGCGTGATCATGGTCAAGCACGTGCTGCGCAATGCGTTGGTGCCCATCGTCACGGTGCTGGGCCTCACCCTGGCGCTGATGATCGGCGGCACGGTGGTAACCGAGACGGTGTTCAACCTGCCCGGCGTCGGCAACCTGGTGGTGCGCGCCGTGCTGCGGCGCGACTACCCGGTCATCCAGGGCACCCTGCTGGTGATCGCCGCCATCTATGTCTTCATCAACCTGGGCGTGGACTTCATCTACACCCTGGTCGACCCGCGCATCCGCCTGGAGGGCAAGTGATGACCCGCAGCCGTTCTTCCATCTGGCGCGCGCTGCTGCGCCGCCTGTTCTCGCGCAAGGTCGTGCTGGCCTCGGCCCTGCTGCTGCTTCTCGTAGTGCTGGTGGCGGTGTTCTATCCGATGCTGTCGGATGCCGACCCGGGCGAGATCTCGATCAGCGAGCGCCTCAATGCGCCTTCGTGGGTGCACTGGGCCGGCACCGATGAACTGGGCCGCGACGTGATGCTGCGCATCATCCACGGCGCACGCTATTCGCTCGCCATCGGCTTCGTCACCGCTGCCGGCGCCGTGTTGTGCGGCACCCTGCTGGGCATGCTGGCCGGTTTCTTCCGCCGCCTCGACGCGCCGCTGATGCGCCTGGTCGACGCGATGATGTCCTTCCCCGACATCCTGCTGGGCATCGCGCTGGTGTCGATCCTTGGCGTGTCGCTGTGGAACGTCATGCTGGCGCTGGTGATCGTCTACACGCCGCGCGTGGCGCGGGTGGTGCGTGCGACGACGCTGGTGCTGCGCGAGCTGCTGTTCGTGGATGCTGCCCGCGCCTTGGGCGTGCGAACCCCGCGCATTCTGCTCAAGCACATCCTGCCGAACCTGATGTCGCCGATCCTGGTGCAGGTGACCTTCATCTTCGCCTACGCCATCCTGGCCGAGGCGGGCCTGTCCTTCCTGGGCGTCGGCGTGCCGCCGGACATTCCCACCTGGGGCACCATGATCGCCGGCAGCCTGGAGTACGCGGACAAGGCCTTCTGGACCATCTTCTGCCCTGGCGTGGCAATCGTGCTGACGGCCTTGTCGCTGCAGATGCTGGGCGATGGCGTGCGTGATCTCCTGGACCCCAAGCTCAAGAAGGCGGCCTGACCATGGACACGAGCAACACCGCGGCGCCGCGACTCGAAGTGCGCGGCCTCTCGACCTCCTTCGCCACCGATGCCGGCCGCATCCAGAGCGTGGCCGACGTGTCCTTCTCCATCCGCCCCGGCGAGACGCTGGCGCTGGTGGGTGAATCGGGCTCCGGCAAGTCGGTGACCAGCCTCACCCTGATGGGCCTGCATGCCAAGACCTCGCAAGCGCAGGTAGAGGGCGAGGCCTGGTTCGTGCGGCGCGACGGCCAGCGGGTCGACCTGCTGGCCCTTGCCGAAGCCGACAAGCGTGCCCTGCGCGGCAACGAGCTGGGCATGATCTTCCAGGAGCCGATGACCAGCCTGAATCCGGTGCTGACGATCGGCGAGCAGATCGCCGAGTCGGCCCGGCTGCACCTGGGCATGGACCGAAAGGCGGCGCTGGCCCATGCGCAGCGCATGCTGGAACTGGTCGAGATCCCGGCGGCGAAGCAGCGCGTGCACGAGTACCCGCACCAGCTCTCGGGCGGCATGCGCCAGCGGGTGATGATCGCGCTGGCGATGGCCTGCAATCCGACCCTGCTGATCGCCGACGAGCCGACCACGGCATTGGACGTGACCATCCAGGCGCAGATCCTCGCCCTCATGGGCCGGCTGCAGAAGGAGACCGGCATGAGCATGCTCTTCGTCACCCACAACCTGGGCGTGGTTGCGCAGTATGCCGACGCGGTGGCGGTGATGTATGCCGGTCGCATCGTCGAATCGGCACCGGTGCACGAACTGTTCGCGGCACCGGCGCATCCCTACACGCGGGGCCTGCTGGCCTGCCTGCCCGGCGTGGCACGCCAGCGTGGGACACGGCAGGGCGGCAAGCGTCCGCAACTGGTGGCGATTGCCGGCCAGGTGTCGAGCCCGCTGGCGCCGCCGCCGGGCTGCGCATTCGCGCCGCGCTGCCGCCATGCGCGCGCCGCCTGCGAGGCGGCCATGCCGGCGCTGGAAGCGTCCGGCCCGCGGCGCATGGTGCGCTGTATCGGCTTCACCGACGTTGAGGAGATCGCGGCATGACGACCACGGCGCTGGCAGACAAGAACCTGCTCGAGATCAGGAACCTGCGCAAGTACTTCGGCAAGGGCACGCACCCGGTGCGCGCGGTGGACGACGTGAGCTTCACCATCCGCCAGGGCGAGACCCTGGGCCTGGTGGGCGAATCGGGCTCAGGCAAGAGCACCATCGGCCGCCTGCTCACCCGCCTGGTCGACCCGACCGATGGCCAGATGCTCTACCAGCCACAGGGCTCTGACGCCGCGCCGCAGGACCTGGCGGTGCTCACGCAATCGCAATACCGTCCGCTGCGCTCCAAGGTGCAGATCATCTTCCAGGACCCCTATGCCAGCCTGAACCCGCGCATGCGCATCCGCGACGTGCTGGCCGAGGCGCTGGACACCCACGGTCTGGCCAAGGGCGCGGCGCGCACCCCGCGTATCCACGAACTGCTGGCGCAGGTGGGGCTGCGGCCGGAGCATGCGGACCGCTTCCCGCACGAGTTCTCCGGCGGGCAGCGCCAGCGCATCGGCATCGCCCGCGCGCTGGCGGTCCAGCCGCAGTTCATCGTGGCGGACGAGCCGCTGTCGGCGCTGGACGTGTCGATCCAGGCGCAGGTGGTGAACCTGCTGGGCGAGTTGAAGGAAAAGCTCAACCTCACACTGCTCTTCATTTCGCACGACCTCGACGTGGTGGAGTACCTGTGCGACCGGGTCGTCGTGTTGTACCTGGGCCGGGTGATGGAGATCGCGCCGACCCATTCGCTCTACGCCGACCCGAAGCATCCCTACACTCGCGCCTTGCTCGCTGCCGCGCCCATCCCGGATCCAGCCCAGCGCCGCGTGGTTCCGCTGTTGCAAGGCGATTTGCCGAGCCCGGCCAATCCGCCGTCGGGCTGCGTATTCCGCACCCGTTGCCCGCGCGCGGAAGCACGCTGTGCCAGTGCTGACATGCAGTTGCGCGAAGTGCAGCCCGGCCACTGGCATGCTTGCTGGAAGGATTGACCACCCCCGACTCTCGCTCACTTCGTGTGCTCGCATCCCCCCTCAAGGGGGCAACACCAGCGGCCCGGCAAAGCCGGTTCCGCGGTGTTCCCCGCCTCGCTTGTGGCGCTTTGACAGGTAGCGCGCGAAACTTGTGAAGCCATAGACAAAGATATCCATGACCGACGACCTCATCCTCGACCATCGCAGCAAGAGCTATCCCCTGGGTGCCGCGCCATGCCGTGCTGCCGACATCGGCGCCAAGGGCTGGAATGTTCTTGCGGATGACCTCCCGTACCCGCTGGCGGCCGTCCGTCGCTCGGCCCTGGCGCACAACATCGCCTGGATGCAGGACTTCGCGCAGCGCAAGGGCGTGGCGTTGGCCCCGCATGGCAAGACCACCATGTCGCCCGAGCTGTTCAAGCAACAGCTGGCCGGCGGCGCCTGGGGCCTGACCTTCGCCACCATCTTCCAGTTGGCGGTGGGCGTGGAGGCCGGCGCGCGGCGCGCCATCATCGCCAACCAGGTACTGGCCGACGCCGACCTGGACGGGCTGGCGAAGCTGCTGGCCGAACATGAAGGCTTGCGCGTCTGGTTCCTGGTCGATTCGCTGGCCCAGCTCGCCATGATCGAGGACTGGGCGCGGCGCCGGCAGTTCAAGGGCCGCCTGGACACCCTGGTCGAGATCGGCGTGCCCGGCCAGCGCACCGGCGTGCGCACTCTGGATGAGGCACTGGCGTTGGCCCGTGCCATCGCCCGTTCGCCGGCGGCCCGCCTGGGCGGCATCGAGTGCTACGAAGGCGGCGTCGCCCAATGCCAGAGTGAGCACGACGCGCGCGAAGTCAGCGCGCTGGTGCGGCGCGTCACCGAGGCGGCGCGCGCCTGCGATGCAGAGAATTTCTTCGCGGACGACACCATCCTGCTCACGGCAGGCGGCTCGGCGGTGTTCGACCTGGTGGTGCCGCTCCTGCGCACCCAGGGCTTGTCGCGCCCGGTGCAGGGCGTGCTGCGCTCGGGCTGCTACGTCACGCACGACCACGGCAACTACCAGCGCTTCCTGAAGCTGGTCGAGACCCGCGAAGGGCTGGACGCCTCGCTGCGCCCGGCACTGGAGGTCTGGGCCATGGTGCAGTCGGTGCCCGAGCCCGGCCTGGCGCTGCTCACCTGCGGCCGGCGCGACATCTCCTACGACCTGGAGATGCCGATCCCGGTGCGCCACGCCCCGCGGGCAGCGCGCGAGGCCGGTGCAGTCCCGGCCGACTGGAAGATCAGCGCGCTCAACGACCAGCATGCCTACCTGCGCTTGGACCCCTCGGGCACGGTGCCGCAAGTGGGCGACCGCGTGGCGCTGGGCATCTCGCACCCCTGCACCACCTTCGACAAATGGCGCTGGCTCCCGCTCGTCGAGGATGACGGCGCGGTGACGGGCGCCATCAGCACGCGCTTCTAGATGAGCAAGATGAACGCCATCCCGACCAACCTGCTGCAGCGCCTGCGCGAGCGCATGGAAGCCTTGCCGGCGGCGCAGCGCAGCGTGGTTCAGTGCGTGCTCGACGACCCGGGTGCCGCGGTGGCCACCACCGTCGAGCAGCTGGCGCAGCAGGCCGGCGTGTCGATGCCGACCATCGTGCGCACCTGCCGCAGCTTCGGCTTCGACTCGGTGCGCGAGTTCATGCTGGCGCTGGCCCAGGATCTCGCCGTTCGTGGCTCCTACCTGCACCGCAGCGTGCTGGCCGATGACAGCGCCGGCGATGTCAGCAGCAAGATCATCCA
>DATILH010000006.1:0-10093 GCA_035476655.1 Variovorax sp.
CGCACACCACGCGCAGCACTTCTTCCAGCGGGGCTTCGCGCCAAAGGGCCAGCGCCATCACGTAGTACACGACCGCCGGCGCCGGCAGCAGTCGCTCGCGCTGGCTCGCCCGGCCGGTATCGGCCAGCACTTCTTCAATCAGCGCCCTGGGGCACACGCTGGCCAGCACGCCCGCACTGATCAGGTGCGCCACGTCCACTCTCGCCGGCAGGGTCTTGCGGGTTCTCGCCATCGTCCATGTCCATCGAAGTTTCGATGGACATGGATTGTCAGCGATTTCTTTCTATCTGAACAGTATTGCTGCTAGGTCGCGCGGCCATACGGTACTTCGGGTATGGGTTCCAGGCGCGCCACTAGAGGCCGCTAGTCTGCTCAGAGATCGCGCAATGCCATGGCTGCCGTACAGGTACCTCCTGGCGGGGTGTAAGGTCGGGCACTACCGGAGTTGTCCATGAGTACCCCACGCCCACCGCCCATCGCCGCCATGCCGGGTGCCATCGCGAGCCTGCCGCCCGTCTCCAGGCGCGAGCAGTTGCGCGTCGAACTCCTCAGCACGGTCGATTCGCTGCAGCGGCGGCGAGCCGACCTCGTCTCCGAAGGCTTCATCGAGGACTACGTGGCGCTCCATTGGCTCGAATGGAACGGCGGCGCTCTGCGCCTGACCGTGACCGGGACGAACATGTGCCAGCAGTTGCGCGCCCGATTGAATTGACATGATCCGGCTGCGGCTCGAGTTCGACTACGACATCGCCGAGCGATGGGTCAGTTGCAGTGGATGAATTTCCCGTTGGTCTGGCACAGCCTTCCTTCCGGGCTGATAAACCGGGACCCGTCGCCTGTGCTGTTGTATCGGTTGCCCTGGCGCCTGTCCCTGCAATTGGCGCCTGGGCTGTGGCGCCGGTGACGGCAAGCGCTGCGGCAAGGAAGACGAGTGGTCGACTCATTTCTGGTGTACCTCTCAAACGCCAGCAAGCGTGCTTCGATTCGCCGCCCTACGCAACCCGCCGCTCGCTCCCTTCCCAGAACGCCTTGCGCAATTCATTCTTGAGCACCTTGCCCGCCGCCGACAGCGGCAACGGCTCGGCGCGGAAGTTGTAGGAGCGCGGCTGCTTGAAGCTGGAGATCAGCGAGAGGCAATGCTGCGTGAGCGCCTCCTCGTCGACCGTCTGCCCCTCGCGCAGGCGCACTTCCGCGTGCACCGCCTCGCCCCACTTGTCGTGCGGGATGCCGATCACCGCGCATTCCAGAACCGCCGGATGGCGGGCCAGCGCGTTCTCCACCTCGGCCGAGTACACGTTCTCGCCGCCGGTGACGATCATGTCCTTGAGCCGGTCGACGATGAAGATGAAGCCGTCCTCATCCATGTAGCCGGTGTCGCCGCTGCGGAGCCACCCGTCGATGATGGCGGCGCGGGTCTGTTCCGGCTTGTTCCAGTAGCCCAGCATCACGGTCGATCCGCGCGCCGCGATCTCGCCGACGGTGCCGCGCGGCACTTCGTTCATCTGGCCGTCGACGATGCGGATCTCGGCGGCCATGCTGGCGCGTCCGGCGGAGCGCAGCAGGCGCGCATGAGGGCCTTCGACCGCATGGAATTCCGGGCGCAGCACCACGACGCCGCCGGACATCTCGGTCTGGCCGTAGCCCTGGAAGAACTGGACCCCGGGCAGGCTCTTCATCGCGCGGCGCAGCAGCGCCTCGGAGATCGGGGAGGCGCCGTAGATCAGCTTGCGCAGCGAACTCACGTCGGTGGGCACGGCCTGCAGGTAGCGGTCGACGAAGTCGATCATCGTCGGCACCATCAGCGTCATGTTGACCTTCTCCGCGGCGATCATGTTGCAGATGAGCGCGGGGTCGAAGCGCGGCGCGACTACATGCGTGGCGCCGGCCGAGGTGTAGCTGAACATCGAGCTCAAGGCAGCCAGGTGGAACATGGGGGCCACGTGCATGAACACCGTGTCCTGCTCGTACGGGCACTCGAGCGCGAAGGTCAGGGGCGCCAGCGCCAGGTTGTCATGCGATAGCATCACGCCCTTGGGGAAGCCGGTGGTGCCGCCGGTGTACATGATGGCGGCCATGGCGTCGCCTTCGCTGGCGCGGTCGGCCAGGGGCGCGTGGTCGGCGATCAGCGCTTCGTACGCCACCAGGTCGGCCTGTGCGTCATCGCCCATGTAGATGGTGCGGCGAGGATCGACGCCGGGAAGCTTGCGTGCCAGCTCGACGAAGTCCTGGTCGACCATGAAGAGAGTCGGCTCGCTGTCCTGCAGCGCATAGGCGTGCTCGGCCGCTGCCCAGCGCGTGTTGGCCGGAACCACCACGCAGCCGGCCCACAGCACGGCGTAGACGGACTCGATGTAGCGATCGCTGTTCGAGCCGAGGATCATCACGCGCTCGCCCGGCCGCACGCCCAGGGCGGCGATGCCGCCGGCCAGGCGTGCGACACGGTTGGCCGTTTCGGACCAGGTTCGGCGCCGTTCACCGTACACGGTGGAAGTGCGGCGCGGGAAGACTTGCGCCGAGCGGCGCAGGGATTGAGTGAGTTGCATGGTTTGTCTCCGTCGTTGTTGAAGCAGGAAATGTCTAGTTGCCCAGGGCGTCCGCCACGCCATAGACCTCGAAGCGGGCCTGCACCTCGGCCACGTGGTGGCTGAGGATGGCCAGGTCGTAGGTCGTGCCGTCGCGGTCCTTCACGTGGTCGCGCAGCACGGCCTCGGCCCGAAAGCCCAGTTCCTCGAACACCGCGATGGCCGAGCGCTGGTCGACCGTCATCTGCACGTAGAGCTTTTCCAGGCCGAGGCCGAGGGCGAGCGCGAAGCACTCCTGGATCAAGAGGCGCCCGAGGCTGCGGCCGCGCCAGGCGGGCGAGACCATCACGCGCAACTCGGCCACATGGCGCGACCAGGAGCGCGGGTCGGTGACGACGGCGGTGCAGCCGACCAGTTCGCCATCACAGCGGGCCGCCAGGCTGGTGATGTGGCCTGCCGCAAGCGCATCGAGCCAGGCGGTGACCACCTTGGGGTGGCTGAGGTCGCGCCGCACGAAGAGCAGGTCGTGGGTCGGCAGCTTTTGCACGAGGCGGGCGACGGCCGGGCCGTCATCGGCACCGAGCAGGTCGATCTCGATCTGCGACTCGCCGATTGAATGCCGGCGCGGATAGGCGCGCGCGGTGGTGGTGTGGGTGTTCATGTGGATCTCTTTCCAAGCCATTGATCGAGTGCCGGCCACATGCGCTTGACCGCATTGGCCCCCGCCACCAGGCTGACGTGACCGCCCGGCAGCATGAGTTCTTCCTTGTCCTTGGAGCCCGCCTGTGCGACGAGCGGCGCGGCGCATTCGGGCGGCACCAGGTGGTCGTACTGCGCGGTCACGTGCAGCAGCGGCACGGTGATGTCGTGGATGTCGACGGTGCGCCCGCCGATGCGCAGGGTGTTGTCGTACAGGCGGTTCTTCCAGACCAGTTCCTTGACCGTCTGGCGCAGGTACTCGCCCGCCAGCGGCAGCGTCTCCGCGCCGAAGCGGTCCATCATGCGGTAGCCCTTGACGTACTGGTCGTTCCACATGTTGTCCCACAGGCGCACCTGCGCGGCGATGCGGCCCACCGGGCGGTGCGCCTCGAAGGCGCCCATCACCACCTGCGATGGCACGTTGCCGAGCGTGTCGACCAGGCGGTCCACGTCGAAGTGGCGCTTGTCGGCCATCGACTGGAAGGTGCTCATCTTCGTCATGTCGATCGGCGTGGTGAAGCACACGAGGTTTTTCACCGGGCCGTCGGGATGCAGCGCGGCGTAGATGGTCGAGAGAACGCCGCCCATGCAGTAGCCCACCAGCGTCACATCCTCCTCGCCCGAATGCGCCTGCACGCGGCGGATGCAGTCGGGGATGAAGTCGAGCGTGTAGTCCTCGATCTTCAGGCGTTTCTCGTCGGCGGTGGGCGCGTACCAGTCCATCACGTAGACGTCGTAGCCGCGCTTGAGCAGAAATTCGATCAAGCTCTGTCCGGGCGCCAGGTCGAAGATGTAGCTCTTGTTGGTTGTGGCCATCACCAGCAGCAGCGGCACGCGGTAGACCTCGCTGCTTTGCGGGTGGTAGTGGTACAGGCCCAGCGTGCCGCGGCGGTGCAGCAGGCTGCGCGGCGTGGTGCCGACGGCCGGCGCGGGAGAGCCGAGGTATTCGAGGCCCTTGAAGCTGCGCTGGATGGCGCGGTCGACCTCCGTGCGCAGGCGCTGCGCGAGGGAGGCGTCTTCAGTCGCTGCAGGCTTGGCCATGGCTCATCCCTTGCGCTTCGGCTCGCGAGCGGCCTTGGGTGGCAGGGCGGGCGCGGCATCCGGTGCGCGCCTTGTCCGGGCCGGGCGATGCATCGGTGCAGGCGGCGGCAGCAGCAGGTCGAGCTTGTCCTCGATGCGGCGCATGCCGGCGGCGAGGGCCTGCACCTCGTCGCGGCTGGGCAGTCCCAGCCGTTCGTAGATCTTGGCCAGTTGCTTGTCGAACAGGTGATGCGTGCCGAGCGAAGCGCGCAGCAGGAGCGAAAGCGCCTGCGCGAACTGCTCGGACTCCATGTTGCGCGTGGCGACGTCGTTGATGCCGCCTTCCAGGCGGTCGATGGCCTCGCGCCACATCGCCAGCGGGTCGAGGATCTGTTGGGGGGTCATGTGGATCTTTCCTTGAATGAGCGCTCCCATGCGCCACGGCGGCGCGTGGGCTGGGAGTCGGGTGAAGCGTGTGGGGGCCAGGTCTGTTGCGCCTGCAACTTGTGGGCATGCGCGATGGCGCTCTGGCGCAGGAAGGCGCCGGGCACGAGGCGCGATTCGAGCAGCAGGCGCGCCGCGTGGTCGGTGGCCGGCGAAAGGCGGCCGAAGAGCATGAGCCAGACGCGCTCGGCCGTGGCCCAGCCGATCAGCGAGGTCGTCACCAGTTCGCTCATGGGCTTGAGTGCGCCGGACAGCCAGGACGTCGGCGCATCGGCAATCTCGATCGTGCGGTCCGGCGCTACCCGGCCGCCGAAGACGCTGTTCAGCGCGTTGGCGATGCGCAAGAGTGCGTCGCGCCCCGCGTCGATCACCGAATCGAAATTGAGAAAGCCGTGGATCTGGCCAGCGTAGTGCATCAGCTCCACCGGCACGCCGGCCGCGCGCAGGCGCGCCGCGTAGTCCAGGCCGTCGTCGCGGATCGGGTCGAAGCCGGCGCTGATGAGCAGGGCAGGCGGCAGGTCCTTCAACTCGGTCTGGCGGCGCGGGGAGAGCCAGGGGTCGTCCGCGTCGGGGATCTGGCCGATGCGGGCCTTCACGCCGCGCAGCATTCGTTCGCTGATGAGGTAGCCGCTGGCGTTTTCTTCCAGCGAGGGGAATTGTGCTTCCAGGTCGGTCGCCGGGTAGGCGAGCACCTGCAGGCACAGCCTGGGGCCCTTGTGGCGCGCCGTGTGCTGCGCGACCGCCGCGCTGATGTTGCCGCCGGCCGAATCGCCGCCAATGGCCAGGCGCGTCGGGTCGATGCCGAGCGTGGCGCCGTGTCGAGCGACCCATTCGAGCGCGGCCAGGAAGTCTTCGCGGCAGGCCGTCAGCGGGTGCTCGGGCGCCAGCCGGTAACGCACCGCGATCACCACGCAGCCGGCGATGCGCGCGATGCTGCGGCAGATCGAATCGGCGGAATCGAGCCCGCCCACGATGAAGCCGCCGCCATGGCACCACAGGAAGGCGGGGCGCGGCGTGCTCGATTCGCCGTCTGAGAACAAGCGCAGTTCGATGGGGCCCGCGGGGCCGTCGATGGTGCGCGTCTGGACCGAGTCGACCTCGGGCCGGCGGCCCATGGCCAGCGCCATGAGGCGCCACAGGCGGCGCTGCGTCTGCACCGACCGGTCCTCGATGTGGCCCGGCGCCAGGTTGAACCAGCGCAGGAAGGCGCGCACTTCGCGGTCCGGCCGGCTGGTGCGCAGGGTCAGCGGCATGCCGCTGCCATCGAGGCGCTTCGTCGAGGGGTTCATGGGGAGGGTTCTCGGGTGTACGGAGGAAGTCATCCGCGGAGGGTGCGCTGGGCTGCGCCTTGCCTCACCCCCCCGCAGCGGGGGGAGGGCAATTCCGGGTGGACAGGCTCAGGGCTCGATGCGCTTCATCTTCGAGCTGTCCATCCGCACCATGCCGAAGGCCATGCCGTACAGGAAGTTGCCCTGGCCGTCGACCTTGATCGGGGCGTACATGCCGTTGAACATCGGGTTGGTGCCGGTACGGATGCTCAGTACCGTCTTGCCCGTGTCCAGGTCCATGCCGATGTGGTGGCGCTCACCCCAGCGGCCGGCGAAGTAGCCGTCGACGATGGCCATGCGGCTCTCGCCGCTGATCATCGGCACCACCGAGATGGACGACACGTCGTTACGCGACCATTGCTGGGTCCAGGAATGCTTGCCGTGGTCCCACTTGAAGCCGGCGGCTCCCAAAGGGCCGGGGCGCGTGGCGCCGTTGACCAGGTTGACGTAGTAGCTGTCGCGGCTGAGCATGGGCTCTTCGCTGGTCAGGATGTTGTTGACCACGAAGGCTTGGTCGCCGTAGATGGCCACCGACTGCTCCGACTGCACGATGTCCAGGCCCGGGCCCATGTCGACCTCGATCTGGTCGGCGATGCGCGCCGATTGCGTGCCGGCCTTCTGCTTCCAGCCCGCGGGAATGCCGTCGCGCCAGAAGGACACCAGGCGCATCTTCTTCGCGCCGTCGGTGATGACGACCAGCTTGTCCTCTTGCGGGCCGAAGCCCATCAGGGTGGGCGTCGAGCCGGTGCCGTCGCCGATCTTCGGCGGGGGCATCTGGATGCCGCGGTCGTACTTCGCGGCCCAGGCGCCGCTGGCCTCGTCGTCGCGGATCTTGCCGTTGGCATCGACCACCAGGCGGTACATGGTGGTGTTGGAGGCCACGTACACCGCGCCGCCATTGGCCTCGGGCCCGGTGGCGAAGCTGTTCATGAACGACTCGTCGGCACCGGGCGTGGTGTAGGTGTCGATGATCTCCAGCGTCTCGCGGTTCAGCGTGACGACCTTGCCGCCCAAGGTGTTGATGACCAGGTAGCCGTTGAAGCTCATGCCCATGCCGAAGGACATGTCGACCGGCATGTGGGTCTTGGCGCGGGCGCGATCGTTGTCGAAGATCGAGGCGGGCAGGGTGGTGAAGCGCGCCGGCTTCATGCCCGATGCCGGGTTCCTCGGGTCCTGCTGGTCGATGCGGAACACCTGGCGGCCGTTGCAGCCGATGAAGGCGTCGTCGCGCGTCAGCACCGCATAGACGGCGCCGTTGACGACCTGGTCGCTCGAAGCGGTCGCCACGCGGTTGGGCTGCGACTTGACGTAGTCGAGCAGGCCCTTCTCGTCCTTGGCCTCGATGAACTTCTGGATGGCGGCTGCCTGCGCGCGGCGCTCCTGCGCGCTCACCGGCGTGAAGTTCGGCAGCTTCACCGGGATGTCGGTGCGTGCGATCTCGACCAGCTTGCCACCTTCGGCCTTCAGCTTGCGCAGGCCGAAGCCCGACCACCACCACTGGATCTCCTGGCCGGCGACGGTGTCGCTCATCGAGGGCAGGCCGACCGATTCGTTCGGCACCAATTGCACCGACTCGGGCGTCACTTCGAAGAAGCCCCGCGGCACGGCGATTTCGGTGCTGTCGGTCGCCGCATCGTTCCAGTGCGTCTGGTTGTTGTACGACTGCGCGAGGTAGGGGTTGGACGCCGGGCCGGCGGGCTTGGCGGCGTGGGCAGGGTTGGCGCCGAGGGCGGCGACGCCCAGGGCCGTCGCAAGAAAGAAATGCTGCTTCACGGGAGGTCCTTGTCTCTGGATGGAATTCGGGGTGCCAGGGAATGATCGTTTTCCGCGCGTCGACCGGCCCTACCCGCGAAGGGTGGAGGGCCCCGGCGCACGCCTAGGGGTTTTCCCTTTCACCCGCCCCGGGTGGGTGGCGCGGCGCGCAGCCCTGTTTCACTGCTGGCCTGCAGCGAATCACGCTCACGCCCGGCCCGTCTTCACCCGAACACCAACGTCGTCGAGCCCTGAATCAAGACTTGACCCCCGGTAGAAGATATGCAAACCACTCCAACCTGCAGGCTGCTCTCCAACGGCCAACTTCTCGACCTGCCCGCCACCTTGCCGGTGCTCGACCCCGCCACCGAACAGGTCATTGCCCATGTGCCCGATTGCACGCAGGAACTGCTCGACGCCACGGTGCACGCCGCCCAGGCTGCCTTCCCCGCCTGGAGCGCCACCACGCCCGCGCACCGCCGCGAGCGCCTCGAGGCCCTGGCTGCGCGCGTGAAGGAGCACGCCGACGAACTGGCGCTGCTGCTCACGCGGGAGCAGGGCCGCCCGCTGCCGATGGCCAAGGCCGAGGTGCTGGGCTGCGTGCACTGGTGCCGCAGCGTCGCGCAGATGGAGCTGCCGCAAACCGAACGCACCGACAAGGCCGGCGTGACCTGGCGCACCCGGCGCGTGCCGCTTGGCGTGGTGGCCGCCATCGCGCCCTGGAACTTCCCCCTCACACTGGCCTTCTGGAAGCTGGCCCCGGCCCTCATGGCCGGCAACACCGTCGTGCTCAAGCCCTCGCCCTTCACGCCGTTGGCCACGCTGCGCGTGGCCGAACTGGCGGCCGACCTGTTCCCGGCCGGCGTGCTCAACGTGCTCACCGGCGGCGACGCGCTGGGCCCGTGGATGACCGCGCACCCCGGCATCGCCAAGGTGGCCTTCACCGGCTCCACCGCCACCGGCCGGCGCGTGATGGCAGCGGCCGCGCCCACGCTCAAGCACCTGACGCTGGAGCTGGGCGGCAACGACGCCGCCATCGTGCTGCCCGACGTGGACGTGGTGAAGGTGGCGCGCAAGCTCTTCAAGGGTGCCTTCCTCAACTCGGGCCAGGTGTGCATCGCGGCCAAGCGCATCTACGTGCACGAGTCGATCTACGACGCCTTTGCACAGGCTTTCGCGGCCGCGGCCAAGGCCACGCCGATGGGCCCCGGCACGCAGGAGGGCGTGATGCTGGGCCCGGTGCAGAACCGGCCGCAGTACCAGCGCGTCAAGGAGTTGATCGCCGCCACGCGCGACGCCGGCCACCGCTTCCTGGCGGGCGGCGAAGTGGCCGAGGGCCCGGGCTACTTCATCGCGCCCACGGTGGTGGACAACCCGCCGGACGACGCACGCATCGTGGTCGAAGAGCCCTTCGGCCCGATCGTGCCGCTGCTGCGCTACGCCACGCTCGACGAGGCCGTGCGCCGCGCCAACGACAGCGAGTTCGGCCTGGGCGCCTCCGTCTGGTCCGCCGATGCGCAGCAGGCGAGGTCGCTCGCCGCGCGCCTGGAAGCGGGCACCGTCTGGATCAACAGCGTGCACCTGCTCGATCCGCTCACGCCCTTTGCCGGGCGCAAGCAGTCGGGCATCGGCGTCGAGAACGGCGTCGAGGGCCTGCTCGAGTACACCGCCATCCAAACCCTGGTCGGCTGAGGCCGATTTACCTTCTTCCGTTCATTCCAGCGAGTTCACGAGAAATGCAAATGAAATCCAAGGCCGTCGTCTACCGCGGCGACGGCACCACCGTCCAGGTCGAAGACATCCTGGTCGATGCACCCGGCCCCGGCGAAGTCATGATCAAGATGGCCGCCTGCGGCGTCTGCCACAGCGACCTGTCGGTCACCAACGGCACCCTGCCGTTGCCGGCGCCCGTCATCCTCGGCCACGAAGGCGCGGGCGTGGTGTGCCAGGTGGGCGAGGGCGTCACCGACCTGAAGGTGGGCGACCACGTCATCAGCAGCTTCGTCAACACCTGCGGCAAGTGCCGCTACTGCAGCACCGGCCGCGCCAACCTGTGCGAGGCCGGCAAGTTCACCCCGCCGGGCAAGCTCACCGGCGGCCATGTGCGCACCAGCGACGCGCAGGGCCAGCCCCTGGGCGTGATGGCCGGCTGCGGCGTGATGGCCGAGTACGCCACGCTGCACCAGCACAGCGTGGTGAAGATCGTGCCCGGCGTGCCGCTGGACCGCTGCGCGCTGATCGGCTGCGGCGTCATGACCGGCTGGGGTGCGGCCTGCAACACGGCCAAGGTGGAAGCTGGATCGATCTGCGTGGTGTTCGGTGCCGGCG
>DATILH010000007.1:0-3637 GCA_035476655.1 Variovorax sp.
AGACCTTCTTGCCGCCTGATTGCGCCTTGTTGAACTCGCCCTGGATGCCTTCCAGCGTCTTGAGCACCTTGGCCAGCTTGGCCGGCTCGTTGACGTCCCAGTCCTTTTGCGGAGCCAGGCGGATGCGGCCGCCGTCGGAGCCGCCGCGCATGTCGGAGCCGCGGAAGGTGGAGGCCGAGGCCCAGGCCGTCAGCACCAGGTCCATCACCGACAGGCCCGAGGCCAGGACCTTGGCCTTGAGCGCCGCGATGTCCTTGGCGTCGATCAAGGGATGATCGACCTTGGGGATCGGGTCTTGCCAGATCAGCTCTTCGGCCGGCACTTCCGGACCGAGGTAGCGCGAGCGCGGGCCCATGTCGCGGTGCGTCAGCTTGAACCAGGCACGCCCAAAGGCGTCGGCGAACTGGTCGGGGTGCTCAAGGAAGCGCCGCGAGATCTTTTCGTAGGCCGGGTCCAGGCGCAGCGAAAGATCGGTGGTCAGCATGGTGGGGACGCGCTTCTTCGACTTGTCGTGGGCATCGGGGATGTCCGCCGTGGCGCCCTTGGCCTGCCACTGTCCCGCGCCGGCCGGGCTCTTGACTGGCTCCCATTCGAACTTGAACAGGTTCTCGAAGAAGTGGTTGCTCCACTGCGTCGGCGTCTGCGTCCAGGTGACTTCCAGCCCGCTGCTGATCGCGTCGCCGGCAATGCCGCTGGCGTGGGTGCTCTTCCAGCCCATGCCCATTTCCTCGAGGTCGGTCGCCTCCGGGGCCGAGCCGACGAGGTCTGCCGGGCCGGCGCCGTGCGTCTTGCCGAAGGTGTGGCCGCCGGCAATCAGGGCGACGGTTTCCTCGTCGTTCATCGCCATGCGGGCGAAGGTTTCGCGGATGTCCCGCGCCGCCGAGATCGGATCGGCATTGCCGTTCGGGCCTTCGGGGTTGACGTAGATCAGGCCCATCTGCACCGCGCCGAGCGGGTTTTCCAGGTCGCGGTCGCCGGTGTAGCGCTTGTCCTCCAGCCAGGTCGTCTCCTTGCCCCAGTAGACGTCCTGGTCGGGCTCCCAGGTGTCCGGGCGGCCGCCGCCGAAGCCGAAGGTCTTGAAGCCCATGGATTCCAGGGCCACGTTGCCGGTCAGGATCATCAGGTCGGCCCAGGAGATCTTGCGGCCGTACTTCTGCTTGATCGGCCACAACAGGCGGCGCGCCTTGTCGAGGTTGACGTTGTCGGGCCAGCTGTTCAGCGGCGCAAAGCGCTGCTGACCCCGGCCGCCGCCGCCACGGCCGTCGCCGGTGCGGTAGGTGCCGGCGCTGTGCCAGGCCATGCGGATGAACAGGGGGCCATAGTGGCCGAAGTCCGCCGGCCACCAGGGCTGCGAATCGGTCATCAGCGCATGCAGGTCCTTCTTCAGGGCCTGGTAGTCGAGGCTCTTGAATTCCTTGGTGTAGTCGAAGTCCTTGCCCATCGGGTCGGACTTGGAGGAGTGCTGGTGCAGCAGGTCCACCCGCAACTGGTTGGGCCACCAGTCACGATTGCCGGTACCGCGGGCGACGGCGTGATGGAAGGGGCACTTGGCTTCGGTCTGCTCATTGCTCATGGGGCGGCTCCATTCGTTGGTTTGGATCGGGGCCATCCATTTTGCGAGCGCATGCACCAGATTTAATGACCATTGGCTATCCGAGGGATAGACGCCATCTAATGGCCGAAGCCGGCCGCCCGAAGGCTCAGAGCATCAGCGCGACCGAGGCTTCCAGGTGCTCGGAAGGCAGGCGCTTGAAGCCCGAGCGGGCAAAGCGCTGCAGGCGGCCCACCGCGAAGGCGGTGAGGGCCGAGGCGCGCACCTGGGCGTCGACCGTGGGCGTGGCCGAGCCGTTGGCCTGCGCCACTTCGCGCATGCACTGGCGCAGGGTGGCTTCGATCTTGTCGAAGAACTGGTTCATGCGCTGTTGAAGGCGCTCGTTCTCGAAAACCAGGGCGTCGCCGACCATGACGCGGGTCATGCCGGGGTTCTTCTCGGCGAACTGCAGCAGCAGCGCGATGATGCGCGCCGCCTGGCTGGCGCCCTGCGCGCGCGCGTCGGCGCCCGGGTCGGCCGGGGCCTGCTCCAGGATCTGGTTGACCAGGGTGAAGACGCTCTGCTCGATGAAGTCGATCAGGCCCTCGAACATCTGCGCCTTGCTGGCGAAGTGGCGGTACAGCGCCGCTTCGCTCACCTCGAGGCGCGCGGCCAGGGCCGCCGTGGTGACGCGCTCGGCGCCGGGCTGTTCCAGCATGGCGGCCAGCGCCTGCAGGATCTGCACCCGGCGCTCGCCTGGCTTGGGCCGCTTGCGCGGGGTCGGTGCGCTGCTCTCCTCCGTCACGGAAGGGGGGCCGGGATCACGAGTTTCACCGTTCATGGACGACCACAAATATGTAATTAATTGATTCTCGCACGGCGCAGTAAGCGCGCGCCTTTCGGGTCAACCCCGTGACTTCGCGCAGAATCATCTTCTTTTTTGACGGGCCCACCAGCGCGGAAGATGAAAAATTGCATTTTGGTGACAGGCGGCGCCGGCTATATCGGCAGCCATACCTGCGTGGCGCTGGCGGCGGCGGGCTACGAGCCGCTTCTCCTGGACAACCTGTGCAACAGCAGCGCCAAGGTGCTGGAACGGCTGGCGCGAATCTCGGGCGCGGCGCCGCGCCTGATCGAGGGCGACGTGCGGGATCGGGCCTTGCTGGACCGGGTGTTCGAGGAGCATCCGGTGAGCGCGGTGATCCACTTTGCCGGGCTGAAGGCGGTGGGGGATTCGGTGGCGGATCCGTTGTCTTATTACGACAACAATGTGCACGGCAGCCTGGTCCTGGCGTCCGCCATGCGGGCTGCCAAGGTGCGTGCACTCATTTTTTCCTCCTCGGCCACGGTCTACGGCGAGCCGGACCGCTCGCCCATTCCCGAAGACGCGCCGACCCGGCCGGCCAACCCCTATGGCCGCTCCAAGCTGATGGTGGAAGAGGCGCTGGGCGACCTTTGTCGCTCGGAGCCCGGCTGGCGCATCGCCCTGCTGCGCTACTTCAACCCGGTGGGTGCGCACGAGAGCGGCCTGATCGGCGAGCACCCGCAGGGCAAGCCGAACAACCTGATGCCCTTTGTCAGCCAGGTGGCGGTGGGCCAGCGCGCGCAGTTGACTGTGCACGGCGGCGACTACCCGACGCCGGATGGCACCGGGGTGCGCGACTACGTGCATGTGATGGATCTGGCCGAGGGCCATGTGGCGGCGCTGCGCCATGCGCTGGCCAACGAGGGCCTGCTGACGCTCAACCTGGGTACCGGGCACGGCGTCTCGGTGCTGGAGGTGGTGACGGCCTTCGAGCGGGCCAGCGGCAAGCCGGTGGCACGCACCATCGGCCCGCGCCGGCCTGGGGATGTGCCGGCCTACTGGGCCGACCCGTCCGCGGCTCTTGCCACCCTGGGCTGGCAGGTCAAGCGGAGCCTGGACGAGATGTGCGCAGACAGTTGGCGCTGGCAGAGCGCCAACCCCAACGGGTACGAATAGCGCGGCTTTCGCCTAGCGGCTCGCGCTCTTGACAGGATCAAGCCATATCAGCGGGCGCGGATCATCGTGCCGTAGGCCTGGTCCGTCAGGATCTCGAGCAGCATCGCGTGCGGCACCCGGCCGTC
>DATILH010000008.1:0-53215 GCA_035476655.1 Variovorax sp.
CGCTGAGCCTGGGCTACCAGATCCTCATGATGTGGGTGGACACCGATCCGGATGTACCAGCGCCGGAGCAGCCTTCGCGGGCCGACGCCTGAGCCGGTGCCAGTGATGCCCGCGAAGCGTCCGGGCATGCGGACGGCGGCATTGGTGGCGGCTGCCATGTTGCTCGGCGGGTGCACCACGCTGGGCCCCGATTTCGAACGGCCCCGCGTGCCCTGGCTGGACAGTTGGACCGGCGGTTCCCTCGGATCCCTGGCCGCCGATACGCCGCGTCCGGCCGGCGGACAGTTGCAGCTGTGGTGGAGCAGCTTCAATGACCCCGTGCTCGATCAACTCATCGCCGAGGCGCAGCGCGTGAACCCCACTGTGCGCACGGCCGGCCTGCGCATCATGGAGGCGCGGGCCCAACTCGGCGTTGCCGGCAGCTTGCGCTATCCGCAGGTGCAGCAGGCGACCAGCGAGCTGCTGGGCGTCGGCGAGCAAAGGAGCAACGGAACCGACACCAGCGCGCTGGCCTTCACCGCGGGGCTGCGCGCGAGCTGGGAACTCGATTTCTGGGGCAAGTTCCGGCGCAGCATCGAGTCCGCCGACGCCGCCTACCTGGCCAGCATCGCCCAGTACGACGACGTGCAGGTGCTGATGGCCGCGCAGGTGGCGTCCTTCTACTGCGCGATCCGCACCATCGAAGTGCGGCTGCGCATCGCCCGCGAGAACGCGGAGATACAGAGGCGCAGCCTGCAGATCACCGAGCTGCATTACAGGCGCGGCAACGAGTCCGAACTGGACGTGCAGCAGGCCAAGGCGCAGTACCTGGGCACGCTCTCGACCATTCCGTTGCTGGACCTGACGCTGCGACAGACGCAGAACGCGTTCAGCACCCTGCTGGCCAGGCCTCCGGGCCCCTTGCCCGAGATGGCCGCCGGCAAGCCTGGGATTCCGCAGGCCGAGCTGGACGTCATCGTCGACATGCCGGCCGATCTGTTGCGCCGCCGCCCGGATGTCCGGGCGGCGGAAATGCTCATGGCGGCCCAGTCGGCGCTGATCGGCGTGAGTGCGGCGGACCTCTATCCATCGATCTCCCTACTGGGTTCGGTGGGCCTGTCGGCCACGTCGCTGAACGGGGCGCCGAATGTCCTGAACTGGGCCATCGGGCCCAGCCTGGTCTGGAACGTGTTCGACCACGGACGGCTGACCAACACCGTGCTGCTGCAGGACGCCAGGTTCCAGCAACTCTACGAGCAGTACCAGGACGCGGTCTTGCGCGCGGCCCGCGAAGTCGACGACGCGGCCGTCAGCTTTGCGAAGACGCGCGAGCAGATCGCGGTGCTGACGGAAGCCGTGGTCGCCGCGCAGCGTTCGCTGGAGATCGCCAACCTCCAATACAACGAAGGGCTGACCGACTTCCAGCGCGTGCTCGACTCGCAGCGAACCTTCTTCAGCCAGCAGGAACTGCTGGTCACCAGCCGTGGCAATCTGTCGCAGAGCCTGATTGCCATCTACAAGGCCATGGGTGGCGGCTGGGAAGCCGGGCGAAGCCGGCCCGTGCTGGACGACGCGACTCGCGAGACCATGGGCCTGCGCAGCGACTGGAAAGACCTGCTGGCGGCCCCGCTGCCGCCGCCGGGCGCCGATGCGCCGCCACCAACGCCACAGGGAGCGCAAAGACCATGAGCGAAGAACCTGCAACGCCGGGCCGGGGTGCCCGCATCGGTGCCATCGTCGTGCTGGTGCTGATCATCGCCAGCCTGGCCTGGTATTTCATTTCGGACCGGCTGACGCCCTACACCTCGCAGGCCAGGGTGCAGGCCTTCGTGGTGTCGGTGGCGGCCGAGGTGTCGGGCCGGGTGGCGAAGGTGCACGTCAAGAACAACGACGATGTGCAGCAAGGCCAGCCCCTGTTCGACATCGATCCGAGCTCCTACCGCATCGCACTGCAACGCAGCCGCTCCGACTACCAGTCGGTGCGCCATTCGGTCAATGCCTCGGTGCTGGGCGTGGAGGCGGCCAAGGCCGGATTGGAGGCGGCCGTGGCCAGTCATGTGCATGCGCGGCAGGATGCAAGGCGGCTGGAGCAGATTCACACGGAAGATCCGGGCGCGATTTCCATCCGCCGTGTCGAGAGCGCGCAGGCCAGCCTGATCAAGGCACGCAGCCAGGAACTGGCCGCGCAGGCAGACTTGCGCCGTGCGCAGGAGGCGGCGGGCGAGAGCGGCGACGCCAACGCGCAACTGACCAGCGCCCGCTCGGCCATCGAAAAGGCCGAGCTGGACCTGCAGCGCACCGAAGTGCGCGCGCCCGCGCGCGGCCTGGTGACCGACCTGCGCACCGACGTCGGCCAGTTCGCGCAGGCCGGCGCGCCGGCCATGACGCTGATCACCATTCACGACCTGTGGATCAGTGCCGACATGACCGAGAACAACCTGGGCAACATCCAGGCCGGCGATGAGGTGGCGATCGTGCTCGATGTGCTGCCCGGCGAGGTCTTGAAGGGGCGCGTGCGCAGCGTCGGTACCGGTGTCGCTTCCGGGCAGCCGGCGCAGCCCGGCACCTTGCCAACGATCGACAACAGCCGCGACTGGCTGCGCCAGGCGCAGCGCTTCCCGGTGGCCATCGAGTTCGACCCCTCCGAGCACGAGCGCCTGCGCGCGGTGCGGGTCGGCGGCCAGGCCGAGGTGCTGGTCTACACCGGCGAGCACGGCTTGATGAACGGTCTGGGGGTGGCCTTCATCCACCTGATGAGCTGGCTCTCCTATGTCTACTGAGCGTCGAGCGATGCACCGGGCCGACAAGGCCGTGCTGCGCCTGGCGGTCGGCCTGGGCCTGGCGGTGCTGATCGCCTACGGCCTGGCGCTGACAGCGCCCTTCGTGGTGTGCGTGGCGGCCGTGCTGGTGCTGTGCAAGCCCGGGCCACCGCTGCCGCTGCTCAAGGGCGCCATCGGCGCGCTGGTGATCGCAGCGCTGATGGCGATGGGCGTGCTCCTGGTGCCGATCCTGGAGAACTACGCGCTGGCCGGTGTCGTGCT
Organism: Variovorax sp.; assembly: GCA_035476655.1. Taxonomy (GTDB): domain Bacteria; phylum Pseudomonadota; class Gammaproteobacteria; order Burkholderiales; family Burkholderiaceae_C; genus Variovorax. Next base: position 3,021 of record DATILH010000008.1, read on the forward strand.
CACGGGCGTCCTGCTCTACGCCTTGTTCTTCTCCGGCGTGCGCAACGCCAATCCGCTGACGACGATCCTGGTGATGGCCGTCACCATGATCCCCGTGGTCGGCGTGGTGGAGCAGGTCCTGGCCTTCAGTGTCGGCGTGACGCTCGCCGTGGGCATTGGCACGGGCGTGCTGGTCAGCGGCGTATCGCACGCGCTTTTCCCGGATCCGCCCATGACCGCCGGGGACAAGGCGGCACCGGCCGCGCCGAGCCGGGAGGAGGCCAGCTGGACTGCCTTGCGGGCCACGGTGGTCGTCATGCCGGTCTTCGTGCTGGCGCTGACCAACCCCTCCTTCTATCTGGCCGCCATCATGAAGACGGTGGCACTCGGCCAGCAGGCCGGCACCACCCACGCCCGTTCGGCCGGGCAGGAGTTGGTCGGCTCCACGCTGGTGGGTGCGGCGATGGCGGCAGCTGTCTGGTTCGGCCTGCAGCTGCGGCCGAATCTTTGGATGCTGATGCTCTGGATGGTGGCTGCCGCGTTCTGGGCCGGGGCGCGGCTGTTCAGGATCAAGGCCACTTCGGTGCCGCCTTCCTTCTGGGTCAATGCCCTGGTGACCATGCTGATCCTGCTCGGCCCGGCGATCGAGGACACGGCCAGCGGCAAGGATGTCCTCACCGCGTCGACGGTGCGCGTCGCGCTGTTCGTCGCGGTGGCGCTCTACGCCTGGGCCACGGTGTGGGTACTGGAAACCTGGCGCGCCTGCGGGCCCAGTGCGCTGTTCTTCAGGCGCGGGTAAATGGGAGGGATCGAACCATGCTGCTGAACCTGATGATCGGTCTGCCGACCATGCTGGTGTGCCTGGCGCTCCAGGCCGCCATCACCGCCTGGTGCGTGTTCTACTACATGCAGCCTCACGACCGGCAGTTCGCTCCGCTTCTTGTCGTGATGCTTGTCCTGATGCTGGGCAACTTTGTCCAGATCATGCTTTGGGGCATCGTGTTCATGTTCCTGGGCGAGTTCACCGAGTTGTACGAGGCGGTCTACCACTCGGGGGTGAACTTCAGCTCGCTGGGCTACGGCGATGTGGTGATGACCAAGCGCTGGAAGCTGCTGGGCCCGCTCGAGGCCGCCAACGGCGTGCTGATGTTCGCCATGACGGGCGCAGCGCTGATGGCGATCCTGCAGCACATGATCAAGCTGCGGATCGATCGGAAGCAGGCCGGCTAGCGGTGGTCGCCCGCGATGTAGTGCTCCAGCTGCTCGATGATGAACTGCTGCTCGGAGATGATGTTCTTGACCAGGTCGCCGATCGAGATCAGCCCGATGACCTGATCGCCGTCCATCACCGGCAGGTGGCGCAGCCGGTTCTGGGTCATCAGGGCCATGCAGTCCTCGCTGGTCTGGTTCGGGCGCACATAGATCACCGCGGTGGTCATGACCTCGCGCAGCAGCGTCTCCTTGGACGAGCGCGCCGCCAGCGCCAGCTTGCGTGCATAGTCGCGCTCGCTGAAGATGCCGACGATCCGGCCCTTCTCCATGACCAGGACCGCACCGATGTCCTTTTGCGCCATCAGCTTCACGGCATCGAACACGGTGGCCGTGGGTTCGATGCCGTGAACCGACTGGCTGCCCTTTGCCTTGAGAATATCCGCCACGGTCGTCATGTTCAGTCCCTCTCGATAGCTGGCTTCAGCACAGCATAGGCGATCCGGTCCGATTGCTCCAAGGCCAGCCGGAGTTCAGGGCCTTTTCTCTTCGAGGGTGGGCGGCAGGTCCGGCACCACCCGCGCATAGCGCTGGAAGCTCCAGTAGGCGCTGGCCCAGTCCATCAGCACCACCAGCCGGTTGCGAAAACCGATCAAAAAGTACACGTGGGCAAAGAGCCAGAACTGCCAGGCGATGCGCCCGCTCATGCGCAAGGGGCCCAGGGGCGTGGCCAGGTCGACCACCGCGGAGTTGCGGCCGATGGTGGCGAGGTTGCCGTAGTCGGCATAGCGAAAGGGCTCGGTCGGCCGGCCCGCCAGCCGCGCCAGGATGTTGCGCGCGGCCGCGCGGCCCATCTGCTTGGCGCCGGGCGAGACGCCGGGCACCGGACGGGGTTCCTTGCCGGGCGCGTGGCTCATGGCGGCGGCCAGGTCGCCCACCACGCTGAGTTCAGGGTGGCCGGCCAGGCTGAGGTCCGGCTCCACCTTGATGCGGCCGGCACGGTCCACCTGGGCGCCGGTGGCTTCGCCCAGCAGGCGCCCCAGCGGCGAGGCCGCCACGCCGGCGGCCCAGACGATGCAGCGGCTGTCGATGCGTTGGGTCGAACCGTCGGCCACCTGGATGTCCAGGCCGGTGGCATCGATGCTGGTCACTTTCGAGTTCAGGCGCACCTCGACGCCGAGTTTCTGCAATTGCACCTGCGCCTTGTGGCTCAACTCCTGCGGCATGGCCTGCAGCACCCGTGCGCCGCCTTCGATCAGGAGCACCTCGGCGCTGCTGGGGTCGATGCGGCGGAACTCGCCCGACAGCGTGTGGCGCGCGATCTCGGCCATGGTGCCGGCCATTTCGACACCGGTGGGCCCGGCGCCGATCACCGCGAAGGTGAGCAGGGCCCGGCGCCGGATCGGATCGCTCTCGCGCTCGGCCGCCTCGAAGGAGAGCAGCACCCGGCGCCGGATGTCGAAGGCATCGGCCAGGGTCTTCAGCCCGGGCGCGTTGACGGCCCAGTCGTCGCGGCCGAAGTAGCTGTGGGTGGCTCCGGCCGCCACGATCAGGTGGTCGTAGCCGATGCGGCCGCCATCGCTCAATTGCACCTCGTGCGCAGCCGGGTCGATGCCGCGGACTTCGCCGAGCAAGGTGGTCACGTTGCGATAGCGCCTGAACAGCACGCGCACCGGCGCCGCGATCGACGGCGCCGCCAGCCCCGCGGTGGCCACCTGGTAGAGCAGGGGCTGGAACAGGTGGTGGTTGGTCTTCTCGATGACGGTGATGTCCACTTGCGCGCTGTGCAGGGCCCGGGTGGCCTCCAGTCCGCCGAAGCCGCAGCCGATGATGACGATATGCGGGCGGCGTGACGAGGTGTTGGGGGTGCTGCTGCTCATGCGGCCCATGATACGCAGGCAGGCTACTGACATGACGCTGTCAGTAGCCTGGCCGCAACCGGCCTTGTCCTACCGACCCGATGCACGGAAATCGGCTAGAAACGCGACTTGTCCGTCAAGAAAGAAGCGGAGCAGCCCATGACACTCTCCCGCACCCAGGTGCAGGCGGCAAGCGGCGCATTGCAGGAGCAGTTTCGCGATGTGCGCTCGCACAGCCTGGCCCTGGCGGCGCCGCTCTCGGCGGAAGACCAGTGCATCCAGTCGATGCCCGACGCCAGCCCCACCAAGTGGCATCTGGCGCACACCAGCTGGTTCTTCGAGACCGTGCTGCTGGTGCCGCACCTGGAGGGCTATCAGCCCTTCGATGCGCGTTTCCAGTACCTCTTCAATTCCTACTACGAGGCGCTCGGCCCGCGCCATCCGCGGCCGCAGCGCGGCCTGCTGACACGCCCCGCGCTGGAAGAGGTGCTGGCCTATCGCGCCCATGTGGACGCGGCGGTGCTGCGTCTGCTGCAGTGCATCGAGGGCGATACCGCCTGGCAGAGCGTCGAAGCCATCGTGACGCTGGGCATGAACCACGAGCAGCAGCACCAGGAGTTGCTGCTCACCGACATCCTTCATGCCTTCTGGTGCAACCCCTTGCTGCCGGCCTACAAGGGGGCCACCGGTCCGCAACTGCGCCTGGCCGAGGCACCGTCGCCGCTGCGCTGGATCGACATGCATGGCGGCGTGGTCCAGGTCGGGCACGAGGCCGGCGGCGGCTTTGCATTCGACAACGAGACGCCGCGCCACGCCGCGCTGCTGCAGCCCTATCGCATCGCCGACCGGCTGGTGAGTTGCGGCGAGTACGCGCAGTTCATCGAAGACGGCGGCTACACCAGGCCGCAGCTCTGGCTGTCCGACGGCTGGGCCGCGGTGCAGGCCCAAGGCTGGCGCGCTCCGGCCTACTGGGTGGCGCCGGATGATCCGCGCAGCAACCACGGCAGCGGCTGGCAGGTCTTCGGCTTGCAGGGCCTCAAGCCCATGGAGCCGCAGGCGCCGGTGGCGCAGCTCAGCTTCTACGAAGCGGCCGCGTTTGCCGAATGGGCCGGCGCGCGCCTGCCCACCGAATTCGAATGGGAGGCCGCGGCCAGCGCGCCCGTCATGCGCCAGCTGGCGGGCCATGTCTGGCAATGGACCCGTTCCTCCTACGACCCCTATCCGGGCTTCACGCCCCTGCCGGGCGTGGCCGCCGAATACAACGGCAAGTTCATGGTGGGCCAACTGGTGCTGCGCGGCGGCAGCGTGGCAACGCCGGCCGGCCACACTCGGCCCAGCTACCGCAACTTCTTTCCGCCGGCAGCGCGCTGGCAATTCTCCGGGCTGCGGCTCGCCAAGGAACTCTGACCATGCGCAATCCCCAACCCGTGCATCTGTTCGACGCTTTGCCCGATGCTGCAGCCGGCTTCGGACGCGAGCTGTTGGCCGGCCTCTTGCGCAAGCCACGCAGCATCTCGCCCAAGTTCTTCTACGACGCTGCCGGCTCGCAGCTCTTCGACGCCATCTGCGAGCTGCCGGAGTACTACCCGACACGCACCGAGCTGAGCATCCTGGCCGAGCGCGCCGGCGAGATCGCGGCGCAGGTCGGCCCGGGCGCCGAGATCATCGAGTTCGGTGCCGGCTCCTTGCGCAAGGTGCGCTATCTGCTCGATGCACTGCCGGCGCCGCGCCGCTTCGTGCCCATCGACATCTCGGGCGACCATCTGGAGGTTGCGGCGCGGCGACTGCGCGCCGATTACCCGCGGCTGGACGTGCAGCCGCTGGTGGCCGACTACACGCAGCCTTTCAGCCTGCCGCCTCAGGCCGAAGGCGCCGGTCCACGCGTGGGCTTCTTTCCGGGCTCCACCCTGGGCAACTTCAGTCCCGATGAAGCGCTGGCCTTTCTGCAGGGCGCGGCGCGCGTGCTGCGCGGCGGCGGCCTCCTGATCGGCGTCGACCTGGTGAAGGACCCGGCCATGCTGCACGCCGCCTACAACGACAAGCAGGGCGTGACGGCGCGCTTCAACCTCAACCTGCTGCAGCGCGCCAACACCGAACTGGCCGCCGACTTCGACCTGGCCGGCTTCAGCCACGCCGCCTTCTACAACGCGCCGTTGCAGCGCATCGAGATGCACCTGGTGAGCCGCGGTGCGCAGACCGTCAACCTCATGGGCGAGCGCCTGCATTTCGCCGAAGCCGAGACCATCCACACCGAGAACTCTTACAAGTTCACCGTGGAGGGTCTGCGCACCCTGGCGGCGCGCGCCGGCTTCGGCATCGGGCCGGTGTGGACCGACAGAGACCGCCTGTTCAGTGTGCATTGGCTGCCGGCGGCACAATAGCTTCGAGCCCGGGCGAAACCGGGCCGGAGATGATTGACATGAAAGCAACCTGGAACGGCGTGACCATCGCCGAGAGCGACGACACCGTGGTCGTGGAAGGCAACCACTACTTTCCCGCCGACTCGCTCAACCGCGAGTACGTGACCTTCAGCAACCACCGCACCACCTGCGCCTGGAAGGGCTCGGCCAGCTACTACTCGCTGCTGGTCAACGGCGAGCTCAACACCGACGCCGCCTGGTACTACGCCGACCCCAAGCCCGAGGCCGAGATGGTGAAGGACCGCGTGGCCTTCTGGAAGGGCGTGAAGGTGGAAGCGTGAGCGCCGCCCGGCCGCCCTTTTCGCCGCCCGCGACCACACCCGATCACCTGTCGACCGCCCTTGCCGAAGACGGCTACGCCGTGCTGGAGCCGCAGGCGGTGGCGCAATGGCTGGGAGCGCCGCTGGCCGACCTGGAGTCGCTGCGGCCCGACTGGGACAACCTGCCGCCCGACGAATACCTCAAGGACGGCGGCCGCTACCGCACCCGCCGCCATGCCTGCTTCGTCGCCGACGGCCCGCAGCTGGCGCAGGTGCCGCATCGCCCGCACTGGCAGCCGGTGGAGTACAACGCCCTGCACGGCGGCATGCAGCGCTGGTTTGCGCCGATGGAAAGCGCCACCGTGGTGCACCCGGTATGGCAGCTCCTGATGCGCCGGCTGGCCGACACCGCCAGCGCGCTGCGCGGCGCGCGCCCCTGGTACATCGAGGCGCACCAGTTTCGCATCGACACCGCCGGCGGCATCGGCCGGCCCACCCCCGAGGGCGCGCACCGCGATGGTGTCGACCTGGTGGCGGTGGCGCTGGTGGGGCGCCACAATGTCAAGGGCGGCGAGACCCGCGTGTTCGAAGCCGAAGGCCGGCGCGGCGAACGCTTCACCATGACCGAGCCCTGGACCCTGCTGCTGCTGGACGATGCCCGCGTGATCCACGAGACCACGCCGATCCAGCCAGTGGCGGAAGGCGAGGCCGGCTGGCGCGACACGCTGGTAGTGACCTGCCGGGAAGGCTCGTTCCAGGGCGAGTGAGGCTGTTGAACCCGGGGACGGGTGGGAGAGTCCTACACCTGTCGGGCCCTGGAGTCTGTACATTCGGCCCGAACGAAAGCGAGGCCCACCATGTTCAACCACATCCTGGTTCCGATCGACGGCTCCGAGGCCTCCATGACGGCCGTGAGCAAGGCCAGCGGCCTCGCGCTGGCTTTCGGCAGTCGCATCACGCTGATCCACGTGATCGACAACTACCCCTTCATCGGTGTGGGTGCCGACTACGCCCTGGGGCAGAACGAATACCTGGCGGCCGCCACCTCCAGCGCCAACGCGGCGCTGGCGCGCGGCGTGGCGGCCCTGGCGGCCGAAGGGCTGCACAGCGACCAGCGGGTGATCGACGGCCATGTGGTGCACGAGGGCATCGTCGACACCGCTAACGCCCTGGGCTGCGACCTGATCGTGATGGGCTCGCACGGCCGCCACGGCATCGAGAAACTATTGCTCGGCAGCGTGACGCAGCGGGTGCTGCAGGACGCGCACATTCCTGTGCTGGTGGTGCGTAGCTAAGGGCGCTTGGCCTGCTCCTGCCTGAGTCGCAGGCGTGTGATCTGCTCGATCAGTTCCAGGGGCATCGGCTCGTCCAGGGGAAAGCGCAGGTTGCCTTTTTCCCCCGCGTAGGGCGCCACCGCCGCTTCGAGTTTGGCGTCGCCGCGCACCGGCGGGTAGAAGCCGATGTGCTTCTTGAAGGCCGCGAAATAGACCAGGATGCCGCCCTGCCGGAACGCCGGGATCTGGTAGCTGATGCACTCCTGCGCCTGCGGCGCCGCCCGGTGCACCGCTTGCCGAACCTGCTGCAGCAGTGCCTGCACCTGCGGCGTGAAGCCGGCGATGTAGTCGTCGATGCTGGCCGGGGTGCTTCTCTTTGTGCTCATGGTCTCAAAGCGCGACGCTGCGGCCGACGAACAGGATCGGCCCGGTGGGCCGGCCGATGGTCGAGCCGCCTTCGGGCTCCAGCGTGATCTCGAACAACTGCTGCGGGCCGACGCCGGGCAGGCGCGACAGCGGCAGCTCCAGCGCCTGGCCGGCGCGCACCAGGCCCAGCGAGGTCGGCCCTTGCGCGTCTTGCGGCTTGGTCCAGAACTGCAGCGAGCGCCCGGCCGGCACCGGCCCGGTTTCGCCGGTCGGCGCGAGGCGCAGGCGGTCGGCATCCAGTTCGACCACCCAGCCGGCGCGCTGGCCGTCGGGGCTGTGCAGAACGGCCACATAGCGCGCGCCGGCAAGCGGCGCCTCGGGGCGCTGGACCAGCAGCACGCCGAACAGCACGGCCGCGCTGAACGCGGCTGCGCTCAGGCCCTGCCAAATCGGCAGGCGCTCCCACCAGGGGCGGGGCGCCGGTGCCGGTGGGTCGGGCAAGGTGGCGGCGTTGACGGCAAGCTCGATGCGCTGCCACAGCACCGGCTCCGGGCTGGCCGGCGGCACGCGCGCGGCCAGCGCCAGCAGGCGGTCCTGCCAGGCGTAGACGGCGGCCTGCAGGGCACGGTCCTCGGCCACGGCGGAGGCGAAGGCGGCATCGTCCTCCTCGCTCAGGGTACCGAGTACGAATTCGGCCGCCAGGGCGTCGCGTTCCTCGGGGTTCTCCAGTTCGATCACGCCAGGCACTCCTTCAGGCTTGTCAGGCTGCGCCGGATCCAGGACTTCACCGTGCCCAGCGGCGTACCCAGGCGCCGGGCGATCTCATCGTGCGTGAAGCCGTCGACGAAGGCGAAGACCACGCAGGCGCGGCGCGCTTCGTCCAGGCGCTGCAGGCAGTGCTCCAGGCGCTCGGCGTCGAGCCCTCGCTCGGTGCTGTCGTGATCTTGCCGAGCGTCGGCCAGGCCGGCCAGGTCCTGCGGATCCATGGCTTCCGCGCGGCCGCCGCCTTCGCGCAGCGCCTTCATGGCGCGGTGCCGCACGATGGTGTAGATCCAGCCGCGCGCCGAGCCGAGCTCGGGCCTGAAGCTCGGCGCGTACTGCCAGATCTGCAGAAAGGCGTCCTGCAGCACGTCTTCGGCAAGGGCACGGTCGCGCACGATGCGCAGCGCCACCCCGAGCAGCCAGCGCGCCTCGCGCTCGTACAGGGCGCGCAGGGCGAAGCGCTCGCCGCGCGCGCAGGCGAGCACGGCGGCTTCGTAGTCGAAGGAAGTGGCGTCTGCCGGCATGCTTGGGCTGCGGGGCACTGTAGCAGTGGCCCCCGGCCCTGTCAGGATTTCCAGAAGATGTAGTCGGCCTGGTACTTGACGATTTCCTTGCGCCCCTGGGCACCGGCATCGCAGCTGCTGGCCGGCGCCACGCCGCCGCGCGTGGCCACGCGCTGCACATAGGCCACGCCCGACATCGCGCCGCTTCCCATGGCGGGGTTGGCCTTGACCAGTTGCAGCGGGATGTTTCCCGTGCCGGCCGGTGCCACGGCGACTTGCGTGCCGGTGATGGCCGAGCCGTCGTTGGCGGCCCAGGTGGCCGGCGGACCGAAGTAGCTGCCCAGCTTCATGCCGGCGCGGCTGTTCAGGTCGGCCTTGGGGCCGACGAACGCCCATTCGAAGCCGCCGCCGCCCGCCTTGGCGCGGCACTCGTAGCTGATCTCGCCCACGCCCACCGTTTCCATCGCCACGCGGTGGCCGGCGGGGACCTTGACGGCATCGGGCAGCGCGTCCTGGCTGAAGGCGGGGGACATGGGGGCCATGCCGGCGCACGCAGAAAGCAGGGCGGCAGCGGCGGTGGCCAGCGTGGTCAAGGCGCCGAATGTGTTGCTCTTCATCATCGCGAACTCCTGTGAAAAAAAGGGATGTGGCCGAAGCTCACATCCCCACTAGTCGCGAGTTCGCCGCCTGGATGCAGCGCGATGAACTTTTATTTCGCGCCGGCCGCCTTCAGCTTGTCGACCATGGCCGTGTAGCCGCGCGCGTTGGCCAGCTGCAGCGGTGTGCGGCCTTCGCGGTCGCTCAGCTTCGTGCTGGCGCCGGCATCGACCAGCAGGGCGAGCGTGCGCTGGTGGCGCGCGCCGCCGTCGCCCAGCACGATCGATTCGATCAGCGCCGTCCAGTGCAGGTTGTTGACGTGGTCCAGCGGCGCGCCGGCGGTAATGAGCTGGCGCACCACCTCGTCGTGGCCCAGGTGGGCGGCGGCGATCAGCGCGGTGCCGTCGTAGCGGCTGGTGGTCTGCCTGGCGCTGGCGCCCAGCGAGAGCAGCAGCGCCAGGGTCTCGGCGTCGTCGGCGACGGCGGCGATGGTGACGGCGTCGTAGCGGTCGCTCTCGAAGGCATCGAGCTTGGCGCCGGCCTGCGCCAGGGCGCGGATCGCCTCGCGCTGGCGGGCGAAGGTGGCCACGTGCAGGGGCGTGCGGCCGCGGGCGTCACGCGCTTCGGTGTCGACGCCCGGCTTGGACAGGAGCTGCTTCAGGCCGGCGATGTCGCCGCGCCAGGCGGCGCGGTGCAGGCCCTGGTAGGCCTGGGCTTCGGCGGGCGAGGGCGGGACCTGGGCGGCGGCCGGCGCGGCAGCCAGCGCGAGCAGCGCCGCGCAGCAAAGATGGCGAAGAAGGGAAGGCAGCATGCGAGCAACTATAGGGAGCGCCGGCGCGCCATGGCAGTCGTGCCGCTACGGTGCGCACTCCGTAGTGCTACGGAGTGCCCGAACCGAAGGGGGCAGGGCCTTCGAAGCGCATGGGGCGCTGCGTGAACGGGTGCGCAAAGGCCAGTTCCGTGGCGTGAAGCAAGAGCCGCGGCGAGCGCGCTTGCACCGCTTCGCTCCCATAGAGTGCATCCCCCAGGATCGGGTGCCCGATGTGGGCCAGGTGCACGCGCAACTGGTGCGTGCGGCCGGTCAGCGGGGCCAGCAGCAGATGCGTGGCGTTCTGCGCCGGCAACTGCTGCAGGACGCGCCAGCGCGTGCTGCTGGGCTTGCCGCTGGCAGCGTCGATCACGCGCAGCGGCCGGCGCGGCCAGTCGGCAGCAATGGGGGCGTCGATCTGCGACCAGCCTTCCTCGGCCAGCAACCCGTCGACCACCGCTTCATAGCGCTTGTCGACCTTCTGCGTGGCAAAGGCCTGGCTCAGCGCGCGCTGCATCGCCGCGCCGCGCGCCATCAGCACCAGGCCGCTGGTCGCCATGTCCAGCCGATGCACCACCAGCGCGTCGGGCCAGCGCTGCATGGCGCGCGCGCTCAGGCAGTCCTGCTTGTCGGCGCCACGGCCGGGCACGCACAGGAGGCCGGCGGGCTTGTCGAGCACCAGCAGGTCGGCGTCTTCATGGATGAGCTGCAACAGGGGAGGCATGGGGCGGCAAGGTTAACGGAGCAGAAGACGGTGACAGGGGTGTGACGACCTGCATCAGAACGGGGACATGACGTCCGCGTCATGGCGCAGCCACCGCTTGGGCCTAGTCTTTGAGCCCATGAATGCCTCGATTCTCTTCCGTATCCTCGCGACCACTGCCGTCGCCTGGCGCATCGCGGAGCGCAAGCCCGACACGGCCAAAGTCGCCATCAAGAAGTAAGTGAGTGCCGGCCCGGCCAGCGGGGCCGGGTTTGTCCGTGTACTTTTGTCCCACGGGCACGGCACTTGCGTTCAAAATCGCAAGCCCAGCACATCCAGAATTCGGAGGGACCTCCATGAATGCGATCAAGCGCGCTCGCCGGTACATCGAACAGAGTCCGACCGAAACCGCTGCTGTGCTGTTGGCACGGCTGGTGCTGGCTCTGGAGGAATCCGAACATGGCTTCGAACTGTCCGACCTGTACGAGCTCGACCTCGAGCACTTCGATCTGGCGATCGACATCCTGAAGGAATGGCGTCTGGACCGCTATTACGCCGGCAAGGCCAAGCTGTTCGATCTCTCTGTGCAGATAGCGCAATTGCAGCAGTGATGGCGTAGCGCGCCAACAGGGCGCCTCAAGGCGTGATGAAGTTCACGCCGCACATCGCGGGTGTCGCCATACCGACATATGGCTTGCGCAGCATTCGCCCGCATGAAACTTTCGATAACAAAAGCGGCCGTTCAACGGCGGCAGATCCTGCGCGGCCTGGCCGGTGCCTTCGGTGCCGCCGCGCTCTCCACCCATTCGAGCCTGGCCGCGGCTCAGCCGCGCGCGGCCGATGCCGGCGCCATGCGGGTGACCCAGCTGCTGGACATGTCGCCCGACCAGCAGCAACTTTCGCGTGACTACTCGACCGGCATCCGCCTGGCCTTTGCCGAACTCAGGAAGGCCGGCCAGCCGGTGCCGCAGCTTTCCAGCGTGGAGACCGACGGCAGCGCCGTCGGAGCGCGCGCCGCCCTGCAAGCCATCAGGGACGATGCGACGCAGGTGGCCATCCTGGGAACGGCCGGCGAGGGCCTGGCCCTGGCCAGCCTGAAGGAGTCGGCCCAGCTGAAGCTGGACATCGCCCATGTGGCCCCCTGGCTGGCCGATCCGCAGATGGATGCCGACCCGCGCCTGTTCGCGCTCTTCGCCTCGCGCGAGGAGCAGATCCGCTACGTGCTCAAGACGCTGTCGGTAGTCGGCATACAAGAGCTGGGCCTGGTCTACCCCAGCCAGCCGCATGCCGACACCATGCAGGCCGGCATGGCGGTGATCGCCGACCGCCTGAAGCTCAAGGCGCGCAGCCTGGTCATTCCCAAGGGGCAGGACATCACGCAGTACGCCGCCAGCCTGCCGGCGAGCGCGCCCTTTTTCCTGATGTTCATGGGCGGCAGCATCGAGCTGGCGCTGTTCACCCAGGGCCTGGGTGCGCGCGGCATGCAGCGCTACGTCCTGTGCCTGTCGGATGTGGACACCAACACCTTCATGCAGCTCAACCCCGGCAAGAAGGTGCCGGTGATCTTCACCGACGTGGTGCCCAATCCGCACACCAGCAAGCTGCCGGTGGTGCGCGCCTATCGCGCGGCCCTGCAGCGCCTGTTCGACGAGGCGCCGACGCCGGTGAGCCTGGCCGGCTACCTGGCCGGCCGCTATGCGGCGGCGGTGCTGGCAGCGGCCGGCCCCGGCGCGACGCGCGCACGCGTGCTGGCCGAATTCCAGCGGCGCCGTCCGCTCGAACTCGACGGCTGGCACCTGGCCTACAGCCCGCAAGGGCGCGCCAGCAGCTTCGTCAGCCAGACCCTGCTGAATACAAGCGGTAACTTCGTCGGCTGAGCGCTTCACCGCGCTGTCATGGCGCATCCATAGCCTCGCGGGCTCACGCCGAAATCCGGCACCCCGAGGAGTCTCACGATGCGAACACCTGACAGCAGAAGCGCTGCTTCGTCCTTCATCCGCTTGCCGCAGGCCCTTGCGGCCGCGGTCTTCGTGCTCTTGCTCTCCGCCTGCGGCGGCAGCGGCAGCGACGGCAGCAGCGCAAGCGGCACCGGCACCAGCAGCAACAAGGCGCAGAGCAGCAGCAACGACGCCGCTGCCGCCACCAGCAGCGACAGCGCCGAAGTGCGCTACGCGCCCTGAACGCCGGCCGCTACGAGGAGGACCGCATGAGCACCCCCAGCAACTCGCGCCGCAAGTTCCTGCAAAGCACCGGCATCGCCGCCGCCACCTTTGCCGCCTTTCCGCCCAGCATCCAGCGCGCGCTGGCCATTCCCGCGCACAACAAGACCGGCACCATTCGCGATGTGGAGCACATCGTGATCCTGATGCAGGAGAACCGCTCCTTCGACCACTACTTCGGCACCCTGCGCGGCGTGCGCGGCTTTGGCGACCGCTTCACCATTCCGCTGCCGGGCGGCCGCAATGTCTGGCAGCAGAACGGCGCCAACAGCCAGCCGCTCCTGCCCTACCACCTGGACGGCACGAGCGGCAACGCGCAGCGCTTTTCCGGCACGCCGCACAGCTGGGCCGACGGCCAGGCCGCCTGGGACGGCGGGCGCATGGAGCAATGGGTGCGCTACAAGACGCCGGCCTCGATGGGCTACTTCAAGCAGCCCGAAATCCCCTTCCAGTTCTCGCTGGCCAATGCCTTCACGATCTGCGACGCGTATCACTGCTCGATGCACACCGGCACCAACTCCAACCGCATGTTCCTGTGGACCGGCACCAACGGGCCGAGTGCCGCCGGCGTGGCCACGGTGAACAACGAATGGGATTCCATCGGCCCCTCGACCGAGGGCTACGAATGGAAGACCTACCCCGAGCGCCTGCAGGAAGCCAGGGTGAGCTGGATCGTCTACCAGTGGATGCCGGACAACTTCGGCGACAACTCGCTGGCCGGCTTCAAGCAGTACCGCCGCGCCAATGAGGCCTCGGGCAAGCCGGTGAGCAACGAGGCGGCATCGCCGGCCTACGACCCGGCCAGCGACGACGCCGGCAACCCGCTCTACAAGGGCATTGCCAACACCATGCCCGACGGCGGCTTCTTCGAGACCTTCCGCAACGACATCAAGAACGGCAAGCTGCCGCAGGTGTCGTGGATCGTCGCGCCCTCCGCCTATTCAGAGCACCCCGGCCCCTCGAGCCCGGTGCAGGGCGCCTGGTACATCCAGGAGGCGCTCGACGCGCTCACCGCCGTGCCCGAGGTCTGGAGCAAGACGGTGCTCTTCGTCAACTTCGACGAGAACGACGGCTACTTCGACCATGTGCCTTCGCCCTCCGCCCCCGCGATCAACCCGGACGGCACGCCGGCCGGCAAGACCACCATCCCGGCGAAGGAGCTGGCCTACGAATACTTCAACCACCCCAAGCCGGCCGGCACCACCGGCCAGCCGCTGCCCGACGGCAAGGTCTACGGCCCCGGCGTGCGCGTGCCGATGTACGTGATCTCCCCATGGAGCCGCGGCGGCTGGGTGAATTCCGAAGCCTTCGACCACAGCTCGGTGATCCGCTTCATCGAAAAGCGCTTCGGCGTGAAGGAGCCCAACATCGGGCGCTTCCGCCGCGCGGTCTGTGGCGACCTCACCAGCGCCTTCAACTTCGCCAACCCGAACAACGAGCCGCTGCCGACCCTGCCGGGCCGCAAGACGAAGGCGCAGGCCGATCAGCTGCGCGCCGACCAGCAGCTGCTGCCCCGCATCCTGCCGCCGGCCAACCCGATGATGCCCTTGCAGGAAAGCGGCACCCGCCCGTCACGCGCGCTGCCCTACGAGCTGCATGCAAGCAGCCGCACGCGCGAGCGCCAGGGCGTGGTGCGCCTGGTGTTCGCCAACAGCGGCGAGGCCGGCGCGGTCTTTCACGTCTACGACAAGCTGCACCTGGAGCGCCAGCCGCGCCGCTATGCGGTGGAGGCCGGCGAGAAGCTGGACGACGACTGGGACACCCTCGCCGATGCCGGCCTGTACGACCTGTGGGTGCTCGGCCCCAACGGCTATCACCGCCACTTCAAGGGCGACCTCAACCGCCTGCGCGCCGGCGGCGCGCCGCAGCCGGAGATCCGCGCCGGCTACCACTTGCGGCGCGGCGATCTGCATCTGCAACTGCGCAACGAGGGCGAGCGCGACTGCGTCTTCACCATCACGCCCAAGGCCTATCGCAACGACGGGCCTTGGGTGGTGAAGGTCAAGGGCGGTGGCTCGGAAGAGAAGAAGTGGAACCTCGACGCCAGCGGCCAGTGGTATGACTTCGAAGTCAGCTGCGACAGTGATGCGAACTGGCGCCGTCGGCTGGCGGGGCGCATCGAGACCGGGCGGCATACGGTGAGCGATCCGGCCTTCGGCATGCCGGTGTAGGGGAGCTCACCGCGTTGGAGCACCAAAGGGATCGCCGACATTGACGACGATGGGCTCCCCCTTGAAGACGATGACGCGCCGAGTTTCGACTCCCGAAGCCATTGCGCCGGAGCTGGCGGGCGCGGCGGCTTCGGGCGGAACGGCAACGGGCGCCGCTTGCCTGGAACGCATCGATGGCACGCAGAGCGCCTGGTCGTCGCCGTCGCAAGCCGACGCGCCGCGCCTTGGCCCTGGCGCAGGTGTGGCCACCTGGATCGGCGGGGCTTTGGGTGATGCGTCGGGTATCGCCGGCACAAAAGGTTGGGGAGGCGGTGGTTCCCAGCGCGGTGTCCGGATCTGGAGAGTTTGAGGCGGCGGCGCGGCCCGCGCCGCCTTCTTCACCTCGGGCTCGCGCGGCGGTGCAGTGGCGGCGAGCGGGACGTGCTGAATGCTCTCGTCCTTGGCCGGTGGGTCCGCCTGCTTGAACTCATCGGCTCGCGCCGTGCTCGTTGCTTCGTGCAAGGCAGGGGCAGCGGCGGGGGCGGGGGCAGAGGCAAGCGGTGACGAGGCGAGCGATGGCGCCGCAACGCGCGTGGCCGGCACGGCAGCAGCGACCGTTGCTGCATTGGTCCTCGGCGATGCAGCAGGCCGATTCCAGTACCAGTAAGAGAAAGCGCCCAGCAACATCACGACCACGATTCCCTCCCGCGCGTTAAGCAGGGGGAATCCATCGGGGCGCTGCAGGGGCGGCTCTTGCTTGCGCCCCGGTTCATGAGTAGTTGTCGCGGCAGACACGATGCCCGAGAACTTGCCACCGCAGCCTCGGCAGTAGCTGGCCCGGTCCCGGTTGGGTGAGCGGCACGACTCGCAGTACTTCGTCATTGGGAAGCCTTCACAGCTCAGGCTATGTTTCTCTTACAGCGGGCTGTGGCTGCCTGTAGGACTTGGGCTGCTGTCGTTGTCAGGTCCAAGGAAGCGCCCCTGTCGGATTGAGGCTGTTGTGCAACGCTTGTGCAGCTGCAATTCACCCGATCGAATCGCGACTGGAGGTTTTGCGCCGGTCCAGCAGCAGGGCAGTCGCAGCAGCGGCTATCAGGGCCATCGCTGCAGAGGTCAGGGCAGTCGCCTGAAAGGCTTCAACGAAGGCGCTGCGCGCGCCTTCGACCAATGGTGCACCGATCTCATGGGGCAAGGCTCCTGCTGCGAAGAGCGCTCCTCCCAGCGTGTCGCGTGCAGCTTCAAGCGCGTCCGGTGGCAGGCCGCCACCCAGCGCGCCGGCTACCGCCCCGCGGTAGACAACGGTCACGACGCTGCCAAGCAGTGCGATACCGAGGGCGCCTCCGAGCTCGGCGCTCATCTCCGAAATCCCGGCCGCGGCACCTGCACGCTCGGGCGGAGCGGTGCTCACAACCAGATCAGATGCGAGCGTAAAAACCGGGGCAAGCCCCAGCGAGAACACGGTGTACGCCCCAACCACCACGGCGAGATCGTGCGCCCCTCCCGTTTGCGTCAGCAGGCCGAATCCAAGTGCGGCGATCACAAAGCCCGCCGCGATCACCTGCGGCGGTCTCAGGTGGTTCACGATCCGTGGCGTGAGCATCGCCCCCACGACAAATGCAAGACCCGAAGGTGCTGACCACAAGCCCGCTGCGAGCGGTGAGAGTCCGATCACCAGCTGAAGGTACTGTGCGATCAGCAGAAAGGTGCCAAACGCCACGAAGAAGCCAAGGACGTTGATCGCCAGTGCTGCGCTGAACATGCCGCGCCGGAACAGGCGCAGGTCGATGAAGGGCTGGGCCAGCTTGCGCTGCTGGCGCAGGAAGACGGCGCCGATCGCCAGCCCCAGGACGATGCTCCCCGCGGCCACCCAGTCTGCGCCGCTCCCTGCGATGTGCTTGACCCCGTAAATGACAGCCAGAACCGTCGCGATGCACAGCGCGGCGCTCAGGACATCCGGCCGACCCGCCTGCGGATCGCGGAATTCGGGGAGCAGTCGCGGGCCCACGGCGAGCAGTAGCGTCATGACCGGAAGATTGATCAGGAATACCGAGCCCCACCAGAAGAACTGGAGGAGCACCCCGCCGATCAGGGGGCCGATTGCGCCCCCCGCCGAAAAGCTGGCAATCCAGACTCCGACCGCAAAGGTGCGTTGCTTGGGATCCAGAAACATGGAGCGCAGCAAAGACAGGGTCGAGGGAGCGAGCGTCGCCGCGGCCAGGCCGAGCAATGCGCGAGCCGCGATCAGGGACTCGACACTCGGGGCGAAGGCGGCCACGACAGACGCGCAACCGAACGCGGCTGCGCCAACGAGTAGCAGGCGGCGCCGACCGATGCGGTCACCGAGAACGCCCATGGGTATCAGTGCGCCGGCCAGGACGAAACCGTAGATGTCGACGATCCAGAGCAACTCGGTGCTGGTGGGGCGAAGGGCCGCACTGAGTTTCGGCACCGCGAGGTTCAGCACCGTGAGGTCCATGGAGTAGAGCATGCAGGGCAGTGCCAGGACGGCAAGCCCAAGCCACTCGCGGCCGGTCGCTCTGGGAGGCGCTGGACTCGAAGTGCTCATGATGCGTCAGGCCCAGCGGACGATGAGCCCGGCGGCATAGAGGACGGTTGCCAGGAGGACACCTTGAAACGGGATCCGGAAGAAATACGTCTTGGCAAGGAAGACGTAGCCGAACAGCAATATCAGGCCAACGGAGAGAAGGAAGGCGGACTGGAACAGGAAATCGCTGTGTGCCAGCGCCAGGTAGCCATACACGGCACCGAACAGGATGAGGCCATAGCTATGACTGGCGTTGAAACCGACCCAGGCCTTCCACATCGTCGTTTGGCGCGTGATGACCGGCGAGACCTTTTGCATGCGCGCCAGCAGCTCACGATCACGCGGCAATAGGTTCGGGCCATGGACGGTGTAGAGCAAATGCATGAGACCCAGGAGCAGGACGATCGATGCACTGGCAGCGACGAGCCAAGGTGCGGTTGTGTTCATGGCGGCAGCTTTCCGGGCTTGGCAAGTTGGCCCTGCGCGGCATTTTGCGGCCACAACTGCTACTGGTCATCCGAAACAGGAAAGATCGCCCTGGAAGTACGTTGCGACTAGCATGTCGGTCCCAAGGTCACGCGCATTTGCTTCGAAGGAGACGAAAGTCGATTCGTCGGTGCACCTGAAGTAGTGCAAGGTGGAGTTCATTCGCTGGAGACCTGCCTGCACAGGGACTCCAGCTGCTCGCGCATCCATCGGTGCGCCGGGTCGCTGTCCTGGCGGCTGTGCCACAACATGTGAATCGGCAGCACCAGACCGTCGAGCGGCGCCTTGAAGCACTGCAGGTCACGGGCCTTGGCAAAACCCTTGGCCATGCGCGAAGGCATGGTGCCCACCATGGAGCTGCGCTCCACCACGCGCGGCATGTCAAAGAAGGTCGGCACGCAGAGCTGCCGATTGCGCGACAGGCCCCTGTTCTGCAGATAGTGCTCGATGGGTCGAGGGCCCTGCCAGTTCGGCCAGTCGATGGCGATGTGCGGCAGCCCAGATACTGCGGCAGGCTCAGCCGGCGCCGCCGGCTCTTGCCATTGCTCCTGACGAGGCACCACAACTCCTCGTTGATGACCAACTGGCTGCGAAAGCCGCGCTCCGGAACGGGTGGGGCCCAGAAGTAGAAATCCACCTTTCCGAAGTGCAGCAGTTCGGCTGCTTCGGCATGGTTCTGCGCAATCACATTGACGCGCACCGTGGCCTTCAGCGCCTCGAGGCGCTCCATGAGCAGCGGCAGCAGCACCATCTCGCCGTAGTCGGTCAGCATCAGGTTGAACTCGCGCGTGCTCCTGGCGCAGTCGAAGCCGGGCTTGCCCCGCAGGGTCTCGTCCAGATCGCGCAGGATGCGATCGACGTCGAGTGCGAGTTCGTCCGCGCGCGGCGTGGGCTGGATCGAACGCCCATCGCGCAGGAACAGCGGATCGTTGAACAGATGGCGCATGCGCGACAGGGCGCGGCTCATGGCCGGTTGGCTCATGCCCGTCTTCTCGGCGGCGCGCGTGAGGCTGCGCGCCTTGTGGATGGCGTCGAAGAGGGTGAGCAGATTGAGATCGACTGCGCGCAGGCTCATGGTGCTGATTCATCCACTTGGTGCATGTATCGAATACCAACTATGCAGTGGTGTTAACGATGGAGTGTTTCTATTCTCGTGCCATTTGAAGAGGTGACGAGACAAATCAATGACCACTGCAGCGAGCATCCCATCGCGACCCAACCATCTCCTGTCGATTGCCGGCACGCAAGAGCGCGTGGCCGTCGAGGCGGGCGAGACCCTGTTGAAGGCCGGATTGCGGCAGGGTCTGCGCATTCCACACCTGTGCCTGGTGGGAGACTGCGGGTCGTGCCGCTGTCGCCTCGTTTCTGGCCAGGTCAAGCTGAAGAAGGACATCTCGGGGCACATCGGCCTGCAGGAGCTTGCCGGCGGCCAGCTCCTCGCCTGCCAGGCCCTGGCGGGAAGCGATGTCGAGCTGGAAGTGCCGGGCCTGTCGCCCTCGCTCCGGGGTGAAACAGCGAGTCTGATGCCCGCCCGCATTGTCAGCGCGGCGCACCTGAACCACGACATACGCGAACTGGTGCTGGAGTTGGACGCGCCGCTTCAATATCGGGCCGGCCAGTACGCCCAGCTGACGGTGCCGGGTCATGAAGAGCTGGCCGACGAGGCGCGTTGCTACTCGTTCTCGCAATCGCCCGCGCAGCGGGACCCGCAACGTGTTTCCTTTCATGTGCGGCGGGTTCCGGGCGGCGCATTCACGGAGTGGTTGTTCGCGGCCGACCGCACGGGCCAGTTGCTCACGCTGAGTGGTCCTTGCGGCGACTTCGCCCACAGCGGCGGCGTGGCCAGGCCGATGGTCTGCGTGGCCGGCGGCAGCGGGCTGGCGCCCATCAAGGCGCTGCTGGAAGACCTGGCCTCGCACGCCGATGTGCCGGACCTGACCTTCTTCTTCGGTGCCCGTACCCAGGCGGACCTCTACTGCCTGGGCGAGATCGACGCACTGCAAGCGCGCTGGCGCGGCCGTTTCATTTTCGTTCCTGTGCTCTCGATGGAGCCTTCCGATTCCGGTTGGAGTGGGCTGACCGGCAACTGCGGCGACCACCTCGACAAGTTCTGCGACCTGCGCGCGAGCGATTTCTACCTGTGCGGTCCGCCACCCATGATCGACGCGCTGCTGGCGCGCCTGCAGGGCGAAACCGAGCCCCGACACGTTCACTTCGACCGCTTCCTCGATAGAGGCAATTTTCAATCCTAAGGAGACTTCTCAATGAAAAACCACCACCCCAATCTTGGCCAATGCATTGCGGCCGTACTGTTCGCACTGTCGGCTGCCGCATCGGGGCACGCCAGCGCGAAAGACGTCGACGCCACGTTCGACGTTGGCGCCGCCATCAAGAGCACCGCTCGTGTCAGCATTCCCGGCGGCAAGGCGCGGATGACTTTCAACACCGAAGGCGCCGGCAAGCTGATCGTCGATGGACGCGAGGAACCGGTGTTCGTTGCCTGCGATGGCACCGACGTCCTTCTCGGCGCTGCCAAGGTGGTCGACGGCTTTGCTGAATGCGAGATTCGAACGCTCAAATCTGGCGATCTCTACATCCGCTTCCAGAAGATCTTCGAGGCCGACGGGACCTGGAACCAACTCGCCACCTTCACCATCACCGGTGGAACCGGCGAGATGGCCAAGCTCTCCGGCACCCTCGCGGCCAAGGTCGAGATGAGCCCGCCATTGAGTGGCGGAAAGTTGGTGTTTGGCGTGTCGAGCAAGGGTCGCCTGACCCAAAAGTGATCCAGCACCATCGCATTGGAACAAGCGCACCATGACCATAGACATGCAAGTCGGGCTTGTCATGCTCTCCGTGCTGTTGATCGCCGAGATCGAAGCAGGCGAGTACAAGAAGCCCCGTGTGTTCACCATGAGCGAACTGGGCGTGAGCCTGTTCAGTTTCCTCAATCTGGCGCTCGTGCGCGCAACGCAGCTTGCCGCCATGACGTGGGCCCTGAACGCCTGCTTGCCGACATTGAAGGGCGGGCTCGCGGGCATCAACCCCTGGGCGGTCTTCGCAGTCGCGATGTTGATCGACGACTACGGGAACTATTGGGTCCATCGACTCGGACACCAGGTGCGATGGATGTGGCGGCTGCACAAGCCGCATCACAGCGCGACGAACCTGAATGTGCTTGCGACGATGCGCAACAACTGGATCTTCTATGCGCTCATTCCCAACACCGCCATGGCCGCGCTGCTGTACTTCCTCGGCGCGAAAGAGGCCGCGATGGGCGTGCTCGGCTTGAAGACCGTGATCCTCAATCTGCAGCACACCGGTGTCCGCTGGGACCTGTGGCTGCGCCGCTTCGCACCGGCTGGCTGGCTGCTCAGCGGGCTCGAGAAGATCTTCGTGCTGCAGGACTACCACCACGTGTATCACGGCATCGGCCGCTACGGCAACGCCTCGTCCAATTACGCCAACATGTTCGCGTTCTGGGATCGGCTGCACGGCACGGGCATTGGCACGCCACACAAGCGCCAAGACGCCTACGGCCTCCCCGTCGGCGCCAAGGCCGAGCCCTGGTACGTGCAACTGTGGTGGCCATTCCTGCGCTCGGAGCGAGTTGTCCCGGCGGCGAATGAACTCGTAGAGGTCCCGCGGCATACGGCACAGGATGTGGCCAGTGCCAAGGCAGTGATCTATCTGGCCGATGGCCGGCCGGTCATCGTTTCAGCACTTGGCTAAAAGCAATTACACCCATGCAAACACGTCCCTGGTTGAAGAGCTACGGCAGCATCCCCGCCGAAGTCGACCCAAACGCCTACCCTTCGGTGGTGGCCCTGCTGGAAGAGGCGATGACCCGCTACGCCGACAAGGAGGCGTTCAAGTGCCTGGGTCAGACGCTGACCTACGCTGACGTGGACCGACAGTCACGCGCCTTCGCCGCCTACCTGCAGCAGCGCCTGGGCGTGAGGAAGGGCGATCGCATCGCGCTGATGACGCCCAACTTCGCGGCCTTTCCCATCGCCTTTCTCGGCATCGCACGCGCCGGCGCGGTTCAGGTCAACGTCAACCCGCTCTACACGCCGCGTGAACTGGAGCATCAGTTGCACGATGCCGGCGTGAAGGTGCTCCTTGCCTTCAGCGGCGTCTCGGGCACGGTGGCGTAAGTGGTCAGCCATGAGAACGCGAGCGTCAAGCTCGATGCTTTCATCTCGATCGCCCCGGGCGACGGCACCGGTGCCAAAGTGCCCAGCCCGCCAGTGGACGCGCGGCTGTCTGCGAAGGCCACGGCCTTTGCCGACGCACTGGCCGAAGGCGCTGCGCTGCCTTTCACCCCGGTCGACCTGAGCGGTGAAGACTTGCTGTTCCTTCAATACACCGGCGGCACGACCGGCTTGTCGAAGGGCGCATCGCTGTCGCACCGCAACCTGGTGGCCAACGTGCAGCTGTTCAAGGCCATCGCCGCGGCCAACCTGCGTCCGGGCGAAGAAGTGGTCGTGACGGCCATCCCGCTCTATCACATCTTCGCGCTGATGGTGAACTTCATCACCTACTTCTCGGTCGGCGCCACCAACTGGCTGGTGCCCAATCCGCGCGACATGGACGCTTTCATCGACGTGATGAAGGCGGCGCGCTGCACCGTCTTCACCGGCGTGAACACCCTGTTCGCCGGCTTGTTGGCGCATCCGCGCTCGCAGGAGATCGACTTTTCGCACTTGCGCATGACAGTCGGCGGCGGCGCGGCGGTGATCGAGGCCACTTCGGCCACGTGGAAGGAGCGAACCGGCACCTTCATCCGCGAGGGCTATGGCCTGTCGGAGACCAGCCCTGTGGTCAGCTTCAACCTGGACACCACGACCGGCTTCACCGGCACCACCGGCGTGCCGGTGCCCTCCACCGAGATCCGCCTGCTGGACGAGGATGGCAAGGACGTCGGCCCCGGCGAGGCGGGCGAGGTGTGCGTGCGTGGCCCGCAGGTGATGCGCGGCTACTGGCAGCAGCCCGAGGCCGACGCATCGGCCTTCACCGCTGACGGGTTCTTTCGCACCGGTGACGTCGGCGTGCTCACGCCCGAGGGCCAGCTCAAGATCGTGGACCGCAAGAAGGACATGATCCTGGTCTCGGGCTTCAACGTGTTCCCCAACGAGATCGAGGCGGTGGCCGCGGGGATCCCGGCGTCATGGAGTGCGCCTGCATCGGAGTGCCCGACGAGAACACCGGCGAAGCAGCACGCCTTTTCGTCGTTCGCGCACCCGGCAGCGATCTGGTGGCGGACAGCGTGATCGAACACTGTCGCAGGGAAATGACTGCCTACAAGACTCCCAAGCAGGTGGTGTTCGTGGAGGCCTTGCCAAAGTCGACGGTCGGAAAGATCCTGAGGCGCGAGCTGCGGGCGTCAAGCCTGAAAGAAGACGTCTAGGGTCGGAAACCGGTCCTTCCCTTCGATGCAGTCCAGGAGATAGACGGCAAAGCCCAGGTCGCCAGTCCATAGCGAGTAGCGCATCTGGCCAAACTGGGCGAAGTCGCGTTCAGTCTGACGGATACCGTGCATGGCGAAGGCCCGAGCCCGTTCCAGCCAGATGCTCTCGCCCAGGCGTCGGTGCAGCTTCAAGAATGCGTAGCCGTTGCCTCCCGTGCCATGGCATAGGTTGGACCCCTTGCGCAGCGGACCCGCAGCCCATGTGGTCTCCGCGCCTGCCACAAGAAGGTCGTCCAGACGATTCGTCGGGAAGTCCGCGAGACAAATGACGAATCCCGGGGCGCCATGGCAAAACTGGACAAGGCCGGGCGACTGGCTGAGGGGTGAGCCGTCGAACCTCGCGCGCCAGTTTGCTTTGCCCCCGTCGAACTCGACCGTTTGGCGTACGGTGTTGGCAATGCACTCTTGCCACCGGATCCAATCCTCAGGGGCGAGGAGATCCCGGCCATTGATAAGGACGGCAGCCGTTGCCACGAATCCGTGAACCGCGTCCAGGTACGTGCTGGTGTTGCCATACAAGTCCTGCGTCCAGTAGTGACAGGCGTGTTCAGGCGACCAGTGGAGTTGCGACCAAAGCTGCTGGGCTGTACTTCGAAACAGCTCGGACCAAACAGCCTCGCCCGCCTGCTGATGCAGGAACAGCGACGCCAGGAGCGTGCCAGGCGAACCCCACATCAGTTCTCGTGCAGGATGGTCGCGCGTGGCTTCCACCAGCTTGATGAGTTCGGCGCAAGTCTCGCCGGACGGCGCGTGCCACTGCCTCAGCAACTGGATGCCCGTGTCGCCCATGAGGTAGCTGCCGAATGGCTTCTCGCTCCTGTGTCCCATCGCCCTTCGATTGGGCTCGAGGAGGGATTCGAGATAAGGCGCGTAGTTTCGCCTCAGGTGGCAGGCACCCCGAACTTCCAGGTAACGCAGTGCCCAGAACACGCCGCATGCACCCCAGTAGAGCGTGTGAGAGGGCGCGCACTCGGAACTGTCGTTGGGGTGGGTCGGCCAGAGCCGTTCGGGGGAGAACCGGGCTTGCGTATCCTCGACAATTTGCTCGATCATCTTGCGAGCAATTGCCTCGTTCCAACCGTCAGGGACAAGAGGTTCGTGACGGGCTGGGGTAAATAGCATTGAGGCCATGAATACAGTCTACAAATGAACAACGGTGTCGGAGGACAGGAGATCCTATGTGCCGCCAACTTGCTAGAGATCGCCCACATGCCATACGGCTAGCCTTGGCTCTTGTGCTCCTTGTTGCATCCATGACATGTGCAACCGCAGTTGGTGCCGCCGAGACGCGGGTCGACACGGAGCGTTCCGAACGAAGGGCGTTCATCGAGAAGGCAACGCAAGAGCAGTGGGACCGCGTACGGGAGGTCGTCAACGAAATGGCCAAGCGCGGAATGCACCCATTGATGGTCGTTACCACCCTGCGGCCATTTGGAGACTGGGACTACTTTGTGGTGGATGGCAGCCAGATCACATGGACGCCGAACAGTGGTCAGAAGTACGAGCCAGTTGTTGTGCCCGGGGGCTTTGTCACTGACCTGGCGTCAATTCCCAGAGCCTTCTGGCAAATTCTCAGGCCGGAGGGCCGACATGCATATGCGGCCGTCGTGCACGACTACCTGTATTGGACGCAGACGCGCTCCCGTGAGGAAGCAGACATGATCTTCAGGTTTGCGCTGGAGGACTCAAAGGTCTCCAGCGAAACGATTGAGACTCTGCACGCCGCGGTGCGCACTTTTGGTCAGTCTGCGTGGGACAGGAATGCCCAACTCCGGAAGGGGGGTGAATGTCGATTTCTGAAGCGCCTGCCAAGCGACTTCACGACCAGTTGGGACGAGTGGAAGAAGCAGCCCGGCGTGTGTGAATCGAAGTAATTTGGGCAACACCGGTCTCCGCTGTCATGCGCAGACCGGCAGCTTCGCAAGCACTTGCAATGCGTTCTTCGCCGCCGCAACGCCCATGTTCACGTAGGCGTCGCTGGTGACGCCGCCGATATGCGGACTCAGGATGAAGCCCTGCTGGCCCTGGAACGGATGGCCGGGCGCCATCGGCTCGACCGCAAAGCTGTCCAGGCCCGCGGCCATGACCTGGCCGGACTGCACGGCGGCGAGCAGCGCGGCTTCGTCGACCAGGCCGCCGCGCGCGGTGTTGACCAGAATGACACCGCGCCGCGTCTTGGCCAGGTTCTCCGCGTTGACGAGACCGCGGTTGTCCGCTGTCAGTGGACAGTGCAGGGAAATCACATCGGCTTCGCGCCAGATCGACTCCAGGTCGACCGCCTGGACGTGGTCCGGCAGGTTCCTGGCGAATGGATCGAAGCCGATCACGCGCATTCCCACCGCGTCGGCCATCCTGGCGAATCGCAGTCCTATGGCGCCGAGTCCGACCAGAGCGACGGTGCGGCCGTTCAGTTCAAGGCTCTTGTGCGTTGCCTTGTCCCAATGGCCGGCGTGCATGCGCGTGTCCAGCGCGACCACGGACTTCGCACAGGCCAGCATCAGCGCGAGCGCCTGCTCGGCCACGGCGGCGGCATTGGCCCCGGCCGCGGCCACGACCTCGATACCGCGCGCCTGCGCCGCCGCCTTGTCGATCGTGTCGGTTCCGCTGCCGTGCTTGGAGATCACGCGCAGTGCAGGTGCAGCGTCCATGGCCGGTGCGCCCACCTTGCTGTAGCGAACGATGATGCCGACCGGGTTGTGCTTGGCGCACAGGTCGACCACGTCATCTTCGGTCGGCGTCTTGCCGGCGAAGATCACTTCGTAGCCCCGGAGAAGTTCCAGGGCCTGAGGCGCCAGGTCTGCGCCGGTGACCAGGATCGCGCTCACAGCTTTTCCCCTTCCTTCAGAACGCCTGCGGTGCGAAGCGCACCGTCGAGCCATGCGGCAGCGGTGTTGCCTTCCTTGATGGCGGCGATGCGCTTGGACTCGTCTTCGACCTTCTTGCGCGCGGCACCGAGCAGCGATTCGATCTTTTCGCGCTCGACCACCATGACGCCGTCGCCATCGCCGATGATGAAGTCGCCGGCGCGCACCGTGATTCCGCCCACCGCTACCGGATGGCCAATGCGCCCACCGATGTTCTTGGTCGGGCCGTTGGGATTCGTGCCGACAGCAAACACCGGGTAGTCCATCTCGTCGATCTCGAGGCTGTCGCGCACCGCGCCATCGATGACGACGCCGGCGATGCCGCGCTGGCGGCAGGCCGTCATCATGATGGTGCCCATCAGCGCCGAGGTCTGGTCGGCCTTGCCATCGATCACGAGCACATCGCCCGGCTTGGCCAGTGCAATCGCCGCGTGGATCATGAGGTTGTCGCCCGGGCGAACCTCCACGGTGAGGGCCGGGCCCGCCACCTTCATGCGGGGGCGCAACGCCTTGATGCGGCCATGCAGGGCGCCGCGGCGTCCGGCGACATCCGCCAGGATTGCGGGTTGGAATGCTGCGGCTTGTTGAACGACGTCCGCGGATACACGCTCGAAGTCGCGAATGATCTCGGGCAAATGGCTGGTGGTCATGGTGGGCTTTCGGTGAGGGAGTTGGAAGTGCTCAGTCGACCTTGGCGCCCGAGTCCTTGACGACCTTGCCCCATCGGCCGATGTCGTCCTGGATCAGCTTGGCGAACTGCTCGGGTGTTCCACCCAGCACATCGGCGCCTTGGCCTTCAAGCTTCTTCCTCACCTCCGCGTCCTGCAGCGCCTTGTTGAATGCGCCGTTGAGCTTTGACACGGCGTCCTTCGGCATGGCTGCGGGGCCGGCGATGCCGAACCAGGTCACGGCCTCGAATCCCTTGTAGCCCGACTCGGCGATCGTGGGCACGTTGGGGAGGTCGTTGACGCGCTTGTCGGATGTCACCGCGATGGCGCGCATCTTGCCGTTGCGGATGTGCCCGATGAGCGTCGGGATCGAGGACATGTAGAGCTGGATCTGGCCGCCGATCAGGTCGGTGGCGCCTTGCGCCGCGCCCTTGTAGGGCACGTGTGTCAGCTTGATGCCAGCCGTCTTCTGGAACTGCTCGACGGCCAGGTGGGCGACCGTGCCGCTGCCCGAACTGGCGTAGTTGATGGCCTCGGGCTTGGCCTTGGCGGCCGCGATCACATCGGCCAGGGTCTTGAAGGGCGAATCGGTGGCGACGCACAGGACAAGCGGCGAGCTCGCGACCAGGCCGACCGGCGCCAGGTCCTTGACCGGGTTGTAGGGCAGCTTCGCATAGAGGGTGGGATTGATGGCGAGATTGCTGGTCTGTCCTAGCACGATGGTGTAGCCGTCCGGCGCTGCCTTGGCGGCTGCATCCACGCCGAGGTTGCCGCCGGAACCCGGCTTGTTGTCGACCACCAGCGTCCAGCCTTGCTGGGTGGCTACCTTGTTCGCGACCTCGCGGGCAATGATGTCGGTGCCGCCACCGGCGGGGAAGGGCACGATCAGCTTGATGGGGCGCGAGGGATACGCCTGCGCCATCGCTGCGCCGGAGGCCAGCGAGATCAGGGCGAACAACGCAGCGCGGCGGGAAGGGGTGAATCCAGGGAAGTTCAAGGGTTGTCTCCAGTTCGTGATGTCGAGGGGCATCGCCTGGGTTCAGGCATGGAGCGAACTGTAGATTTTCGTTCCGATACGTACAATGGGGTTGCACTAGGCGGAACATGAACCATGGCGCGGACCTCATCCTTGAAGGCAGCAGCAGCAGCAGCAGCCGACCACGATTTCCCAGTTTCGGGCGCAGACGTCGATGCAGCCGCTGGTGGCGTGACAGCCGTCACGCGTGCGCTCCAATTGCTCGAGGCATTCGGCATGCAGGACCAGCGTCTTTCGCTTGCCGAGTTGACGCGCCGCAGTGGCATGCACAAGACCACCGCCCTGCGCCTCCTGCGCACGCTGGCCCACAGCGGCTACGTGGTCCAGCGTGAAGACGGCGAGTGGCGACTCGGGCCGGCGGCGGGTTGGTTGGGCGCGCGCTACCAGGCCGCCTTCGACGTGAACAACGTCGTCGAGCCCATGCTGCGTGAGCTCACGCAAGCCACCGGCGAGAGCGCGGCGTTCTACGTGCGAGAGGGCAACATCCGAACGTGCATCGTCCGGGTCGAGGGACCGCAGCCCATCCGGCACCATGCGCGTATCGGCGCGGCCCTGCCGCTCGACAAGGGCTCACCAGGCCGCGTGATCCTGGCTTTTTCCGGCGAGCCCGGCGCTCTCTACGAGGAAATTCGTCAGCGCGGCTACCACTTCTCGATCGGCGAGAGAGAAGAAGGAGTGGCCACCGTCTCCGCGCCTGTGTTCGGGCTCAACTGGCGGTTGCTGGGCTCCGTCTGCATCTCGGGTCCGGCCGAGCGCTTGCCAAAGAACAAGCTCCTGCGGCATGCAAGAACGATCATCCAGGCAGCCAATCAGTTGTCTTATGCGCTTGCCGGAAGCTCGACACCGCAGACCCCGAGGGTCGTGTCTGCATGGCATCCATAGCCGCACGTGTCCGACCGGCGGCCAAGGCGTTGCTGCACAATGAGACGATCTTGGGCTGCGCGCGTTCTTGCCATGAAACTGATGAAGGTCATCGCCGTCGTCGGCGTGGGCGCGGCATCAGTCGCGGTTGCCGCCGTTCTCTTTGTCAGCGGCTGGCAGTGGATCAGGTCGGTCGTTGCACAAGACGACATCCCAGTGTGCACCGCAGGCAAGTTCGAGGTTGAGAGCCACAGTGCACGCGCCGTGGGCCAGCGCACCATCGTCACTGTCGCAGTGCGCAACAACAACCCCGTTGCCTGTGGTGTGCAGGTGAGCGTCGCCGTGAAGGACGGGGAGGGCAAGCAGATCGCCATCGAGCCGCTCTGGGCGGCGGGCGTCAGCAACATACCCGCAGGCGCTACTCAAAGCTTCCCTGTCTATCTATCGATCGAGGTGTCGGCGCGAGCGGTCGACTACGACATCAAGCCGATCAACTCGAGGGTCTGGCGTCAGCAATGAGATGGCATTGCGAGGCCGACAACAGTGTGCGCGCATTCATCGACCTGGCCGTGAAGCGCCTGGCGGGCAAGGCAGACTATGTGCTCAGTGCTGAGGAGCTCGCGGTGGCGGAAAGGAAAGGGCGAGCGGCTGTGCAGCAGGGGCGCATAGACCGTCGCGCAACACTCGGGCTGCGGCCACCATGTTCGCCAGCGCTGCCTCTGTCTCCGGCCACCCGCGCGTCTTGAGGCCGCAGTCGGGGTTGATCCACAGGTTGGCCGCCGGCACGACGGCGGCTGCCTTGCGCATCAGCCGCACCATCTCGTCGATGGTCGGCACGCGCGGCGAGTGGATGTCGTAGACGCCGGGGCCGATCTCGTTCGGATACCTGAAGTCCCCGAAGCCGCGCAGCAGCTCCATGTCGGAGCGGCTGGTCTCGATGGTGATCACGTCGGCGTCCATCGCGGCGATCTCCGGCAGGATGTCGTTGAACTCCGAATAGCACATGTGCGTGTGGATCTGCGTGCGGTCGGCCACGCCGCAGGCGCTGATGCGAAACGAGCGCGTCGCACCTTCCAGGTAGCTCTTCCAGCCCGCGCGTCGCAGCGGCAGGCCCTCGTGGATCGCCGGCTCGTCGATCTGGATGATGCCGATGCCGGCCTTCTCCAGATCGACCACCTCATCGCGGATCGCCCAGGCGATCTGCTCGGTGGTGCAGCTGCGCGGTTGGTCGTCGCGCACGAAGGACCATTGCAGGATCGTGACCGGCCCGGTGAGCATGCCCTTCATCGGCAGCTTGGTCAGGCTCTGGGCATAGGCCGTCCACTCGACCGTCATCGGCGCGGGCCGGGCCACGTCGCCATAGATGATGGGCGGCTTTACGCAGCGCGAACCGTAGGACTGCACCCAGCCGTTGGCAGTCAAGGCAAAGCCGTCGAGCTGTTCGCCGAAGTACTCGACCATGTCGTTGCGCTCGGCCTCGCCATGCACGAGAACGTCGATGCCGAGTTCTTCCTGCTTGCGCACGGCCAGTGCGATCTCGGGCTTCATCTTCTCGCGGTAGCCGGTGGCGTCGAGTTCGCCGCGCTTTAAGGCGGCGCGGGCCGCGCGGATGGCGCCGGTCTGCGGGAACGACCCGATCGTGGTGGTGGGCAGGGGCGGCAATGCGAACCGGGCACGCTGCTGGGCTTGCCGCTCGGTGAAGCCGGAAGCGCGCCGGTCATCACTGGCGACACTGCGCGCCTGGCGCAGCGCGACATCCGCGCGGTGCACGCGCGGGCTGGCACGGCGGGCGGCCACCGCGGTGCGGGCGGCGATCAGTTCGGCCTCGACCGCGCTTTCCTCGCCATCCAGTGCCGCGCGCAGCACGCGCAATTCATCGAGCTTCTCGATGGCAAAGGCGAGCCAGGACTTCACTTCGCCGTCGAGCCGGGTCTCGGCCGCCAGACTGAACGGAACGTGCAGCAGCGAGCACGAGGGCGCGATCCAGAGCTCGCCCTGGTGCTTCTCGGCCACGGGCTTGAGGCGCGAGAGCGCGGCGTCCACGTCGGTGCGCCAGATGTTCCGCCCGTCCACGATGCCGACCGAGAGCACCTTGTGCGCCGGCAACCAGTCGGCCACGCCGGTCAGTTCGGCCGGTGCGCGCACCGCGTCCACGTGCAGGCCGGCCACCGGGAGCTGGCAGGCCAGGCGCAGGTTCTCCGACAGCGGTGAGAAGTAGGTGGCCAGCAACAGCTTGGGTGCGCTGCGCGCGAGCTGCCAGTAGCTGCGCTCGAAGGCGTTGCGCCAGGCCTCGGGCAGGTCGAGGCCGAGGATCGGCTCGTCGATCTGTACCCATTCGACGCCTTGGGCCTTGAGGCTGGCCAGGATCTGTTCATAGACCGGCAGCAGCGAATCCAGAAGCGTGAAGCGGTCGAAGCCGACCTGCTTCTCCTTGCCTAGCCACAGGAAGCTCAGCGGCCCGAGCAGCACCGCCTTGACCTTGTGGCCGAGCTCCTGGGCCTGGGCGACCTCGTTGAACAGGCGCACCGACGACAGGCCAAAGCGCGTGCTGGCCGTGAACTCAGGGACGAGGTAGTGGTAGTTGGTGTCGAACCACTTGGTCATCTCCAGTGCGAAGGTGGCGTGGCCGCCGTGCGCGCAGCCTTCGTGGCCGGCTTCGTCGGCCACGCCTCGCGCCATCGTGAAGTAGCGCGCCAGTTCGGGCTCGTCGCCCGGAAATGCAAAGCGTGAAGGCTCGCAGCCCAGCATCTGGATGTGGTTGGCGACATGGTCGTAGAAGGCGAAGTCGCCCACCGTCACGAAGTCGAGGCCGGCGTCGCGCTGTGCCTGCCAATGGCGCGCACGCAGGTCGGCGCCGATGGCTTGGAGGTCGGCGGCGGCGATCTCGCCGCGCCAGTGCTTTTCGAGGGCGAACTTCAGTTCGCGCTGGGCGCCCATGCGTGGGAAGCCGAGGGTGTGAGTGCGTGTCATCCGCCGATCATCCCGTGGGAGATCGTATTATTCAAACGAAACTTTTTGCCAGACAACGTGAAAGCATTTCAAGATGTCGTCTATCCTCGAGATTCGTCACCTGCGCACTCTTGTCGCACTGCGCGACACCGGCAGCCTGGTGCGCGCGGCGCAGATGCTCAACC
Source organism: Variovorax sp. (assembly GCA_035476655.1). Lineage (GTDB taxonomy): Bacteria > Pseudomonadota > Gammaproteobacteria > Burkholderiales > Burkholderiaceae_C > Variovorax. The sequence continues at coordinate 35,194 of DATILH010000008.1, forward strand.
TGACCCAGTCGGCGCTGTCGCACCAGGTCAAGCTGCTGGAAGAACATTTCGGCATGCCGCTGTTCGAGCGCAAGTCGGTCCCGCCCCAGTTCAGCGGTGCGGGCCAGCGCATCCTGCAACTGGCCGACGACGCGCTGGCGTTGGTCGACGAGGCAGAGCGGGATGTCGCGCGCCTGGTGCAGGGGGCGGACGGCCAACTTCGCATCGTGGTCGAGTGCCACACCTGCTTCGACTGGCTGATGCCGGCGATGGACGAGTTTCGCAGTCGCTGGCCGAAGATCGAACTGGACATCGTCTCGGGCTTTCACCCGGACCCGATCGCGCTGGTATTGCAGGACCGGGCCGAGGTCGCGATCGTTTCGGAGCAGGATGCGGACGAGGTGGTTGACTACCACCCGCTGTTTCGCTTCGAGATCATGGCGCTGCTGGCCAACGACCATCCGCTGGCCGCAAAGGAGTACCTCACGGCGCGGCACTTCGCCGACCAGACGTTGATCACCTACCCCGTGCCCGACGACATGCTCGACATCGTGCGCCAGGTGCTGGCGCCGGCGGGTGTCGAGCCATCGCACCGCCGCAGGACCGAACTCACGGTGGCGATGCTGCAACTGGTGGCCAGCGGCCGCGGCATCGCCACCTTGCCGTTGTGGGCGGTGCAGGGCTACCTGCAGCGCGGCTATGTCACGGCCAGGCCAGTGGGCCGCAAAGGCCTGACGGGCGAACTGCACATGGCGTGCAGTGAGGCCACTTCAGGCAGGCCCTGGCTGGACGACTTCGTTCGGATCACGCGCGAAACCTGCTTCAAGACGCTGCCGGGCATCGAGTTGCTCTGAAGCTCCTGGGTCGGCGTGCTCACCGGCCCAGGTTCGCCCCCAGAAACTCGATCAGGTCGCGTGTCGCCACTTCCCGCTGCCCCGGGTTGCTCCATATCGATGCCCCCTTCTTCACGCAGCTCCTTCGCATCTCCTCCAGAAGCGCTGGGTCCGTCGCCGCGTAGGTCTTGCCGCCGAAGGTCTGCTGCCCATCGGGCTCGACCTGCACCAGGCAGTCCATGAAGTTCTCGGCGTTGCCCAGGCGAAAGAGGCGCGTGTTGGCGGGGTTGCCGTCGAAGGCGTGCGAGGCGCCGGGGTACACCTTCACCAGGATCTTGCCGCCTGCGGCCTGGAATTTGGCGGCAAAGTCCTGGCAGGGCTTGACCCCCGTGTAGTCGTCCTTTTCCCCGAGCGCCATGAAAACCGCGCTGGCGGGCTTGGGTTGCCGTGGCCTGTAGGTGCACGAAGGGTAGAACGGCGCGGCCACCGCGAAGCGCTCCTTCTGGGCGGGCAGGAAGGTGCCATCCGCCGCATAGAGGGCGGCGGCCCCGCCCTTGGAGAATCCGACGACGGCAATGCGCTGCGCCAGTGATGGGGACGAAGACGCGTTCTGCTCGATCAGAAAGCGCCGCGCGGCAAAGGCATCGCGCGTCATCTGCAGGGCGCTGATCCTGGACTGGTCTTCCACCGTGTCGGTGATGCCGCGGGGGCCGAAGGAGTCGATTGCAAGCGCCACGTAGCCGGCGGCGCTCAGCGCCCGTCCATAGTGGCCCTCGCGATGGTCGTTCCAGCCGCCCGAACCATGGACCAGCACGACCGCCCCGATGGGCTCGGCGGCCGGCTTGTAGAGAACGCCCCGCAGCGCCGTCGAAGCGCCGCCAGGACTTGGGGAGCTGAAAGTCACGGGCGTGCCACCCTGCGGCTGGGCGTGCACGGCCACGCCACCTGCGAGCGCGACAAGGAAATAGAGAGCGCAGCAACGAAGGAACATTTCGGTCCTCGACACGGTGATGCCACCTCCGAGTGAAAGGATTTGTCAAAGCCCTTGGGGCGACGAGTGGAGATCATGGCCTGGCAGGGAAGGACGCTGGCGCAGATCTGCTAGCCGCGCAACCCCGGGTTCAACCTCGACGCCTTGGCCAGGGAACACATCGACGTCCGGTCCCGGCAGGTCTTCGCCCATGACTATCCGGTCATGTGGTGGCTCGACAGGGCGTTTGGCAGCGGCGCAAGGAGCATTCTCGACATCGGCGGCTCGGTGGGGGTCCACGACTACGGCTACCGCTCCCACTTTGTTGCGGAGTCTGCGAACCGCTGAGCAGGCTTGCGTTTGCAGCGCTACACTGCGTGCCCCATGCGCAGCCGCCGCTCGCTTCACCAACTCGCCACCACTTTCATCGTGGCGCTCTCGCTGCTGTTCTCACAGCTGGCCCTGGCGAGCTACGTGTGCCCGGCGCAGGCGGATGCCGCCGCGATGGCCGAGGCGATGGCGGCCGGTGAACCCTGCGAAGGCATGGATGCGGCCCAGCCGGTGCTGTGCCATCAGTATTCGGCCGGCATGCCCCTGTCTTTCGAGCCCGTCAAGGTGGCGACGCCTTCGCTTCCTGCCGTGCTGCACGTGTTGGTGCTGCCGCTCGTCGCGCCGATCGAGGGCCGGCAACTCTTCCCGCGGCGCCTGCAGGCGAAGGAGCGGCCGCCGCCCGATCCCGTCTATCTCGAAACCCGCAGGCTTCGAGTCTGAAATCTCCGTCGACATGACCGGTGCCGGCGCGGCTGTCCGCTGCCCGGCGAAACGCTTCGTCTGTCTTCGGAGAGTCCATGTTCATCCTCTTGATACGCGCGGCTGCGCTGGCCGCCGCAATGCTGCCCTTGCTGGCGGTGGCCGCGCCCCTGTCCCTTGAATCCGCACTACGCCTGGCGGTGCAGCGTTCCGAAGCGGCGCGCGCCGGCCGGGCCGGCGTGCAGAGCGCCACCGAGGCATCGCACGCTGCCGGCCAGTTGCCCGATCCGGTGCTGCGCGCCGGCATCGAGAACCTGCCCGTCACCGGCGCCGATCGCTTTTCCACCACCCGCGACTCGATGACGATGAAGCGCGTGGGCATCAGCCAGGAATGGGTGTCGCCGGCCAAGCGCGCGCTGCGCCAGGCGGCGGCGCAGGCGGCGATCGGGCGCGAGGCGGTGCAGGCGCAGGCCGCCATCGCCGACACCCGGCTGCAGACCGCGCTGGCCTACCTGGATGCCTTCTATGCCGGCGAGGCGCTCAAGCTCGCGACGCAGATGGAACACCATGCGCACGAAGAGCTGGAGGCGGCCCGTGCCCGGCTCGCTGCCGCCGCCGGCAGCAGCCAGGAGGCACTGGCCCTGGACGCCGCGCGCGGCCGTGCGCAGGACGAGACGGCCGAGCTGCGCCAGCAACAGAGCAGCGCCTGGCTCGCGCTGCAGCGCTGGGTAGGCGTGCTGCCCGATGCGCTGGCGCCGGTGAGCGCCGCGCCCCAGCCGCGCGAAGCGGCCTACGTGGCCGGACACCCGTCGGTGGCGGCGCTTTTGCGCGATCTGGAGCTTGCGCAGCAATCCGCCGCCGTGGCCAGCAGCAGCCGCGAGCCGAACTGGACCTGGGAGCTGGCCTATGGCCAGCGCAGCGGCTTTTCGGACCTGATGACCTTGGGCGTGAGCATCCCGCTGCCCCTGGCGCCGGGCGAACGGCAGGACCGCGAGAGCGCCGCCAAGCTGGCACTGGTCGACAAGGCGGAAGCGGAGCTGGCCGAGGCGCAGCGCGCTGCCGCCGCCGAGTACCGCACGCTGGTGAGCGATGCCCAGCGCCTGCAGCAGCGCATCGAGCGCTACCGCGCCGGCGTGCTCGCGCCGGCCGGTCAAAGAACCACCGCCGCCCTGGCAGCCTACCGTTCCAGCCAGGCCAGCCTGGTCACGCTTTTCGAGGCCCGGCACGCGCAGGTCGAGCTGCAACGCAAGCTGCTGGCCCTGCAGCGCGAACTGGCCAGGGCCCAGGCGCAACTGGCCTTCCGGCCGCTCACTGCCGACGGGGGAACACCATGAAGAAATCGCTTCTGCTTGTCGGCGTGCTGGCCGTGGCGCTGCTCGCTGGCGGCGCCTTCTATCTGGGCCGCAGCACGGGCCATGCGCCCAATGGCACGCCCACCGCATCGGATGGCCGCAAGGTCCTGTACTGGCATGACCCCATGGTCCCGGGGCCGCGCTTCGACAAGCCCGGCAAGTCGCCCTTCATGGACATGCAGCTGGTGCCCGTCTACGCCGACAGCGCCACCGGCAGCGGCGGCGTGAAGATCAGCCCCACGGTGCAGCAGAACCTGGGCATCCGCCTGGCGAGCGTGCGGCGCGCCGAACTGGCCTCGTCCGTCGACGCGATCGGCTCCGTGCAGTTCGACGAGCGGCGCAGCGTGGCGGTGCAGACCCGCGTGGCCGGCTACGTCGAGCGCCTGTCGGTACGCGCGCCGATGGAGCGGGTGCGCCAGGGGCAGGCCCTGGCGACCGTGTACGCGCCCGAGTGGCTGGCGCCCCTGAACGAGCTGCTGGCACTGCAGCGCTCGGGCGCCGCGCCGGAGCTGGTGGCCGCCGCACGCGAGCGAATGCGGGCCCTGTCGATCCCGCCCGAGCTGGTGCGCCTGAGCGAGAAGGCCGGCAGCGCGCAAGCGCGCTTCGTACTGAGCGCGCCGGTGGGCGGGGTCGTCGCCGAGCTGGGCGTGCGCGAGGGCGCTGCCGTCACCCCCGGCACGACGCTGTTTCGCATTGCCGGCCTCGACAAGGTCTGGGCGCTGGCCGAGGTGCCCGAGGCGCAGGCGCTGCTTCTCGCGCCCGGCCAGAAGGCGAAGGCCGTGCTGCAGGCCGACCCATCCCAGTCCTTCGAGGGCGAGCTGAAGGAGATCCTGCCCGAAGTCAGCGCCACCAGCCGCACGCTCAAGGCCCGCTTCGAGCTCGACAACGGCGAGGGCCGCCTCATCCCCGGCATGCTGCTGCGCCTGCGCATCGAGGGGGCGAAGGGGATGCGCCTGCTGCTGCCTTCGGAGGCCGTCATTCGCACCGGCCAGCGTGTCGTCGTCGTCGTGCGCAAGGACGACGGCGCCTTCGAGCCACGCGAGGTGACGCTGGGCGCGGAGCAGGGCGAAGACATCGAGATCGCACAGGGCGTGGCCGAGGGCGAGCATGTGGTGGCCAGCGGCCAGTTCCTGATCGATTCGGAGGCGCGGCTGCGCTCGGTGCTGGGCAGCATGTCCGGCGGCACCGCAGCCGGACCTTCGCACCGCGCCCAAGGCAGGGTGGAGGGCGTCGAGCGAGATGGCTTGACGATCTCGCACGAGCCGGTGGCCTCGCTGAGATGGCCGGCCATGACCATGGGCTTTTCCAAGCCTTCGCCGGATGCCTTTGCCGGCATCAAGGTGGGCGACGCGATCACCTTCGAGTTCAAGGAGGGCGGCCCCATGGGCTATGAACTTCTCTCGGTGCAGCGCATGCAGCCGCAGCCGGGGGAGAAGAAGCCATGATCGCCGCCCTGATCCGCTGGTCGGTGGGCAACCGCTTCCTGGTGCTCTTCGCGACAGTCTTCCTCGTCGCGGCGGGCCTGTGGTCGGTGGTGCGCACGCCGCTCGATGCGTTGCCCGACCTCTCCGACACCCAGGTCATCATCCGCACGCCCTTTGCCGGCAAGTCGCCGCAGGTGGTGGAAGACCTGGTCACCTATCCGCTCTCCACCACCATGCTCAGCGTGCCCGGCGCGAGGACGGTGCGCGGCTACTCCTTCTTCGGCGACTCCTTCGTCTACGTGCTGTTCGACGACCAGACCGACCCCTACTGGGCCCGCTCGCGCGTCGTCGAATATCTCAACCAGGTGCAAAGCCGCTTGCCCGCCGGCGCCAGTGCCGCGCTGGGCCCGGATGCCACGGGCGTCGGCTGGGTCTACGAATACGCGCTGGTCGACCGCACGGGGCGGCACGACCTGGGGCAACTGCGCGCGCTGAACGACTGGTTCCTCAAGTTCGAACTGAAGGCCGTGCCCGACGTGGCCGAGGTGGCCAGCATCGGCGGCATGGTGCGCCAGTACCAGGTGTTGCTCGATCCGCAGCGCATGCGCGCCCTGGGAATCACCCAGGCCGCCGTGGCCGAGGCGCTGCAAAAGGCCAACCAGGCGGCCGGCGGCTCGGTGCTGGCCCTGGCCGAGGCCGAATACATGGTGCGTTCGCGCGGCTACCTGCAATCGCTGGAGGACTTCCGCCTGATTCCGCTTGCGCTGTCGGGCAGCACCCCGGTCTTGCTGCGCGATGTGGCCACGGTGCAGATCGGCCCCGAGATGCGCCGCGGCATCGCCGAGCTGGATGGCGAAGGCGAGGTGGCCGGCGGGGTGGTGGTGATGCGCTCCGGCAAGAACGCGCGCAGCACCATCGAGGCGGTGAAGGCGAAGCTGGAGGCGCTCAAGCCCAGCCTGCCTGCCGGCGTCGAGATCGTGCCCACTTACGACCGCTCGCTGCTCATCGATCGCGCGGTCGACAACCTGCGCTTGAAGCTGGCGCAGGAGTTCCTGGCCGTCGCGCTGGTCTGCGCCGTCTTTCTTTTCCACCTGCGCTCGGCGCTGGTGGCGGTGGTGGCGCTGCCCATCGGTGTGCTGGCCGCCTTCATCGTGATGCATTGGCAGGGCGTGAACGCCAACATCATGTCGCTGGGCGGCATTGCCATCGCCATCGGCGCCATGGTCGATGCAGCGATCGTGATGGTGGAGAACGCGCACAAGCACATCGAGGCTTTCGAGGCGGCGCACGGGCGCTTGCCCAGCCCCGCCGAGCGCTGGCGACTGGTGGTCGATGCCTCGGTCGAGGTGGGCCCGGCCCTGTTTTTCTCGCTGCTGGTGATCACCTTGTCCTTCCTGCCGGTGTTCTCCCTCCAGGCGCAGGAGGGGCGCCTTTTCGCGCCCCTGGCCTACACCAAGACCTATGCGATGGCGGCGGCGGCCGCTCTGTCGGTGACGCTGGTGCCGGTGCTGATGGGCTACCTGATCCGCGGGCGCGTTCCTCACGAGGCATCGAACCCGATCAACCGCTCCTTGATGGCCGTGTACCGCCCCGCGCTGGAATGGGTGCTGCGCTTTCCCAAGGCAACCCTGGTCGTGGCCGCGCTGCTGCTGGCCCTGACGGCGCTTCCGGTGCTGCGCCTGGGCGGCGAATTCATGCCGCCGCTGGACGAGGGCGATTTGCTCTACATGCCCTCGGCCTTGCCTGGCCTGTCGGTGGCCAAGGCGGCCGAACTGCTGCAGCAGACCGATCGCCTCATCAAGACTGTGCCGGAGGTCGCGCGCGTGTTCGGCAAGGCCGGCCGTGCCGACACCGCTACCGACCCCGCGCCTCTGGAGATGTTCGAGACCACCATCCAGTTCAAGCCGCGCGAGCAATGGCGCGCCGGCATGACGCCGGACCGGCTGGTCGAGGAGCTGGACCGCGTGGTGAAGGTGCCGGGCCTGGCCAACGTCTGGGTGCCGCCGATCCGCAACCGCATCGACATGCTGGCCACCGGCATCAAGAGCCCGGTGGGCATCAAGGTGGCAGGCCCCGACCTGGCCACCATCGATGCGCTGGGCCAGAGCATCGAGGCGGCGGTGAAGAAGGTGCCGGGCGTTTCCTCGGCGCTGGCCGAAAGGCTCCGCGGCGGGCGCTACATCGACGTCGACGTCGACCGGCTGGCAGCGGCGCGCCACGGGCTCTCGGTGGCCGAGGTGCAGGCGCTGGTGTCCACCGCCATCGGTGGCGATAACGTCGGCGAGGTGGTGCAGGGCCGCGAGCGCTACCCGATCAACCTGCGCTATCCGCGCGAAGTGCGCGATTCGCTGCAGCGCCTGCGCGAGCTGCCTTTCGTGACGGCGCGCGGTGCGCAACTGCAGCTGCAGGAGGTCGCGAAAATCCGCGTCGAGGACGGCCCGCCGATGCTGCGCAGCGAGAACGCGCGCCTGTCGGGCTGGGTCTATGTGGACGTTCGCGGGCGCGACCTGAGGTCCGCCGTCAAGGACATGCAGGCTGCCGTGTCGCAGGCCGTGAAGTTGCCGCCCGGCTACGCGCTCTCATGGGCCGGCCAGTTCGAATACCTGGAGCGCGCGAGCCAGCGGCTGATGCTGGTTGTGCCGGCCACCCTGGCGGTGATCTTCGTGCTGCTCTACCTGCTGTTCCGCTCCATCGGCGATGCGGTGCTGGTGATGGCGGCCGTGCCCTTCTCGCTCATCGGCGGCTTCTGGCTGGTCTGGCTGCTGGGGCATGCGGTCTCGGTTGCCACCGCCGTCGGCTTCATTGCGCTGGCAGGTGTCGCCGCCGAGTTCGGCGTGGTGATGCTGGTCTACTTGAAGAACGCGCTGGCGCGGCGCCTGGCGGCCGGCGAGCCGATGAATGAAGCCACCTTGCTGGCGGCGATCCGCGAAGGCGCCGTGCTGCGCGTGCGGCCCAAGGCCATGACGGTGGCCGTGGTCATGGCCGGCCTGCTGCCCATCCTGTGGGGCAGCGGCACCGGCTCGGAAGTGATGCGCCGCATCGCCGCGCCGATGGTGGGCGGCATGCTGACGGCGCCATTGCTGAGTATGCTGGTGGTGCCGGCCGCCTGGTACCTGCTGCGCCGGCGCACAAATCAACCTATCGCCAGATGACAGCAACGACCACTCTCGTGCTGGACTCTGTGTTGACATGCCCGCAGTGCGGGCACGCCAAGCTCGAACGCATGCCGACCGATGCCTGCCAGTTCTTCTACGAGTGCGAGCAGTGCAAGGCGGTGCTGCGCCCGAAGACCGGCGACTGCTGCGTCTTCTGCTCCTACGGCTCGGTCAAGTGCCCGCCGGTGCAGGCACAGCGTGGCTGCTCAGGTCTTTGCTAGACTGCCGCCTCTCATGCGTCGCCTCTTGTTCATTGTCTTGATGCTTGTGCTGCCGCTCCAGTGGACCTGGGCGTCGGCAGCGAGCGTCTGCGCGCATGAGAAACTGAGTACGAGCACTCATTTCGGCCACCACGAACACGAGCATCAGAAGGCAGCCCATGCGGCTGACCCAGTGGACGAAGGCCAGTCCGGATCTCTTTCGGACCACCCGGATTGCGGCGTCTGCCACGGGATCAGCTCAGCAGTCGTACCGGCTTCCGAAGATGTGCCGGCCGTCTGGACTGGAAACACACACTTCGTTCCATATGCGTCGGCGGTCCCCGACCGCTTCGTCGACACGCTTCTCAGACCTCCCTTGACCGCTCTCAGCTGACAGGCTGACGAGGCGGTTATTCCTTTGGCGCCACAGGGCGCGCCACCCTCGTCGGGTTTTGAATCAGCGGGCCTGTGCGCTCGCTATCGCGACGAGAAAATCACATGAACAAGAGACGCTGGGGCATACCCGGTGCGCTGCTGCTTGCACTGGCTGGCGGTTTGCCAGTGCAGGCCCAGCAATCGAATGCGGGCAACGCTTTCATCAAACAGGGGTTTGACGCTGCCTGGGCGCGCCAGCCCGAGCAGCGCGGCGCCGCGCTGCTCCGCGACGCAGCGCTCGCTGCAGAGCAGGCTGCGCAGCGCTGGACGCCTGAGCCGCCCGCTCTGGAAATGACTGCCAAGAGCGACCGGATGACAAGCAACACCGGGGCGCGCGAGTACGAGGCCAAGCTTGCAGTTCCGATCTGGCTGCCGAACGAAAGATCAACTTCGTTGGCGGCTGCCAATGCCGATACGGGCGCGGTAGAAAGCCGCCTGTTCGCAGCGCAATGGCACTTGGCCGCGGAAGTTCGGGACGCCTACTGGGCGTACCAGCGGGCGCGGCTGGACCATTCCCTCGCTCAGCAGCGGCTGGCCAATTCCCGGCAACTCGCAGCGGATGTCGCTCGACGCGTCAACGCCGGCGACCTGGCCCGTTCCGACAGCCACCAGGCCGACGCCGCAGTGGCGGCGGCCGACAGCGCAGTGGCCGAGTCCAGCGTGGCGTTGACGCAGGCAAGCCAGCGTTGGACTGCATTGACCGGCAGGGCGCCGGCGACCCGCGAAGACCTCAGCCCGGAGCCCGCGCCTGCCGCGTCGGCGACCGATGCCTCGCATCCCGTGCTGCGGGACCTGACGGCACGGGCCGATGCTGCAAGGCGCCAGTTGGAACTTGCCGGCATACAGACCCGCGCGAACCCCGAGTTGACGTTGGGCGTCACGCGCGAGCGCTCCGACATCGCCGAGCGATACGCCCAGGTGCTGAGCGTGGCGGTGCGCGTACCCCTGGGCAAGCACAGTCGCAGCGACAGCAAGATCGCAACGGCAGGCGCCGAGCAGGTGGAGGCCGAGACCCAGCTTCTCATGGAGCAGGAACGCATCGGGACGGAGGTCCATGCAGCGCGCGAGCGGGTGACTGCGCTCGCGGCGGTCGTGGCCGCAGCCGAACGTCGCAGCCGGCTTGCGGCCGAATCACGCGGCTTCTTCGAAAAGTCCTTCCGCCTCGGTGAAACCGACCTTCCGACCCGCCTTCGCATTGAGCAAGAGGCGGCCGACGCCGAGCGGCAGGCGACTCGCAGCCGCATCGAACACGCGGCCGCAGTCTCGCAATTGCGCCAATCGCTCGGGCTGTTGCCAGAGTAAGCAGAGAGAGAACAAAGCAATGAACCCCAAGAACATGGTGACGGGCACGAGCCTTCTTGCCTTCCTGTTTGCAATGCCGGCGATGGCCGCCGACGAGCACGGACACGACCATGGCGCGCCCTCCGCAGCCAGCGGCCCGGCGCTGCCGCGCTTTTCGGCAGTGTCGGAAGCCTTCGAACTGGTCGTTGTGGTGAGCGGCAGGCAACTGGCCATCTATCTGGACAGCTTCGAGGACAACGCGCCTGTGAAGGATGCGGATGTGGACCTCGAAATCGGCGGCGCGAAGGTTGCGCTCAAACGGATCGCCGATGGCGAGTACGAAGGCACCCTTGCCGAAGAACTCGAGCCAGGCGTCATCGCAGTGACAGCCACTGTCGCTGCGGGCAATGACACGGACATCCTGGCGGGCGACCTCGTCATGCATGGGCCTGCAACCGCGCATGACTCGCAAGCCCGCAGCTGGCGTGCATATGCAGCTTGGGTGGCCGGTGCGCTGGGCGTGCTTGGAGGCTTGACCTGGCTGAGGCGACGCGCGGGGAGCGCTCAGCGCGCTGGGGGTGCAGCATGATTTCAAGGTTCATCCTTGCTGCCGTCTTGAGCTGCGCCTTGCCGGCATGGGCCGCAGACGAGCATGGTCACGACCACGGCGCTTCCACTCCCGTTGCCAACTCGAACGGCCCCAGTCGCCAGCCCGACGGAAGCGTCTTCCTTCCCAAGGCGGCGCAACGGCAACTGTCGGTGCGAACCGCTGTGGCGAAAGCCGGGGAACTGACTCGCACCGTGGAGCTGGCGGGCAAGGTCGCGATGGACCCCAACGCTGGCGGCAAGGTGCAGTCGACAACCGCTGGTCGTGTCGAGTCGGGTCCACGAGGCCTGCCGACGCTCGGGCAGGCCGTTCGCGAGGGTGAAGTCCTGGCCTATGTTGTCCCGTCCACGGCCCCGCTGGAGCGCTCGGTTCAAGCCGCCCAGCTTGCAGAGCTGAGAAGCGCCAGGGCGCTGTCCGAAAGACGCCTGGCCAGGCTCAAGTCGCTCTCGGACACGGTGCCTCGCAAGGAAATCGAGGCTGCCGAGGCAGAGCTCGCAAGCCTTGGCGCGCGAGCCAGCGCCGTGGATGCCGGACTGACAGGACGGGAAGCGCTGGTGGCCCCGGTCGCTGGAGTCATCGCCTCGTCCAATGTGGTCGCCGGCCAGGTGGTCGATGCGAGGGAGCTCGTCTATGAAGTCGTCGACCCCCAGCGCCTGCGCATCGAGGCGCTCTCTTTCGACCCGGAGCTGGGCGCCAATGTGGGCGGTGCGACGCTGGCGGTAGGCAACGAGCGCGTGCCCCTTCAGTTCCTCGGTGCAGCGCGCACGCTGCGCGAGCAGGCGCTGCCGCTCGACTTCGCGGCCAGCGGTGCCGCCCTGTCGAAGCTGGCGGTGGGCCAGCCGGTCAAGGTCTACGTGCAGACGCGCTCGACGGTCCGGGGCATCGCGGTTCCGGCGGCCTCGCTGATGAAGAACCCGTCCAACCAGACCATCGTGTGGGTCAAGACGGCACCCGAGAAGTTCGCGCCTCGCATCGTCAGCGCCGAACCACTCGACGGCCTGACGGTTGCGGTCACCTCCGGGCTGAAGCCAGGCGACCGTGTCGCGACGCAAGGTGCGACCCTCATCAACCAGGTCCGCTGACAGGAGCCACGAATGTTCAAGTGGCTACTGACGAGCAGCCTGTCCAACCGGCTGCTGGTGCTCATCGCGAGCGTCGTGTTGATGATCTATGGTGCATGGACCTTGTCCCGAACGCCGGTCGATGTGTTCCCCGACCTCAACAAACCGACCGTCACCATCATGACCGAGGCGGGCGGCATGGCGGCCGAGGAAGTCGAGCAGCTCATCACCTTCCCGCTCGAGACGACGATGAACGGGCTGCCTGGCGTCGAGACGGTTCGCTCCGTGTCCTCGGCCGGACTGTCCTTCCTCTACGTGACCTTCGGCTGGGACACGGAAATATTCCGCGCCCGGCAGATGGTGTCGGAGCGCCTGGCGTCGATGGAGGAAGGCTTGCCCGAGGGCGTCGTTCCCCGGATGGGGCCCATCAGCTCCATCATGGGCGAGATCATGCAGATCGCCATCCCGGTCGACACGGAAAAGATCTCTCCGATGGCCGTGCGCGAGTATGCGGACTGGGTACTTCGCCCGCGCCTGATGGCGATTCCCGGCGTTGCGCAGGTGATTCCGATCGGGGGCGAGGTCCGGCAATTCCAGGTGCAGCCGAATACGACACGCATGGCGGAACTGGGCATCACGCACGAGCAATTGGAAGCCGCGCTCAAGGGGTATTCATCGAACACTTCCGGCGGCTTCCTTGAACTCAATGGACGCGAGTACCTCATCCGTCATCTGGGTCGGACCTCGCTCCTGGACGACCTGAAGAATCTGGCGCTTGCCACCCGCAACGGGCAGGCCATCGTGCTGCGCCAGATCGCGGACGTCACCTTTGCTGCCGCGCCCAAGCGCGGCGACGCGGGCTTCGAAGGCAAGCCTGCCGTCATCCTCGGAATTCAGAAGCAGCCCACCGCGGACACCATTTCGCTGACCGAATCCATCGAGGCGGCCGTGGAAGGCATGAAGAAGTCCTTGCCTACTGGCCTGGAAGAGCCACGGATGACCTTCCGGCAAGCCAGCTTCATCGAGGCGTCGATCGACAACCTCAAGTGGAAGCTGGTCGGCGCGTCGGTGTTCGTCGCGGTGATTCTGTTCCTCTTCCTGGGCACGCTGCGGCCCACCGTCGTCGCACTGACGGCCATTCCCGTCTCCATCCTGATGGCGGCGCTGGTGTTCAAGTACTTCGGCCTTTCCATCAACACCATGACGCTGGGCGGTCTTGCCGTCGCGGTTGGCGGCTTGGTCGACGACGCGGTGGTCGGCTTGGAAAACTCGATCCGTCGCTTGAGAGAAGACCGCGCGAAGCATCCGGACCATCGACTCAACCCGGTCGAGGTGGTTGCGCGGGCCACGATGGAAGTGCGCTCATCCATCCTCTACGCGACCATCATCATCGTTCTCGTCTTCGTCCCGCTGTTCGCCTTGCCAGGGATGGAGGGCAAGCTGTTCGTGCCGCTGGGTGTCGCATTCATCGTCTCGACGCTCGCGAGCCTGGTCGTTTCCGTGACGGTGACGCCCGCCCTGTCGTACTACCTCTTACCGGGAATGCGGTCGCTGGACCATGGCGACACGAAGCTCCTGACGTGGCTGAAGGCCCGCTACGCCAGTGGGCTCCAGAAGGTGCTGGATCAACCCAGGCGCGCCGTCACTGCGGGCGCCATTGCGGTCCTGCTCGCACTTGTCGCGGTGCCGTTCTTTCCGACGACCTTCCTGCCGCCCTTCAACGAGGGCACATTGCTGGTCGGCGTGCGATTGAACCCCGGCGTCACGCTGGCCGAGACCGCTGCCTTGGCCCGCCAGGTTGAAGTGCTGATCAAGCAGGTGCCGGAGGTCACGCATGTCGGTCGCCGAAGCGGCCGCGCCGAACTCGATGAGCACGCCGAGGGCGTGCACGTCAGCGAACTCGACGTGGGACTCAAGCCCACGGATGAACTGACACGGTCGATGGACGAGATTTCCGCCGACATTCGCGCACGCCTGCGCAACCTGCCGGCGGCGGTCTCGATTGGCCAGCCCATCTCGCATCGCATCGACCACATGCTCTCGGGTGTGCGCTCGCAGATTGCCATCAAGATCTTTGGCGACGACCTGGACACGCTTCGCGGCCAGGCCGACCTGCTGCGCGGCAAGCTGGCCGCCATCCCTGGAATCGCCGATCTGGAGATCGAGAAGCAGGTACTGGCCCCCCAGATCATGGTTCGCGTGGACTATGGCGCCGCGGCCCGATATGGCGTTCCGTCCCCGCAGATACTGAGCGCGCTGCAGAGTCTGGTGGAGGGCGAGAAGGTCACGCAGATCGTCGAGGGGGGCCGTCGCTTCGCGCTGGTCGTGAAGCTGCCGGAATCTGCGCGCTCCGCAGAAGGGCTGCAGCACATTCTTGTCGAGACGCCGTCCGGGCGCGTGCCGCTGTCGAAGTTGGCCACCATCGAGGAAGGCGACGGGCCCAATCAGATCAGCCGCGACGATGGCAAGCGGCGCATCGTCCTGTCTGCAAACGCGCAGGGCCGGGCGCTCTCCGACATCGTTGCAGACATCAGGAGCGTCGTGGCGCAGGCCAAGCTGCCCGAGGGCTACTTCATCACCCTCGGTGGGCAGTTCCAGGCGCAGGAAGAAGCCTCCAGGCTGGTCGGCCTGCTGTCGCTGGTGTCTCTCACGCTGATGTTTGTCGTGCTCTACAGCCGCTACCAGTCGACGAAGCTCTCCCTGCTCATCATGGCGAACATTCCGCTGGCCCTTGTGGGCGCGGTCGTGGGGCTGTGGGTAGCGGGACAGCCGCTCTCTGTCGCGGCACTGGTGGGATTCATCACCTTGGCCGGCATCTCGGTTCGCAACGGCATCCTGAAGGTCAGCCACTACATCAACCTGATGCGCTTCGAAGGCGAGAGCTTCGACCAGAAAATGATTGTTCGCGGCTCCCTCGAGCGGCTTGCGCCTGTGCTGATGACCGCCCTGGTGACCGCGTTCGCACTGGCGCCGCTGCTTTTCGAAGCGGAGCAACCAGGCACCGAGGTGCTTCACCCGGTCGCAGTCGTCATCTTCTCCGGCCTCATCAGCTCGACCCTTCTGGATACTTTCCTGACGCCGGCCATGTTCTGGCTCTTCGGCCGCAATGCCGCCGACAGGCTGGCAGAGGCCAAGGGGCAGGACGCTTTCTGACCCATTTTTCATCCAACCAACCAAGAAGGTCTTTCCTATGAAGAAGCAAGCATTGATGGCCATCCTGGCCCTGGCTGTTGCGGGCACTGCCTTGGCGGCAGGCGAGCACGCGCACGACGACCATGCGCCCAAGCATGGTGGTCTTGTCGTCCCCGGAAAGGAGGCCGACTACGAACTGGTTGCCAAGCCAGACACGCTACACCTGTACCTCAGAGACCATGGCAAATCGATGGACCCGTCCAAGGCGACGGCAAAGCTCACCTTGCTTGCAGGTACGGAGAAGGCCGAGGTCGAGCTCAAGCCCGTTGGCGACAAGCTGGAGGCGAAAGGCAACTTCAAGGTAGCTGCCGGCACGAAGGTGGTGGCCGTGGTGACAAACGCGGGCAAGACCTTGGGGACGGCACGATTCACGCTGAAGTGATTGCTTGCGCTCATCTGCAGGGGTCTTCTGGCGTCGCCTGCAATCGTTGAAATTTCCTGACGCAAGGAGGCGCCGCAATGCCCATGCGCGGACGGCGCGCGGGCAGTATTTTTAGAAGTTCCATCGTCTCCAACTCTCCCTGGGGGTTTCCCCGATGAAACTTCGATTCCTGAAGCCGAACGACGTCCCGATGGCCAGCGCCGATGTCTCGTTGATCGAATCGCTGCGTGCCGAACTGCTGCAGCGTCCGGGCATCGTCGAAGAGAGCGACTTCGACGTCGCCGATGCCCTCGTGATCCACGAGCCCTGGGCCTTCAGGGAGTGGCGCTACATCGACAGGCTCATCGCCGACCCGGTGATCGGCCGCTTCTCTCACAAGGTTTACACCGTCAACAGCGACGATGCTCCCGCCGGCTTGCTGCGCGGGGCCTACTCCTGCCTGCCGCAGAGCCGCCTCGACCCGGCGCTGCACGTGGCGACGCCGTTTCTCGTGCAGCCGAACGAGCAAGTGCTGGCCCATGCCGGCACGCGCCGAGCGCCGGCGACGCTTCTTGGCACCTGGCGGGGCAATCCCAAATCCAACCGCCGGCTGCGGGAGCGCTTGCTGGACCTCTATGCCGGCTCATCGAGCTTCAAGGTCGAGGCGACCCAAAGCTGGCTGAACCACGGCGCCGACGAGAAGGCGCACTACGTCCAGCTCCTGCGATCGGGCAAGTTCTCGCTGTGCCCCGGTGGATGGGGCCCGGCTTCGATCCGGATCTTCGAGAGCATGGCGCTCGGCGTGGCCCCCGTCATCATTGCCGACGAGTTCGCGCCGCCTGCCGGCCCGGACTGGAAGGCGTTCTCGCTGCGCGTCAGGGAGGCCGACCTGGCATCGCTCGATTCCATCCTCCAGCAACACGCGCAGCAACACGAGAAGATGGGCGCGCGTGCCTACGAAGCCTGGTGCAGGTACTTTCACCCGAACCGCCTGATCGCCTACTACGCCGACGCGCTGCTTGGCTGCATGCGCGCGAACGTCGGATCGGGCTCCCCGCAGTCGGACATCGAGCGGTGGCGCTCGCACCGGATGTACAAGGCCAACGGCTGGACGGTGCCGCAGCGGCTGTCGAACCGGCTCAAGAGGCTCCTGGAGCCACAAGTCGCCTAGCTAGGCCGAGTGCCTCCTCGTCCATCAGGGTCTCCCGGTTGAAGTTGCCGGAGCGCTTTGCTCAAATGCGGAAACACCGGAAGGCACCATGAGCGAAGCGGACTTCACGATGCTGCGGCAGCGCATGCTGGCCGAGATCGCCGCCAAGACGGTCTTCTCGACTACGTACCTGGGCAAGGCGGCGCTGGATTCGAGGGTCATGAACGCCATGGCCACGGTGCCGCGCCACGCGTTCGTGCCGTTCGAACTGCGGCCCTACGCCTACGTCGATTCACCCTTGCCGATCGGCTTTCGCAAGACGATCTCGCAACCCTTCATCGTCGCCGTGATGACCGACCTGCTCGGAGTGCAGCCGACCGACACGGTGCTCGAGATCGGCACCGGGCTGGGCTACCAGTCGGCCATCCTGGCGCAGCTCGCGCACCGCGTTTTCACTGTCGAGATCATCGAGGAACTGGCCGAGCAGGCCGAGCATCGCCTGGCCGACGAAGGGCACGACAACGTCGAGATCAGGATCGGAAACGGGTGTCATGGCTGGCCCGAACGCGCACCATTCGACAAGATCATGGTGACGGCGGCCCCCGAGCTGATCCCGCCGGCGCTCATCTATCAGTTGAAACCAGGCGGAACGATGGTGATACCTGCGGGCTTGCCTGATTCACAGCAACTCATCCAGCTCAAGAAGGATGCGCAGGGTTCAGTCTCGACCAGGGAAATCTTCCAGGTGCTTTTCTCGGCGCTCGAGGACGTCACCTTGCCGTGAATCGCCGGCTGAGAACCGCACTTGGCGAGCGAACGTTCTTCGTAGTTGACGCTTGAAATGACTGTGTGTTCACGTATGGCATGGGGCAATATTGCCTTTCTACGCTGCGCCAAATGCGACTGGGCGCGGCATCGGATACAACGCCAATCAGCGTCGGCTCGCCAGGAGTGCCGCCGAGCGCTGTCGATGCAAAACGGATGAGCCCCATACTTCGCACCTGGACCTTCTGGATTCACACCGCGCTACGCGAAGAGTGCCGCCTGCACCTCGAGGCGACCAAGCTTCCGGAGTTGCGTCGCCAGCCCGGCAATCGTCGTGCGGCCGCCGTGTTCCGAGATCTGGACGACGGCACGACCGAAGTCGTGGTCATGTCGGTCTGGGATTCCATGGCCAGCATCGAGGCCTTCGCGGGCAAGGCCCCGCTCGCGCCCACCATCGACCCCAACGATCGCCCCAAGCTGTTCGATCACGAGCCGCAGGTGCGGCAC
>DATILH010000009.1:0-29300 GCA_035476655.1 Variovorax sp.
CACGGTCTTGCCGGAGCCGACATCGCCCTGCAGCAGCCGGTGCATCGGCACTTCGCGCGCGAGGTCGCGGCCGATCTCCTCGCCGGCACGCCGCTGGGCGCCGGTCAGGGCGAAGGGGAGCACGGCCAGCAGTTGCGAAACCAGCGAACCGGACGTCGGCCTGCTCGCCAAAGTCGGCGCGCGCTGGGCCGCCCGCTCGTTGCGCGCCTGCAATTGCGAGAGCTGCTGCGCCAGCAATTCCTCGGCCTTGATGCGCTGCCAGGCCGGATGGCTGTGGTCCTCCAGGGTCGCCATCGCCACGTCCGGCGCCGGGTAGTGCAGGAAGTTGAGCGAACGGCGCAGGTCCCAGGCCGGCTGCCAGGCGGCTGCGGCCGGCAGCGTCTCATCGAGCCGGGCACGCGCCAGGCCGGCGCGCACTTCGCGCCGCAGCACCGGCTGGGCCAGGCCGGCAACGGTGGAATAGACGGGCGTCAGCGCCTCGGGCAGCTCGGTGCCGGCCGCCTTGACCGTCGGGTGCATCATCGTCCGGCCCAGGAAGCCCCCGCGCACTTCGCCGCGCACCCGCACTTTCGCAGCCACGGCCAACTGCTTCTGCTGCGAGGGGTAGAAGTTGAAGAAGCGCAGCTGGCAGGTATCACTGCCGTCATCAACCGTCACGATCAGTTGGCGGCGCGGACGATAGACCACTTCGTTGGACGTCACCACGGCCTCGATCTGCGCCATCTGGCCGTCGCGCACATCGCCCAGGCGCACGATGCGCGTCTCGTCCTCGTAGCGCATCGGCAGGTACAGGGCGAAGTCGATGTCGCGCACCAGCCCCAGCTTGCGCAGCGCGCGCTGCACCGCGCTCAGGCCCGCGCCCGGCGCGGACGAAGGCGCAGCGGTTGGCTCGGGCTTTTCGCTCGGCTTGGGGCGGGTGGCGGCGGGCATGGGACAATTCTGCCCGCTCCTCCCCGCTCCTCCCGCCCCTCTCTTCACGCCACTTGGCACGGGCCCGTCCGGCCCTCAAGAACATGCGCAGCTTTTCCCTTTCCGATTTCGATTTCCACCTGCCGCCCGAACTGGTGGCCCAGCACCCCGCCCCCGAACGCAGCGCCTCGCGCCTGCTGGACGGCACCGGCCCCGAACCGGTCGATCGCATCTTCCACACCCTGCCCTCGCTGCTGCAGTCCGGCGACCTGCTGGTCTTCAACGACACCCAGGTGGTGAAGGCGCGCCTGTTCGGCGAGAAGCCCACAGGCGGCAAGCTGGAACTGCTGGTGGAGCGCGTGCTGCAAGGCCAGGAGGCCGTCGCGCACATGAAGGTCAGCAAGAAGCCGCCGGTTGGCACGGTGCTCGACATGGTGGGTGGTTTTCGCGCCACCCTGCTCGGGCGCTGGCCCGACGACCAGGGTGCGCTCTTTCGCTTCGCCTTCGAGAGCGACGCACAGGAAGATCCCTACGCACTGATGGCACGCTGCGGCCATGTGCCATTGCCGCCCTACATCACCCACGGCGACTCGGCCGAGGACGAACGGCGCTACCAGACCGTGTTCGCCCGCGTGCCCGGCGCGGTGGCGGCGCCGACCGCGGCGCTGCACTTCGACGAGGCCCTGCTTGCGCAACTGGAGTCACACGGCGTTCAGCGCGCCAATGTCACCCTGCATGTGGGTGCCGGCACCTTCCAGCCCGTCAAGACCGAGAACATCGCCGAGCACACCATGCATGCCGAGCGCTACGAGGTGCCGGCCTCGACGCAACAGGCCGTCATCGACTGCAAGGCACGCGGCGGACGGGTGGTGGCCGTCGGGACGACCACCGTCCGAACGCTCGAATCCTGGGCGAAGACGGGCGAGGCGGCAGGCGATACCCGCATCTTCATCACGCCGGGCTTTGCCTTCCGGCACGTCGACCTGCTGGTCACCAACTTCCACCTGCCCAAGAGCACCTTGATGATGCTGGTGAGCGCCTTCGCCGGCTACGAGCGCGTGATGGCGCTCTATGCGCACGCAATTGCCGAGCACTACCGCTTCTTCAGCTATGGCGACGCCATGCTGCTGGCCCGCCCAAAGGACTGAAACGTCATGCTGAACTTCCAGCTTCTCACCACCGACCCCGACAGCCACGCGCGCCGGGCCACCCTCACGCTCAACCATGGCGTGGTGCAGACGCCGATCTTCATGCCGGTGGGCACCTACGGCACCGTCAAGGGCGTGATGCCGCGCAGCCTGCACGACATGGGCGCGCAGATCATTTTGGGCAACACCTTCCACTTGTGGATGCGTCCCGGGCTGGACGTGATGGCGAGCTTTGGCGGGCTGCACCAGTTCGAGAAGTGGGACAAGCCCATCCTCACCGACTCCGGCGGCTTCCAGGTCTGGAGCCTGGGCGCGATGCGCAAGATCAGCGAGGAAGGCGTCAAGTTCGCTTCGCCGGTGAATGGCGACAAGCTGTTCCTGACGCCCGAGGTCTCGATGCACATCCAGACCATCCTCAACAGCGACATCGTCATGCAGTTCGACGAATGCACGCCCTACGACACCGACGGCAAGCTCACCACCGAGGCGCAGGCGCGTGCCTCGATGGAACTGAGCCTGCGCTGGGCCCGGCGCTGCCAGGGCGAGTTCGCGCGCCTCGAGAACCCCAACGCCCTGTTTGGCATCGTGCAAGGCGGCATGTACGAGAAGCTGCGCGAGGAATCCCTGGCGCAACTGGTGGAGCTGGACTTCCCCGGCTACGCCATCGGCGGCGTCAGCGTGGGTGAGCCCAAGGACGAGATGCTGCGCATCATGGCCCACACCCCGCACCGCCTGCCGGCCGACAAGCCGCGCTACCTGATGGGCGTGGGCACGCCGGAAGACCTGGTGCAGGGCGTGGCCGACGGCGTCGACATGTTCGACTGCGTGATGCCCACGCGCAATGCGCGCAACGGCACCCTCTTCACCCGCTATGGCGACCTGAAGATGCGCAACGCGCGCCACAAGAGCGACCCGCAGCCCATCGACCCGAGCTGCACCTGCCATGCCTGTGCCGGCGCCTCGGGCGTGTCGTGGAACGACGGCGGCCGCGAAGGCTTCTCGCGCGCCTACCTGCATCACCTGGACCGCTGCGGCGAGATGCTGGGCCCGATGCTGACCACGGTGCACAACCTGCACTACTACCTGAACCTGATGCGCGAAGTCCGCGAGGCGCTGGAGGCCGGCACCTTCGGCCAGTTCCGCGCGCAGTTCAAGGCGGACCGGGCGCGCGGGGTCTGAGGCTCAGCCCTTGCGCGCCAGGTCCTGGAGCGCTTCTTCGAGGCTCGGATGGCGGAACTGATAGCCGGCCGCCAGCGCGGAGCGCGACTCCACCCTCTGTCCGTCGAGCAGCAAGGTGGACATTTCGCCGGCCAGCAGCCGCAAGGGAGCCGCCGGCAAACGCAGCCAGGCACTGCGGCCGAAGGATTTGGCCATGGACTTGGTCAGGCGTTCCTGCGATGGCGTGTCGGGCGCGACGGCATTGACGGGGCCGCTGAGGCGGTCGCTGGCGATGGCAAAGCGGATCAAACCAACCGCGTCCTCCAGATGGATCCACGGCGCCGGCTGGCGCCCGTTGCCGAGCACTGTTCCAAGGCCAAGGCGCGCACCCAGCGCCAGCATGGGATAGGCACCGTCGCCCCGGCCGTACACCACGCCAAAGCGCAGCCGCACCACGCGCACGCCCAGTGCCTCGGCGCGGCTCGCCTCGTGTTCGATGGCACTGCACAGATCGGACTGGAACTGCCCTGGCTGCGGCGGGCCGCTTTCGTCCAGCGGCGCGGTCATGCCCTCCGGCACCGCCCCGTAGTAGCCCACCGCCGAGGCGCTGACCAGCACGCGCGGCGGCTGCGCCAGTCGCCGCATCAGCGCCAGCAGCGCCTGCGTCACCTCGACGCGGCTGGCCAGCAGCAGGCGCCGGCGCGATGCCGTCCAAGGCGGACCGAGGACCCGCGCGCCGGCAAGATGAACGATCGCGTCGATTCGCGTTTCCGACGGGATGGCGTCCAGGCTCTGGGCCACATGGACATCGGCCCCGAGCAGCGCGGCCGCACGCTTGGCATCGCGAGACAGTGCCATCAGGCCAACGCCGTCGCGACGCAGGTCCGCCATCAGCGCACGGCCGATGAAGCCGGTGGCGCCGGCGACGAGCACGGATGGCATGTCCGGGGCGCTCATCCCCGAATCTTGAGCGCCGGGAGCAAAAAGGTCTAGGCCGGCGCCGCCGCCGTTCCATGCGCAGCCGTCCCGCAGGCATGGCAGAACTTCGAGAAGGCGCTCTTGCGCGCCTCGCACTTGCCGCAATGGTCGAACAGGCCGATGCCGCAGTGCGGGCAGAAATCGATCTCGGTGTTCTTCAGGTCCACCGGCCGCTCGCAGCCGGGGCACACGCTCTTGGCCAGGCGCGCCAGCGCGGTGTCGTAGCTCAGTTCCTCGCGCCGCACCTGGTCAGGTTGCGCCTCCGCCAGCTTCTGGCGCGCCAGGTAGCGGTTGAGGGCCAGGATGGCGTAGCGCCCCACCAGCACCGTGAGCAGGATGCCTACCGCGTAGCGCACATAGCCGCCGTAGCTGGGCAGGTAGGGCACCAGTTCGACGAAGAAGGCGAACAACGCGAAGAAGATGAAGCCCCAGACGAAGGGCCAGTAGGTGCTCTTGCGATGCTTGGCGAACAGCCAGCCGGCGATCACCAGCAGCGGCAGGGTGAGCGCCAGCCGGTAGGCGAAGACACGCAACTCCACCCGCCGCGATTCCTCCTGCAGCTTCTTGCTGGCCTCGCGGGTGAGCACCGAAAGCTGTTCCCGCGTGCGCGCCTGCGCCTGGCGCGCATCGAGGGCGCGCTGGCGCTGTGCCTGCACCTTCTTCTGCGCCGCATCCTCGCTCGCCTTGATGGCATCGAGCGCCTTGGTGCGTGCGATCAGCTCGGTGTCCTGATCCGGCTGCTGGGTCGCATGCCGGGTCGACAGCCAGTTGGAGAAGGTCTCGCGCCCGTTGCGATAGGCCTGTGCGGCCGCCTGCAGTTGCAGCTCGGCCTGCTCCAGTTCGCGCTGGGCTGCCTTCTGCGCGTCTTCGGCCTTGCTCAGCGTATCGCGCAGTGGCGCGGCCGCCGTCCGGTCCATGAAGTCTTCCAGCTCCAGCGGGCGCTCCACCCGCGGCAGATCGCCGACGATGGTGCTGCCCAGGCCGGTCAGAAAGACCGCGAATACCAGCGCCACGAGCCACAGCCCCCGGCGAAACCATTTCTCGGACAGGCGCAGGGATTTGCTCATGGGTGCTATTGGACTGGGAACAGGTAGATGCCGATCGCCACCGCACTCGACGCGACGATGGCCAGTTGCAGCAGGGTGCTTGCCGTGTGCCGCCAGCGCGCTCGCGCCGTCAGCTGCTGCCCATTGTCGTAGGCCGTGCCGTAGAGGCTCTGGCTCATGGCAGGCTCCCGGGCTCGCGTTGGCAGCAGCGTGGGGTCATGGTCTCTCCTGGAACAGGAATCTGGGGAGACGAATAATCGACCGCGGGTTGCAGCCCAGGCATCGTCCGAATGGATGAGTGCCGTGATTTGGGACACGAAGTATCAAGCTTCGATACTCGACGTTGCCAACGCGCGCTAGCGCTCGTGAAGATCGTCGCGGGTGTAGGGCCGCTCGATCCCCGCCATGCGCACCGCCATGCTCTCCAGCAAGCCCTGGGTGGGCGCCGCATTGCCCGGCTGCTGGTAGACCAGCGGCAGCAGCAGGCTGAGCGCCACCATCGAGGAGCGCAGCGCCGGATGGGGCATGCGATGCTGCGCTGCCAGGAACGCCGCACTGGCGAGCACGCCCAGCGCGTAGCCGCCCGCCACCTCGGACCAGGAATGCGCGTACAGCGCCATGCGCGAGACGCCAATCGCCGCAGCCAGCGCCCAGCCCAGGGCGGCCAGCGCAACCCGCGTGCGATGCGTGGCGCGCGAGGCCACCAGCCACAGCGCCACCGGCCAGACGGCGGCCGACAGCATGGTGTGGCCGCTGAAGCCGGTGAAGTTCAGGCTTGCACTGCCGATGCCCCAGCCCAGAAAAGCCAGCTTGGACGCCAGTACCACCAGGCTGGCGGCGCCGAAGCTGAGCAGCCACAGGCCGGCACTGGGCCAGGTCCGGCGCGAGAAGGCCAACCACAGCAGGATCAGCACCGCGGCCGGCAGCAGCAAGCCGCTGTCGCCGAACCAGGTCAGTGCCCACCAGAAGCTGTCCGGCAGGCTGTGGACAGCGCGCCAGAACGCGTCGCGCAGGATCATCGAGCCATCGTCATCAAGTAGTGCGGCCCAGCAGTTCGCCGACCCGGCGCTGCAGTTCCTCGGGCTGCGCCTGTACCGGCGCCATTGCATGGCCGACCTGCAGGCCGACGCGGCTCCAGACGCCGCGGCGGAAGGGCCGCACCATGGCCACATTCTCGCCGCCTTGCACTTCGACCCGGCTGAAGAAGGAACCCCACAGGTTGGTCAGCGCCATCGGCACCACCGGCACGACCAGGCCCTCGGCCTGCGCACGCTCCAGGATCTTCTTCACGCCGCCCTTGAAGGGTTGCAACTGCCCGTCGCGCGTGATGGCGCCCTCCGGAAAGATGGCCAGCAGGTCGCCCTCGCGCAGCACCTGGGCGGCCTGCTCGAAGGCGCGCTCGTAGGCGGCGGCGTCCTCCTTCTGCGGCGCGATCGGAATCGCCTTGGCCATCTTGAACAGCCAGCCCAGCACCGGCACGCGGAAGATGCGGTGATCCATGATGAAGCGGATCGGGCGCGGGCTGGCCGCCATCAAGAGCACCGCGTCGACGAAGCTGACGTGGTTGCACACCAACAGGGCTGCGCCGCTGTCGGGGATGTGCTCGTCGCCGCGCACCTTGAAGCGGTACACCAGACGCGACAGCACCCAGGCCACGAAGCGCAGCAGGTATTCCGGCACCAGGAGGAAGATGTAGAAAGCCACCAGCGCATTGGCGATGCCGGTGAACAGGAAGATCTGCGGAATGCTGAAACCGGCCGCCAGCAGCGCGCCGGCGATGACCGAGCTGCCGATCATGAACAGCGCATTGAGGATGTTGTTGGCCGCGATGATGCGGGCGCGGTGCGTGGGCTGGCTGCGCAATTGGATCAGTGCGTACATCGGCACGCTGTAGAGGCCGGTGAACAGCGACAAGAGGCCCAGGTCCGCCATCACGCGCCAGTGCGCCGGCTGCGCCAGGAAGGCGGCCAGGCCCATCGGCGCCGAGGCCGGCAGGCCACGCGAGGCAAAGTACAGGTCGATGGCGAACACGCTCATGCCGATGGCGCCCAGCGGCACCAGGCCGATCTCCACCTGGCGCCGGCTCAAGGTCTCGCACAGCAGCGCGCCGATGCCGATGCCCACCGAGAACACCACCAGCAGGAGCGAGGCCACCTGCTCGTCGCCATGCAGCACCTCCTTGGCGAAGCTGGGGAACTGCGCCAGGAACACGGCGCCGAAGAACCACATCCAGGAGATGCCCAGCAGGGAGCGGAACACCACGACATTGCCGTGCGCCAGCTTGAGATTGCGCCAGGTCTCGCTGACCGGGTTCCAGTTGATGGCGAGCCCCGGATCGGTGGCCGGCGCCGGCGGAATGGCCTGCGCCACGGCACGCCCGGCCAGGGCCAGCAGCACGCAGGCTGCCGCCACCGCCCCGTGGCCGATCTGCGGCATGGCCACCAGCAGGCCACCTGCCACCTGACCGAGGAGGATCGCCACGAAGGTGCCCATCTCGACCATGCCATTGCCGCCGGTGAGCTCGTGCGAGTCCAGCGTCTGGGGCAGATAGGCGAACTTGACTGGTCCGAACAGCGTGGAATGCAGGCCCATCAGGAACACGCAGGTCAGCAGGACCACGGCATCGGCCTTCAGGAAGCCCCAGAGCGCGACCAGCATGATCGCGATCTCCAGGCTCTTGACGAAGCGGATCACCCGCGTCTTGTCGAACTTGTCGGCGATCTGACCGGCGGTGGCCGAGAACAGCAGAAAGGGCAGGATGAACAGCGCGCCGATGACCAGGCCCGCCATCGCCGGCGGCATCCAGCCCAGTTGCAGCTGGTAGGTCACCATCACGGTGAAGGCGAACTTGAAGAGGTTGTCGTTGGCGGCGCCGGCGAACTGAGTCCAGAAGAAGGGTGCGAAGCGCCGCTGGCTCAGCAGCGAGAACTGGTTGCCGTGGGCGGCAGGCGCCAAAGCGGGCGAGGCGGGTTGGTTGCTGGTGAGGGTTGACAAGGGTTTTCCTCGAAGCTTTTTTGTATCAAGCCGTGACTACAGTCGCCGGCGCATTGTGCATGAGGGTGTCCTGCCCCAGGCTTCGCACCGCTTGCAGCACCGGCAGCGCCGCCAGCGCCGCCACCATGTGCTTGAGCGAGTGGCCCGAGATCAGCTGTTGCGTCGCCTCGAAGATCGCGCCGTCGGCCATTTCGCAGACCTTGGCCAGCGCGTAGCAGGCGACGAGCCAGCCCAGCTTGAGGCGCATGGTCCGCGTGGCGCTTGGAACCGGCCGCATGAACGCCATGGCAAGAACCAGCGCCATGCCGCCGAACTGCACCACTGCCCAGGGCATCACGTTGCCGGTCTCCTGGAAGATCGCCACCGCCAACAACCCGGCCGTCAGGGCGACGCAGGCGGCCGGCCAGCCGGCGCGCTGGCTCACCCGGTCGCACACCGCCAGGCCGATCACCCCGGCAAAGGCCACGGCCATGGCGGCGCGGTCGCCGGTGAGGCGCACGGCGTCGTCGGGTTGCAGGTGATAGAAGGCCGAGCCGGCTGCCACCAGCACCAGGCCGGCGAAGAAGAGCCAGGCGCAATCCAGCGCGTTGACCGGCAGTTCGTCGTGCACGAAGGGCGGCGAGGCGCCTTGGTGGCCGTGCTCATGGGCGTGTTCCAGACCGTGCAGGCGATAGAGGCCCAGCAGGCCGACAAGAAGGAAGGGCAGATTGCTCAGCACATCCATGGCGTTCGGCAGGCCGGCCAGGGTGCGGATGTCGGCCAGGTTCGAGCCGAGGCCAGCGCCGTGACCGGCGAGGTCCGGCACAAACAGGGCCAGCAACAGCAACAGGCCGGCAGCGCCGATCAGCCAGGCCTCGCGGCGCTCGAGGCGTTGTCTCGGACGGATCGGCATCATCGAAACGTTCATGGAGCAGCTCCTTGTCGTGTAGGCGCCGCAATGTAGGCCGCGGTCTCAGCGCTTGGCATCAACAATCGATACGAGGCAACTTTCTGGGGCTTTCGGTATTGTCTGGCTATACCACCAACGAAGAAAGCCACGCCCGTGAGCACCACCATCGACCTGGTCCAAGCCCTCAAGAACGAGCTTAAATCGGCCCGGATGACTTACGCCGACCTGGCGCGCGCGCTGGACATGGCGGAATCCAGCGTCAAGCGCATGTTGGCCAAGGGCGACATGCCGCTGACCCGGGTCGACGCCATCTGTCGCGCCCTGAAGATCGACTTTGCCGAACTGGCGCGGCGCGTGGCCGATGCCCAGCCGCTGCTCAAGGAGTTGACGCAGGAACAGG
The DNA here is from genome assembly GCA_035476655.1 of Variovorax sp. Taxonomy (GTDB): domain Bacteria; phylum Pseudomonadota; class Gammaproteobacteria; order Burkholderiales; family Burkholderiaceae_C; genus Variovorax. Next base: position 9,523 of record DATILH010000009.1, read on the forward strand.
AACGCGCCGTGGTGCGAGACAAGAAGCTGCTGCTGTGCGCCATCTGCGTGCTGAGCCAGTGGACGCTGGAGCAGATCACGGCCGCCTACCGCATCACCGAGGCCGAATGCATCGGCTGCTTCGTGCAGCTCGACCGCATCGGCATCATCGAGCTGCGCCCGCAGAACCGCTACCGGCTCAAGCTGGCCAAGACCTTCCGCTGGCGCGCCCACGGTCCGGTGATGGACTTCTTTCGCGAGCATGTGGTGCTGGACTATTACAAGGGGGGCTTCGACGGCCCGGCCGAGGGCCTGTTGCTGGTGCACGGCACGATCAGCCGCTCGCTGGCGCCGTCCTTCCTGGATCGGCTGCAGCGGGTGGCGCAGGACTTCGCTCAGCAACACCAGGCCGACCAGAAGCTGCCACCGCGCGAACTGGAGGGCTACACGCTGCTCTTGGGCATGCGCAGTTGGGAATTCGAGGCTTTCACCCAATTGCGCCGGGCCGACACCACGCCCGGCGGACACCCCAAGCCGGTGCGGCCCTAATCCGCCACGAAAACGGTGAGCACGCCCGTATAGCCATACAAGTGGTGCCGCGCGATCTCGCCGCCGGCAAAGAAGCCGACCAAGGGCACGTCGCCCAGCGCGTGGCGCACGATCTGCATCTCGGCGCCGGGCGCGCCGAAGTGCGGGCCGCCGCGGCCGGAGCAGCTCACGTAGATGGCGCCCGCCATGCGCCGCGCGGGATGCGGACTGGCGTCGGCCTCGCCGGCCGCGAGTGCGCTGGCCACTTCCAGGGTCTGCTCCTCGGGCTCCAGCTCTTCGCGGATCTCGGCGCAGATGCGCATCAGGTCGGCGCGCGCCGCCTGGGCGTTGCGCCGCACGAAGCTCATGCGCATGCCGGCCTCGGCCTGGTCGGCAATGGCAATGCCGCGGCGGGTGGGGTCCAGCCCGATGATGTGGCGCACCAGCACGTCGGCCCCCAGGTCGCCGGTGCGGCGCACGCCGTCGCTACCCGCGCTGGCCAGGCCGACCAGGGTGGCGCGCACCGCGTCGATGGCGTGCTGGGGTTCGTCCAGGGAGACGCCGAGGTCGGCCAGGAGCACATCGAGCGCCGGCTCGCCATCGATGGAAAGCAGCAGATTGCCGTCGGCCTCGGTGATGAGGCGTTCGCGCGACACCGGCTGGCAGCCCTGGGTGACGCGCGACACCAGGCGCACGCTCTCGCCGAAGACCACGCCCGACAGGCCACCTGAGAACACGCCGCCGGCCGCGCCCTGGCCGCGGATGTTGCCGTTGCCGCCGATGGCGAACTGCAAGGTCTGGCCGCGCCCGGAAGCCAGGCCGCCGAAGAGATAGCCGGTTTCGGTGCGGGTCGCCAGGTCGGCGATCAGCTCGGGCAAGTCGTGGGTGCTGGCGTCCGCATGCACGAGCGCCGTGTGCGCATTGAAATTGCCCACCGGCGCCACGCCTGAAAACACACGGTACTGATGGCCCGGCAGCTCGCACAGCATGACGGCCAGCGCGGGCTCGTCGAAGTACTCGGCATTGCTCGCCGCAACGCCGATGCCCTCGGTGCCGGCCCAGTCGGTGATCTCGGGCAGTTCGGCGCCCAGGAAGTCGAGCAGTTCCTGCGCGTCGGGCGCGAAGTGATCGGTGATGTAGAGCAGCCCGAGCGTGGGCGAGGCGGTGTAGTCCGGCTGCGTCATCTGGGCGCGCAATTGCGCCAGCACGAGGCCTGCAGCCGTCCGCCATTGCGGATGGGTGGCGTGACCGGAGGGAAAGAGCTTCATGTCGAAGTGAACGGGGGGAAGGCCCCCTCCACCCCCCGATTACAGCACTTAACGTTGGCGCGCAGTGCTGCTGCCGCGCTTGCGCGCCGGCGACTTTTTGGCGGCCGTACGAGCAGGCTTTTTCGCGGCGGGTGCGCCTTCCTTGGCGGCCAGCAAGCTGGGCATCTTCAACTGCGCCGCTTCCTGAAGCGCGCTGGTCGCGATCTGCTGAAACTGCTGGGTGAGCGCACCCCACAACTGCATCGGGTCGACCACGCCGGCCGCGGGCTTGGCTGCGGACCTGGATTCGGCCGGTGCCTCCGGGCTGGCCTCGGCCTCGGCCTTGGGCTTGGCCCTTTCCCTGACCGGCTCCGCCTTGGGTGCCGGCGCGGCCTTGGCACTTTCGCTGCCGGCGCCACTGGCGACACCACCGGTGAAGGCCTTGGCCAGGTCCTCCATTCGCAGGTTCATGCCTTGCAGGGTCGACAGCGTCATCTTCTGGACCTCGAGCGCCTGGATGGTGGCCTTGAGCGCATGCAGGTTCTGTTCGAGCCAGAACTGCACCGCCTTGAGTTCCTGGATGCGCTTGTCGACCTCTTCGACGCTGAGCGTCGGCGCGATCCAGTTGGAGACCCCCGGGATGCTCGGCAGCCCCGGAATGCCGGGCAACCCCGCCTTGGCCGAGGCAGCGCCGTTGCCGCCGCCGCTGGCGCCCGCCGCCAGGTTTTTCAGGAAGTCGAAGCCGGGAACGAACTGGTCAAAGAAGAAGGACTGCTTGTCGCTCATCGGATGTCTCCCCAGGATGTGTTGGTGGTGTTGCGCGCCCGCAGCATATACCCCGGTTCGCCGCATTCCCTTCAGTGCTTGTGCTGATGTTCGCCGGCAGGCGCGCCGCCGGGCGCCGTGGCGCTGACCGGCACCTGCAGCTTCAATTCGCTCGCCACGCCCTTGGCATCGACGAAGCGCAAGGTCAGCGGCACGCTCGAGCCGGCGGCGATGGGCTGCTTCAGGTCCATCAGCATCAGGTGGTAGCCGCCGGGCTTGAGCTCCACCGTCTGGCCGGCGGGCAGCTCGAGCCCTTGGCTCAGAGCGCGCATCTTCATGGTGTCGCCTTCCATCTTCATCTCGTGCACCTCGGCCACGCCCGCCACCGGCGTGGCGGCACCGACCAGGCGCGTGCCAGCGGGCGCCTTCAGTTTCATGAAGGCGCCGGTGCCGCTCTGGCCGGGCACGGCGCGCCGCACCCAGGCATCGCTCACCTGCACCGGCGCCGTGCCGGCCGCCACCACGTCCAGCCGCGCTGCCGGGAAGTCCGGCTTGGGCGCCGCATCGCTGGCCGGGATCTGCGCCCAGTCGGCACTGCCGGCATCACAGGTCTGCAGCACCTTGAACCACAGGGTGCCCGGCTGGTCGGCAAGCTTGCCGCGCACGACGAACTGCGCCCTCTCGCTGTCGGGCAGGGCATCCTGCGGGCTGGCCGCCTTCCAGCTCAGCTCGTCACCGCTGGCCTGGAGCTGCCAGCCGCTGCGCGGCTCGGCTGCCTGCACCGTGAAGCCGGCCGGCACGCGCACGGTGATGCCGGTGGTGGCCTTCGCGCCCTTGCAGGCATGGCCGACGCGCAAGGCGGCGACGTAATCGCTGCCGGCCTGCGCGCTGCGCTCAGCCAAGGTGACGTGGGCCGAAGCGGCGGCGGCAGCGGCCAAGGCCGTGCCGGCGAGCAAGCTGCGAACTGCGGTGGTGCTGATGGATGGGGTCATGACCAGTCTCTCCTGCAAGAAAAATCAAAGATCGAAGCGCAGTTGCGCGGTGTAGGTTCTCTGCGGGTACGGATGGAAGTTCCAGTACTGCTCGTTGTTCAGGTTGTCGATGCCGAAGGCAGCCGACCACTGCCGGTTGATCTGGTAGCGCACACGCATGTCGACCACAAAGTACTTGCTGGCGCCGAAGTAGGCATTGGCGTTGACGTCGCTGTTGTCCAGCGTCGAGAACTGCTGGCCGCTGTAGCGGGCGGCGGCCGTCAGCGCCCAGTGTGCATCCGGGCGCCAGGTTGCGTAGACGGTGGAGCGCCAGCGCGGCACGCGCGGCTGCCATTTGCCCACGCTGGCCGGGAAGGCGGCGTTTTCGACGATCTTGGAATCGGCAAAGGTCAGGCTGGCGCCCAATTCGAGCCCCTTGATCCACACGTCCTGCCCGCTGTAGGCCAGCTCGAAGCCGTTGGTGCGCACCTTGTCGACGTTCTGCACGCGCGAGACCACCGGGTTGGTGTTGGGGACCTGCTGGCTGTAGAGCGCGTCTTCGGTGAGCTCGTGAAAAAGCGTGGCGCGGGCCAGGCCGCTGCCCAGGTCCTTCTCCAGCGACAGCTCGCCAGTCCAGGACTTCTCGGGCATCAGGTTGGGGTCGTTGACGAAGGACAGCGCGCCGCCGGAGGTGGCGCCGTAGAGCTCGCCCACCGTCGGGTAGCGCACCGCGCGGCCGAGCGAGCCCTTGAGCACGGTGCTGCCGGTCAGCTGGTGGGCCAGCGCCGCCTTGGGTGACAGGTCCGATTCGCTGCGCTTGGCGTAGTCCAGGCGACTGGTGGCGCTGGCGCTCAGGCCATCGCTGGCGCTCCAGTCCTCCCAGCGCAGGCCCAGCACCGTCTTCCACTTGGGCGCGAAAGACCAGCTGTCCTGCACCCAGGCACTCAGCGTCTCGGTGCGGCCGCCGACTTCGCTCACCAGGCTGGCGGCCGGGCCGACCAACCAGTTGCCCACCACGTTGCTCTTCAGGATGTTGAGCTTGTAGGCATCGCGTCCGATGCCCAAGTCGACGATGTGCGCGCCGCCCGTGCCCTGAGGGCGCCAGGTGCCCTTGGCCGCCAGGGTATTCCAGCCGGTGCCGTCCTGGTCCTGCAGGGTGCCGGCGCCGCCGGTCTCGGCCAGCGGCAGGGCCACCGCGGGCGCGCGCTGCTGGTCCTTGGCGTAGTCGTAGCGGCTGGCAGCCACTTCCCAATCCCAGGTGCCGCCGGTTCGGCTCTTCACCGACAGGCCGTGCATGTAGTGGGTCTGGCTGTCGTTGGTCAGCGGGAAGGCAGTGGGCGCCAGGTTGTAGCGGCGGCCCTCGATGTTGATGGCGCCGCTGTAGACCGGCCGGCCGGCGGCATTGCGCAAGTAGCTTTCGGAGCGCCCCTCGGAGGTGTTCTCCCACCAACCCAGCGTGTAGCTGGCCCGCACCGTGGGCGAGAAGTCGTAGGCCAGCTTGAGCTTGGCGTGGTCCTGCACGGTGTGGTACTGGGTGCCGGTGCCCAGGATGTACCAAGGCTCGTTGCGGGTGTTCAGGCCCGGCACGTAGCCCGTCACCGGCACGCCGCCTGCGCCCGGCACGCCCGAGGCCACGGTGGCGGTGGTGAAGGTTTGCGGCTGGCCGTGGCTGTCGGTGTGGTTGAGGTCGATCCACCAGGACCAGTCGCCGCTCTTGCTGCCCAGCGAGGCGCTGGTCTGCCAGCTGTTGAAGGTGTCGTGGGTGTTGTACAGGTCGAAGGGCTGGGAGGAGAAGCCGGCCGACACATGCGCCTCCAGTTGGGTGGGCATGCGGGTCACGTAGTCCACCACGGCGCCGGCCGAGTTGCCCGGATAGGCGGCCGAGAAGGGGCCGTACATCACGTCGACCCGCTCGATCTCCTCGGGCGTCACCATGCCCCAGCGCGGCGCGTAGTTGGTGCCGTTGGCGATGCCGTTGCCCAGGTAGTTGGACAGGAGGATGCCGTCCGCATACACCGCCGAGCGCGCGCTGTTGCCGGTGCCCGAGGCGCGGGTCGACAAGATGGCGTGGTTGTAGTCCCCGATGTAGCGCTTGCGCACCAGCAGGCTGGGCAGGTACTTGAGCGCGTCCTCGCTGTCGGTGGCGTTGATGCGGGTGTCGATCTCCTCGCGGGTGATGCCTTCGATGGTTGTTGGGATCTGGGTCGGCAGCGAGGTGGGCTGGCCGCTGGTCACGGTGACGACGCCCAGCGACTTGCTGCGCTCTGGCGCATCGGAGGACTGGGCAAGGGCCAGAGCCGGAAAGGCGGCGACCAGCGCCAGCCAGAGATGGGTTCTCTTCATGATGGGGAAACGCTCGCCGGCGCCGCGTCGGGCGCCGTCCTCGTGAATGGGCCGCGGCGCCTCGCCCCCGATTCGGAGCGCCGGCGCGGCGGAGTTCAGCGAAAGATCAGGCGAGCGCGGGCGGCCCACGCGCCGGCAGCGGCGCAGCGGTCGCGGCGGCCAGGCGGGCCGCGGGAATGGGCTGGAGCGCGTGGCCCAGCGGCAGGGGGTGCTCAAAGCGCGGCGCCTCGGCGGGCGGCGGCGGGGCGCCGGCCAGTGCGCACAGCGGGCAATCCAGATGGCTGGCGCCCAGTTCCCGGGCGCCGTCGTCGGTCTTGACAATTACCTTCACGGCGCCTGCGCTGGAACACACTAGCTCCATGTCCTGCGGATGCACCAGCGGTGCCGCCACGGCCACACCCAGCGACAGCGCAAACCAAAGCAGCACAAGGCGGCCGAGGTGTGAAATGTGTCGAAGGGCTTGCATGGAGTCGGGATTATCCGCGAACGCTCACATCGATAGACAATGGCGCGACAAACGACACGATTGCACACATGTCCATCTTCCACCTCGCCTTCCACGTCCGCGACCTGGACCAGGCCCGCCGCTTCTATGGCGACGTGCTGGGCTGCGCCGAAGGCCGCAGCACCGATACCTGGGTTGACTTCGACTTCTTCGGCCACCAGATCTCGCTGCACCTGGGCGAGCCCTTTGCCACCACCCGCACCGGCAAGGTCGGCAATGTGATGGTGCCGATGCCGCATTTCGGCCTGGCGCTGCAGCTGGATGAATGGAAGGCCCTGGCCGAGCGCCTGCAGGCTGCCAATACCGAGTTCGTGCTCGCGCCGCAGGTGCGCTTCGAAGGCCAGCCGGGCGAGCAATGGACCATGTTCTTCTGCGACCCCTTCGGCAACCCGATCGAGGTGAAGGGCTTTCGCTCGCTCGACACCGTCTACGCAACCTGAACCACACAAGATGAACGCGTGGCGCGCCGCATCGCTCATGGCCGGCCTGGCAGGCCTGGCCTCGCTCGCGGCCGCGCAGGCGCCCCAGGAACTGGGCCTGGTGCGCAGCTTCCACCCAGACGGCACGCTCAAGCGCGCCGCCTACCGCACCGAACCCGGTGGCGACCGTGCGGTGGCCGAATTCAGCGCGCGCGGCCAGCTTTCCTTCCTGCGCTGTGCCGACACGCCGCTGCTGGCGCCGGCGGTGGACGATGCGCGCCTGTGCGGATTTGGCAAGACGCCGTCGACGGTCGAGTTGTTCGACGACAAGGGCGTGCTGCGCTCGCGCCTGGTCTACCTGAGCGGCAAGCGGCTGCGCGCCGAGAGCCTCTATGACAACGGCAAGCTCGCCTCGCAGGAAGAGGTGCTCGGCAACCAGCGCATCGAGCGGCAGTTCTCCTCGGCCGGCGTCAAGCGCCGCGAGTCGGTGTCCCTGCTGCTCGATCGTGGCCGCACGGTGCGCCAGCGCGTGCTCGAGTACTCGGAAAAAGGCCGGCTGCTGCGCGAGCAGCATTGGGATGCCGCCGACGAGCCGCTGCGCGACGACAGCTACTTTGCGCACAACGGCCAGCCGAAGAACAAGACCAGCTTCGACGGCAGCGGCGAGACGCGCGTGGCCGACGCGATCGAGTTCCACGAAAACGGGCAACGCGCCGCCCAAGGGCGCTTCCTGGCGCCGGCGCGGGCACCACTGCTTCCCGTGGGCACGCACCGCCGCTTCAACGACCGCGGCCTGCTGATCGCCGAACTGGACTACGACGACAAGGGTCGCCTGACGCGCGAGCGCACCTGGGACGAGGCGGGCCAATTGCTGCGCGACGAGGGCTCGCCCCAGGAAATGGCGAACAAGCCACCCACGCAGTAGGCCCTTTGCTCAGTCCAGCTTGACGCCGGTGGCCTTGATCACCGGCCCCCAGCGCTGCGACTCGGCGCGCGCCAGGGCAAAGAACTGCTCGGGCGAGCCGGGCATGGCTTCCATGCCGAAATCCGCAAAGCGCTTTTGCACCGCCGGCGCGCCGAAAGCCTTGTTCAGCTCGCCGTTGAGCCGCTGCACCACCGGCGCCGGCAGGCCGGCCGGGCCCAGGATGCCCTGGAAAGCGAACACCTCGCTGTTGGAGACACCCACCTCGGCCAGGGTCGGCACGTTGGGCAGCAGCTTGGAGCGCTGGCCCGAGCCGATGGCCAGCACTCGCACCTTGCCCGACTGCATGATCGACAGGCCCGAGGCCAGGTCCAGGAACATGCAGGGCACCTGCCCGCCCATCACGTCGGCCATGGCCGGCGCAGCGCCGCGGTAGGGAATGTGGGTGATGAAGGTGCCGGTGCGGTTCTTGAACATCTCCATCGCCAGGTGATGCGGCGAGCCGTTGCCGGGCGAGGCGTAGTTCAGCTTGCCCGGATTGGCCTTGGCGTAAGCCAGGAAGGCCTTGAAGTCCTTGGCCGGGAAGTCCGGATGCACCACCAGCGCCAGCGGGAACTTGCCGATCGCGCCGATGTAGCTGAAGTCCTTGGACGGGTTGAAGGGCAGCTTGGTGAACAGGTATTCGTTGAAGGCCAGCACCGCGTTGTCGGCCGACATCAGGGTGTAGCCGTCCGGCTTGGCACGCGCCACCAGCTCGGCGCCGATGTTGGTCGAGGCGCCGGGCCGATTGTCGATGACCATCTGCTGGCCCAGCGGCTGGCGCATGGCCTCGGCCAGCGTGCGCGCGATGACGTCGGTGCCGCCGCCCGCCGGATAGGGCACCACCCACTTGATGACCTGGTCGGGGTAGTTGCCCTGGGCGCGCGCCCACGGTTGCGCGAGCGTGGCGCCGAGGCCGGCGAGAAGTGTTCTGCGGTCCATCAAGAAGGCTCCTGGTTCTGGAAAAAGGCGGTGTGGGCTGCGGGGCCCTCATCTCAAGCGGAAAGCGATGGTATCGGCAGCTCATGCAGCGCATCGGCCAGCGCGGCGCGGCAGCGCGCCTCGTCGCCGACCTGCTCGAACAGCAGCAGGGCCAGGCGTGCGAGGAACAGCGATTCGCGCTCGGCGCCGGCTTCGCTGATGGCACGAGCGCATTCGGCATAGAGGCGGTCGCGTGCTTCGGGGGCGAGGGTGTGGCTCATGCGATGGTCTCCTTGCGTTCTTCGTGCAGGGCGGCGGCTTGTGCCAGGGCGCGCGCCAGCGCGCCATCCGGAAGGCGGCACCAGCGCGCGGCCACATGGCCGTCGGGGCGCAGCAGGTAGACGGCGCCCTCCAGCGCGCCCAGCGCGGCGAAGGCATCGCGCGTGGCATCCGTCAGGCGCAACGGGTGCAGCTGCACGGGCAGCCCGCAGGTCCGGGCCTGTGCCAGTTGGGCGGCTCCGACCTCGGTCTCGAAGGCCAGCACGGTGAAGGTCGGCCCGATCAGGTCGGTGAGATGCGCATCGCCTTCCAGCAGTTGCTCGGGCATCGGCTCGCCGGGCCGCGGCCCCGCCGGCAACTCCTCGCCCTCGCTCGACAGCGGCGAATCCGCGTAGTGCACCGCCTGCGTCTGGCGCGGATTGATCAGGCTGGCGATGCCGCGGTGCGCACCCGACAGCGACAAGGCCGCCTCGCGCAGCAGGTCGAAGCCGCGCGAGGGCGGCGACATGAACTCGGTGCTGCGCATCGCGCTCTCGGCATTGATGTGGAAGGCGGCGATGCGCTCGCTCGAATAGCTGTCGAGTAACGAGGCATCGGAGACGCCGCGCGCCACCAGCGCCAGCTTCCAGGCCAGGTTGTCGGCATCGTCGAAGCCGGAGTTGAGGCCGCGCACGCCGAAGATGGGCATGGCATGGGCCGCGTTGCCGGCAAAGAGGATGCGGCCGCCCGCTCCGTGGCGATAGCTTTCCAGCGTCATGGCGCCGGCGCGGTAGATCGAGGTCCAGACCGTCTTCCAGGGCAGGTGCCCTTCGCCGATCGCTTCCAGGTGCCGGGTGACGAAATCCCGCACGGCATCGGGCTGCAGCGCAGCCTCGCTGTCCTGGCCGGCGCGCAACTGGTAGTCGATGCGCCAGATATCGTCGGGCTGGCGGTGCATCAGCACGGTGGAGCCCGGGTTCCACGGCGGGTCGAACCAGGCGCGGCGCTCGGTCGGGTGCTTGCTGTGCAGCTCGATGTCGATGATGACGTAGCGGCCCTCGTAGGCCGTGCCTTCCAGGTTGAGCCCGAGCGACTTGCGCACGAAGCTCTGGCCGCCGTCGCAGGCCACCATCCAGGCGGCGTGCAGGCCGTAGCGGCCCAGCACATTGCTTGCCTGCAGCGTGAGGCCCGCCTCGTCCTCGTGAAAGCCGGTGAGTTCGGTGCCCCAGCGGATGTCGATCAGGCCCGGCGTTTCCGCATTGCGGCGCTGGATCGCCTCCAGCAGGTACTGCTCGATGTAGTACTGCTCGAGGTTGATCATCGGCGGCAGCTTCTGGCGCGCGTCGTGCGGCATCTCGAAGCGGAACACCTCTTCAGTCTTGTAGAAGCTGCGCCCGCCGGTCCACGCCAGGCCCTTCGCCAGGAAGTCAGGCAGCGCGCCCAGGCGCTCGATGATCTCCAGGCTGCGGCGCGACACGCAGGCCGCGCGGCTGCCGACGCAGACCGTGTCGTCGGCTTCCAGGATCACGCAGCGCACGCCGTGATTGGCCAGGCCCAGGGCCAGTGCCATGCCGACCGGCCCGCCGCCGACGATGACCACCGGGTGCCGGCCCGGCTCCATGCCGCCTTCCAGCGTCGGCAGCCAGGGTGCAAAGCGGGTGTAGCTGAAGGCGCCCACCGCGGGGGGCAACGCATCGCCGAAAGGCAGCGGCGCCTGGGGGCCGCTGGCGGCGTCCCCGGGGCGCGCGGCTGGCGCCGAGGTGAGGACGGTGGTGCTGCTGTTCGTCATGCGAAGGGATTGTCCGGATGCATCATCCCCAGCGTTGTCCTAACTTTGTACGAAGTACATACCCTAGTCATGCGACGCTGGCGCCTCTCCCCTGCCCCCACCGCCTCCTTCGGCTCGCCCATCGTGCTGGAGTTGCTGGCCGGAGTCGGCACGCAGCATCTCGCGGGCAGCTATCTGAATGCGATGCAGCGCCTGCTGCCGGTGACCTTCTGCACCGTGTTCGCCGTCGGCGCCGATGGCCGCCTGGAGACCGTGTCAGCTGCCAGCAGCTATGGCAGCACGGCAGAGCGCACGGCCGAACGCTATGTGGCGCAGCGCTTCGACCTGCTGGACCCGAACATGGTGTGGCTGGCGGCTCGGCCGCTGCCCAAGCGTGCACAGTTGTGGATGGGCCACCAGCGCGCCGAGGAGGTGGCCGATCCGGCCTACCGCGCCGCCTGCTATGGCGACGTTGGCATCCGCGAACGGGCGTCGGTGCTGCTGCTCTTGCCGGCGGGCCAGCGCGCTGCGGTGAGCTTCTATCGCAGCCTGGCGCAGCCCGGATTCACGCAAGCCGATTTCGACCTGATCGAGGCGCATGCCGAACTGCTGGCCGCCGCCACCGCGGCGCACGGGCGCAGCAGCGCCGCGGCGCAAGGCGCGGTGGAGCCCGACTTCGCCTCGCGCCTGCTGGGCTTGAGCCTGCGCGAGCGCGAGGTCATTGCGCAACTGCGCGCCGGCCGCACCGCCAAGGAAGCGGCGCGCGAGCTGGGCATCGAGTTGACGACGGTGCGGACTCACCAGTACCGGGCATTCCGGCGGCTGGGGATACGGACGCAGAAGGACTTGCTTCGGGGTGGGTTGGTCGGGGCGTAGGAGCAATCAAGTCAGCCGGCCTGGAGTGCAACGACTCAGCGGATCGCCTCCTGCCCTGCCATCGACAGCGCGTTTCGCGTGTGCAACTCGAATGTCTGCGTCATCTTCTCCAGCACCGTCTTCTCCGCGTCGGTCGGCTGGTTCTGCTTGTCGATCTGCGCGCGGACCTTGTCCCATGCCGCGAGCATGGCCCCCGCCATGGCTTGCAATGCCAGCAGGGTTTCGGGCAGCCGGAACCCGCAGTCTGCACAGAAGGCCTCCCACGAGTGATGGCCGACTTCATCGAAACTCTCTTCGTCGCCGATGAACAGGGCCAAACCCGTATCGCCGTAGGCGCGGACGCACAGCAGGTCATAGAAGGGCGCGAGCCTGAAGCCCTTCTCGTCGATCATGACCGACAGGTTCTTGGCATGCGCGTCGGCGTTGCCGATCAGGTAGTTGAACATCACCCAGCGCTGAAACTGCAGCAGATCGCTGCCGCGAACCGCCAGCTTGCGCAGCGCCTGGGCCAGCTTGGGCAGGCTCACGAGGCCGCCGGAACGCTGGTATTTCCAGCCCGCGCCATGGCCCAGCAGCTGGCAGCCGTCGATCTGATGCAAGCCGACGATGTTGCCCGCCGCGATGGTGCGGTCGTAGCGCTCGACCACGTAGGCCGCCTCCGGCACGCGCAAAAGCCAGGCCTTGGGTACCGAAAGCTTCATCGCCCGGGCCAGCACCATGCAGGCGTATTCATTGATGGCACTGGGCGCGTAGCGTTCCTGCCGGGTATCGGGCTTGAGAATGTGCGTGGTCGGCGACGGGCCGACGCTGTCGCTCAGGCGTTTTGTTCTGAGGTCGAGGCGAAGGCCGATCTTGTCCTGCGCGCCCGCCAGCGACATGGTCGCCCGCTCGTTGGACACCAGGAGCGGCACGAGGCTACGCGCGCCCAGGCGGCGGCTCAGTGTCTCGAAGGACAGTGGCGCGTATTCCTGCACCGCCGCCGCCTTCGCATCCTCGGGCAGCAGCGACAACACGCCAGGCAGTTCCTTGCCCAGCCGACCCAGCACGTCGAAGTGCGAGGCGCCGCGCATGTGGATGGCGCTCAGGATGTCGTCGAGCGCCTCGCCCTCGGGCAGCAGGTTCTCAAAGAAGCTGCGCACCAGGGCGCCCGCGTAGCGCGCCGGTTGCAGCGCAAACTGGGGCGCAAGAACATAGGCTCCAGGCTGCTCCAGCCACTGCGGGTCGTACTCAAAAAAGAACTCGCCCGCCTCGTGGCCGAACCACCCCATGGGACGTGTGTTGGCCCAGACCCGTAGCCGGATCATGTGGCGCCGCCGCCTTCCCCTTGCCCAGCCTCATCGGGCGCTCCGCCAGACCAGCCGCTCGCAGTGAGCGCCAAGCCCAGGCCCTGCACCAGCAGCAGCAGCTTGCCCAAGGAGCAGCGCGACGGATCGCTCTCAGCGTCGCGGATGAAGGACGCGCTGACATTGCAGACCGATGCAGCCTGCAGCCGCGACAAACCTTGCCGCTTGCGCTCGGCAGTCAGGCGGCTGGCCAGTTCGGGCAGGGCGTCGGGCGTGAGCTTCATGAAGTTGACCTCAGGGGGACATTTTGGCTCAAAATTTCAGCAAATACGGAAAATTTGATCCTCAGAGGTCAAGTTTTCTGCTGTCGTTTGAGCAACCAGAGTCAGGATGTCCCCGAAGCCCGGTCCGCCGACAAATGACAGCAATATGCTCTTATGGGAGCATATTTGCCTTCTTGCTAGGCAGATTCGATGATTTTGACCCCAGGGGATCAAATTGATGCATGCCGTCGTCGACGACACGCGCAAGGCGTGCGTTCAGTCTCCCTGCTCGTCGGCTGGCGCTTCTTGGACGGCCGGCATCGCCGCCTTCGGCTTGGCCCCCAACTGAACCATCTCCTGATCGATCGCGCCAAAGAGCGAACGCCCGTCCAGCCCTTTCATCTCGATCCGGATGGTGTCGCCGAACTTCATGAACTCGGTGGCGGGCTGCCCGTCCAGGATGGTTTCGATGCAGCGCTTCTCGGCGATGCAGGAGTAGCCCTTGGGCCAATCCATGATGCCGTCCTTCTTTTCCACGCCCTTGTTGCTGACGGTTCCGCTGCCGACGATGCTGCCGGCGCGCACGTTGCGCGTCTTGGCGATGTGGGCGATCAGTTCGCCGAAATGGAAGGTCATTTCCGGCCCGGCATCGCACATGCCGACCTTTCGGCCATTCCAGCTGCTTTGCAGCGCCAGGTGCACGCGGCCCTTCTGCCAGGCTTCGCCCAGTTCGTCCAGCGTCACCGCCACCGGGCTGAAGGCGGTGGCCGGCTTGCTCTGGAAAAAGCCGAAGCCCTTGGCCAGCTCGGCCGGGATCAGGTTGCGCAAGGAAACGTCGTTGGCCAGCATCACCAGGCGGATGCCGTCCAGCGCCTGCTCGGCGGTGGCGCCCATCTTCACGTCCCCGGTGACGACGGCAATCTCGGCTTCGAAGTCGATGCCCATCGCCTCGCTGGGCACCACGACGGGATCGCAGGGGCCGACGAAGTCGTCGCTGCCGCCCTGGTACATCAGCGGGTCTGTGTAGAAGCTTTGCGGCACCTCGGCGTTGCGCGCCTTTCGCACCAGTTCCACGTGGTTGAGGTAGGCCGAGCCGTCGGCCCATTGGTAGGCGCGCGGCAGCGGGGCCATGCATTGCTGCGGGTCGAAGGGGAAGGCGTGGCGCGCGCGGCCCTGGTTGAGGGCATCGTACAGGTCCTGCAGTTGCGGGCTCATGAAGCCCCAGTCGTCCAGCACCTGCTGCAGGCGCGAGGCGATGCCGGTGGCGTAGTGGGCAAGCTGCAGGTCGCGTGAGACGACGACCAGTTGGCCGTCGCGCGAACCGTCCTTGTAGGTGGCGAGTTTCATGAGAAAAAAAATGGGCTGCGCTGCCGCATGCGGCAGCACGACTAAACTGGGGCTGACGGCTCGGCAGTGTAGCGAGCTGAACCTTGCAGCCGGTGCCGCTTCCAACCGGCAGGCCCGCCCCTCCTTTGCGCACCAGCATGACGACGCACACCGCTTCGCCCCCCACCCCGGCGTGGCGCCAGCTTGCGCTCGTAACGGCGCTGGTGGTGCTGGCTCATGCGGCGCTGCTGGTTTCTCTGCCGTACTGGGGGATCCCGGAGCAGCCCTTGCCGCTGGAAAGCCGCTTCCTGACGCGCACCATCGTGCTGGCTCCGCCTGCCGCGCCCGCCCCCGCGAGCCCACCGCCCGCCGTCAAGCGTCCGGCCGCCAAGCCGGCTCCCGCGGCAACGCCAAGGCGGGCCACTGCGCCCCGGCCGGCCCCTCCCCCCGCCGAGCCCAGTCCGGCCCCGGTGCTCAGCTCGCGCGACGACACGGCCGAGCAGGCGCGCGCAGCGGCCGAGCGCGAACAGCCACTGGACGGCGAAAGCGCGGCGGTCCAGGCGTCTGGCATCGTCGCCGGCGACCAGGGCCCGGGCGGCGGCGGCCCGGGCGCGATCGGCGAAGGCGAGCTCTCGGGCGCCGGGCAGCCGGTCCAGGTGCATGCGTCGGCGCGCCTGTCCTTCGAAATGCTGGGCCAGCGCGGCGTCCAGCCCTGGAAGGGCGTGTTCGGCGAACTGATCTGGCTGCAGGACGGCAACGAGTACAACGCCCGCCTCTCGCTCAAGATGCTGTTCAAGACCATTCGCAGCCAGACCAGCGTGGGCCGGATCGACGCCAATGGCATCGCGCCGAGCCGCTTTTCCGAAACCCGCAGCAGTGAGGTCGCCTCGCACCTGGTGCGCGAAGAGAACAAGGTGGTGTTCAGCAACAACGCGCCCAGCGTGCCGCTGCTGCCCGGCGCGCAGGACCGGCTCAGCGTGGTGATGCAGTTGGGCGCCCTGCTCGCGGCCAACCCGCAGCGCTACCCCGAAGGCAGCCGCATCGGCATCCAGACGGTGGGGCCCAAGGACGCCGGGGTCTGGACCTTCGTGGTCGAAGGCAGCGAACGCATCAGCGTACCGGCGGGTGAGTTCCAGGTGCGACGCCTCAGCCGCGACCCGCGCAGCGAATACGACTACAAGCTCGAACTCTGGTTGGCCCCCGAACTTGGCTGGTTGCCGGCCCGCATGCGCCAGACCCAGCAGCAGGGCGACGTGATCGATTTGCAATTGCGAGAAGTTTCACCGCCCTAAGGTGACATAAGGCACGGCAGCGGCCCGGACGACGAACAGCGGGCCCCAATTCCTACAAAAAGTCAGTCAACCTTGAAACTGGCGCGCTGATTGCTATCTAACGATCATGAATGGCATCGACTACCGGACTTTCAATACCATGCAAATGCTCTATGACTCGGAACACTTCGTCGTCGTGCACCTGCAGGCGAACGAGGACGAGGCCGCGCTCGCGCCGGATCTGCCGGTGCTGGCCCGCCATGGCTTCGAGATCGTCGACAAGCGCTCCGGCAAGGAGGTTTATCTCGACGGTTCCTGGGCCGAGCTGTTCCAGAAGCAGATCGCGGCCTGGCAGCTGAAGACGCCCACCGAGGAAGAGGTGGAGACCACCCTGGAGGGCTACGCCGAATTGGCGCAGAACCCGGTGCTCATGCACTGAGCTTGTTTTCCGTGAAAGTAAGTGGCCGCTCGTTGAGCGGCCATTTTTTTACCCGGGCCAACGGTGCATAGTACGGCGCATGCGCGCTGCACCCGCCCTCCTTGCCGCCTGCCTGCTGAGTACCTTGGCGCTGGCCGGTTGCTCCGCGCTCGGCACCCTGATGGGGAATCCGCCGCCCACCGCGCAGCGCATCGAGTCCCTGCTGCCCGCCGACTTCCTGCTGATCGGGGAACAGCACGACGCGCCGGACCATCACCGGATCGAACGCGAAGCCGTCGAGGCGCTGGCGGCGCGGGGCCAGCTGGCGGCCCTGGCCATCGAGATGGCCGAACAGGGCGAGGACACCCGCCAGCTTCCCGCCTCCGCCAGTGAGGAACAGGTGCGCAAGGCCCTGCGCTGGAACGAGCCGGGCTGGCCCTGGCAGGCCTACGGCCCGATGGTGATGGCCGCGGTCCAGGCCGGCGTACCGGTGCTGGGCGCGAACCTGCCGCGCGCGCGCATGAAGGACGCCATGGCCGACGTCTCGCTGGACGTCCAGCTCAGCGCCGAGGCGCTGCAGGCGCAGCAGACGGCCGTGCGCGACGGCCACTGCGGCGCGCTGCCCGAATCGCAGATCGGGCCCATGACGCGCATTCAGATCGCGCGCGACCGCGCCATGGCGCAAACCATCATCCAGGCCGGGGTGCCGGGCAAGACGGTGCTGCTGGTCAGCGGTGCCGGCCACAACGCCCGGGTGCTGGGCGTGCCGCAGCATCTGCCGGTCGACTTCAAGTTGCGCACCCTGCGGCTGGCGGCTGGCGGCGCACCCAGCATCGAAGGCTCCGCCGTCTACGACGCGGTCTGGGCCACGCCGGCCCTGCCGCCGCGCGACTATTGCGCCGAGTTCAAGGCCAGGCGCTGAGCAAGGGCACGCTCAGGCGTGCTTCCTGATCGCATCCGCCAGCGTGTTGACCAGCGTGTCGATGTGCGACTTCTCCACGATGTAGGGCGGTGCGATCACCAGCACGTCACCGGCCGGGCGCACCAGCGCGCCCTTGTGGAAGCAGTCCAGGAATATCTCGTAGGCACGCTTGCCCGGCAGCCCGGCGATCGGCGCCAGTTCCACTGCGGCGGCCAGCCCCAGGCTGCGGATGCCGACCACGTTGGGCAGCCCCTTGAAGGTGCTGTGGAATGCGTCGCCCAGGAGCTTGCCCATTTCGCCGGCGCGCGGGAACAGGTTTTCCTTTTCGAACAGCTCCAGCGTCGCGAGCGCGGCGGCGCAAGCCACCGGATGCCCCGAGTAGGTGTAGCCGTGAAAGAACTCCACCACATGCTCCGGCGCATTGGTGTTCATCATCGCGTCGTAGAGCTTGTCGCGGCAGATCACCCCGCCCAGCGGAATCACGCCGTTGGTCACGCACTTGGCGAAGTTCAGCATGTCGGGCACCACACCGTAGTAGTCGGACGCGAAGTTGGTGCCCATGCGGCCGAAGCCGGTGATGACCTCGTCGAAGATCAGGAGGATGCCGTGCTTGTCGCAGATCTCGCGCAGCTTGGTCAGGTAGCCCTTGGGTGGCAGGTACCAGCCGGCCGAGCCGGCCACCGGCTCGACGATGATCGCGGCCACGTTGCTCGGGTCGTGCAGCGGCAGGATGCGCTGCTCCAGGTCGGCCAGGGCATCTTCCTTCCACACCGGCTCCTGGTTGTGGATGTAGGCGTTGTCCACCGGGTCGTGGATGAAGCGCATGTGGTCCACGCGCGGCAGCATGGCGGTGCCGAACACCTTGCGGTTGCCCGGGATGCCGCCCACCGACATGCCGCCGAAGCCCACGCCGTGGTAGCCCTTCTCGCGGCCGATGAAGACGTTGCGGTGCCCCTCGCCGCGCGCGCGGTGGTAGGCCAGCGCCACCTTCAGCGAGGTGTCGGCCGCCTCGCTGCCCGAGTTGCAGAACAGCACCCGGTTCAGGTCGCCCGGCGCCATCGCGGCGATCTTCTCAGCCGCCTGGAAGGCCTTGTCGTTGCTCACCTGGAAGGCGGTGGCGTAGTCCAGGGTGTCGAGCTGCTTCTTGATCGCCTCGTTGATCGGCTTGCGGTTGTGGCCCGCGCCCACGCACCACAGGGAGGAGATGCCGTCGACCACCTTCTTGCCGTCGTGCGTGGTGAACTCCATCCCGTCGGCCGCCACGAAGACCCGCGGGTCCTTCTTGAAATGGCGGTTGGGGGTGAAGGGCAACCACTGGTTGTCCATGTTGAAGTCGTTGTAGGCCATCGAGTTACTCCTGGGGAATTCGGCGCCCTGGGGCAGATTGGGAGAAGCATTCTGTCACCGCCGACGCAGCTGCGCACTGTGCCGGTGCGCGCCCGGCACAATGGCCCGCCATGGAACGCCAGCTCACCTGGAACCCCACGCCCCGGCAGCCGGCACTGCGCCTGCCGCCGCGCTCTTGCGACGCCCATGTGCATGTGTTCGGGCCGCTGGCGCGCTTCCCATTTGCGCCGGACTCGGCAATCCGGCCCGGCGATGCGCCCAGGGAGGCGTTGTTTGCGCTGCACGCGCAGTTGGGCATCGAGCGTTGCGTGATCGTGCAGTCGCTCGTGCATGGCTTCGACAACCGGGTGGTGGAAGACGCCATCGCAGCCGGCGGCGGGCGCTACCTGGGCGTGGCGCTGGTGCCGCTGGCGGTGAGCGATGCCGAGCTGGCACGGCTGGCGGCGGCGGGCTTTCGGGGGGTGCGCTTCAACTTCATGAGCGAAGCGGCGGTGGCGGTGGCCGGCGACGTCCTGGCGCTGACCCGACGGCTGGCGCCCCTGGGGCTGCATCTGCAACTGCAGATCGACGGTCCGCGGATCCATGCCCTGGCAGCACTGATCGAAGGCAGCGCCGTGCCGATGGTGATCGACCACATGGCGCGGGTCGACCCCGCGTCCGGCCCGCGCAATGCCCAACTCGCCGCCCTGCGCGCGCACCTGCACGCACGGCCGCAGGACCAGGTCAAGCTGAGCGGCATCGACCGCATCTCGCGCCAGGCCGACTACGGCGACGGCATCGCCCTCGCGCGCGCCCTGGCCGAGGAATTCCCCGAGCAATGCCTGTGGGGCACGGATTGGCCGCATCCCAACCACCACCAGGTGCCCGACGATGGCGCGCTGGTCGATGCCCTGGCCCGGATCGCGCCGGACGCCGCGCTGCGCGAACAGATCCTGGTGCACAACCCGGGGCGCTTCTACCGCTTCGAGCCTGCCTGAACGCGGCCTGCGACAATCGCCGCCTCTATGAATCCCGCGTACATCCTCACTCTGTCCTGCCCCGACCGCACCGGCATCGTGCATGCCGTCTCCGGCTTTCTGCTCGAGCGCGGGGGCAATATCGAAGAAGCGGCGCAGTACAACGACCACGACACCGGCCTCTTTTTCATGCGCGTGCGCTTCGCCTGCGGCGACCGCGACGCGGCACAGCTCAAGGCCGACCTGGAAAGCTTCGCCAAGGGCTTTGGCATGAGCTGGCAGCTGCACGCAGCCCAGGAGCCGATGAAGACGGTGATCATGGTCAGCAAGGAAGGCCATTGCCTGAACGACCTGCTGTTCCGCTGGAAGAGCGGCCTCTTGGCCATCGACATCCGCGCCATCGTCTCGAACCACCGCGAGTTCTACCAACTGGCGGCCAGCTACAACGTGCC
>DATILH010000010.1:0-13857 GCA_035476655.1 Variovorax sp.
TGGTGGCGCTTCACGGATTCGAACCGCGGACCTGTGGATTATGATTCCATCGCTCTAACCGACTGAGCTAAAGAGCCGAGCCCAAGATTATAACCGCATTCTTGGGCCTGTCATCCGGCCCGTGGCAGCTTGGCCAATTCCTCGCTCACCAGGCGCACGATCAGCCGGTCCAGCGTCTGCACTGAATAGTTGCTTACCTCGTGGGGCGTCTCGCCGCCCGGGCCGCTGGCCGGGTTGGCGCCGTCGCGGTAGGTCAGGAACACGAAGCGCCCACCGGTGTACTGCGCAAGCTGCCGCTGCACCACCTCGCCCTGCTTGTCCAGGCCGCTGGCGCCCACGCTGAACACCTTGATGCCTTTGCCCAGCGCGGCCAGCATGTCCTCGTCGTACTGCGGGCCGCCATAGTCCAGATGGGGCGGCGCGTCGGCCAGCAACACGACCAGGCGGGTGGCGTCGCTGCCGCGCCAACTGATCGAATGCACGGTGTCGTGCAGCGCTTCGTTCAGCGCCTCCGGGTAGTCGCCGCCGCCATCGGCCTGCAGCCCATCGAGCACGCCCTGGAAACCCGCCAGGTCGTTCGTCAGGTCGTGCCGGCGCAGCAGGAAGGCGTCGCCGCGGTCGCGGTAGGCCACCAGGCCGAAGCAGGTGTCGGGCCGGCTCGGCAGCCGCGCCACCTCGGCCGCGATGCTGCGCAAGGTGGCCTTGAGCTTGGCGATCTCGTCGCCCATGGAGCCGGTGGCGTCCACCAGGAACACCAGGTCCAGGCGCGCCCGCGCCGGAGCCGGGCCGGCGTTCAGGGTGAGCTCGAGCGCGCTCTTCTGGCCGCGCCGCAGGAAGCCGGTGGCCATGCGGCCGTTCTTGCGCGCCGCCACCTCGTAGATCGGGCTGGCGCCGGGGTCGAAGGCGTTGGGATGCAGCCAGACCCGTCCGCCTGCATCGGTGCGCGCCCACGTGGCGGCGCCGTTGGCGGCGCGCAGGGCGACCTCGGCGTCGGGCACCACTTGGCCGGCCGCGTCGCGCACCTGCAGCAGGTAGCGCTCGCTCACATCGCGCGCGCGCTGGGCCACGCCGGCATTGCGCTGGCGGAACTGCAGGTAGGCCGAGAAGTCGGCGTTGTCGTCCACCATGCCGGCCGTCACCACCTCCTGGGGTGGGCGCTGCCGCTGCAAAGGCGCCGGCTGCGGAGCAAAGGCGGGAGGTGCGGCGGGTGCCATCTCCTCGAGGCGGGGAGCCGAGGCGTCGGCCGCGGATGCGGCCTCTGCAGCCGCGCTCTTGCCGGCGGCGCGCAACTCTTCCCGATCGCGCCGGGCAGGGGGGAAGGGGCCGGCATTGGCGCTGCGACCGGGCACTTCCACCGTGCTCACCGGGCGCGCGCAATGGCTGGCCGAGGGCGCCTCGAAATTCGGCGTGCTGCGCAACTGCACCGGCAGTGGCTGCGGCGCGGGCGCCGGCCAGCGCAGACCGTCGCTGCCGGCTGGTTCGGTGGCGCTGCAACCGCTGGCCAGCAGTTGCACGCACAGCAGCGCCAGCACGAAGGGGCGGCGGGACACGGGGCGGGTTTTTGTCATCATTGGCTCCGGGGTTGTGGATGCAAGCTGATACGGCCGCCGACGCGCCGCGGGGTCGATTTTTTTGCCCCGTGCTAACCCCGAACGCCACCGCCAGCCGTAGAACGTGAGGTGAAAATCTGCCGATGCTCGAGCCCGACGCCGCCATTGCCGCTCTGCATGAAGCCATGCCCGATGACCAGCTGATGCTCGCCTACGCCGATGGCGACAGCGGTGCCTTCGACGTGCTCTATGGCCGTCACGAAGGCGCGCTGTACCGCTTCGTGCGGCGCCTGATGGGCCTGCGCTTTGCCGCCGAGGTGGACGAGGTGTTCCAGGAAACCTGGTTCCGAATCGTCTCGGCGCGCGAGAGCTTTTCGCCGCAAGGGGCGAGCTGGCGCACCTGGGCCTTCACCATCGCCCACAACCTGGCGATGGACCGGCTGCGCACCAGCGGGCGCGAAGTCGCTTTCTACGCGCACGACGAGGACGGCGACGGCATCGAAGCCACCCGCATGTTCAGCAGCAACCTGCGGGCCAGCGGCACTGGCGACGATGCCGCCGCACCTTCGGCCGAGGAAGTGGCTTTCTGGCGCGCTGCCGGCCGTCGCCTGCTGGCCTGCCTGGATGAACTACCGGATGATCAGCGCGCCGCCTTCCTGCTGCACAACGAGGAGGGCTTCAAGATCGAGGCCATGGCGCAGGCGCTCGAGATCAATTTCGAAACCGTTCGCAGCCGGCTGCGCTACGGGCTGAAGAAGCTGCGCACGTGCATGGAGCGCTATCTTCAGGTGCTGGAGCAGCGCGCATGAGTGACGAAGCGCTGGTGCCACCGGGAGCGCCGGACGAACCGATGCAAGACGAAGCCTTGCGCAAGGCGCTGGTGCAAGCGCCCGACCGCGCGCTCCTGCCGGACTGGCGCATACGCCAGGCCATCCTCGAGCACGCGCATGACGCCGTGTCGGCCTCCGAAGAGCTGCTGGCAGCCAGCCGCGCATCCGCCTCCTGGTGGAGCCTGGCCTGGTGGCGCGAAAAGGTGGGCGTGACAAGCTCCCTGCCCTGGAACGCCGCCTTCGCCACGGTGCTGCTCGGCGTCCTGATCACGCTGATCTGGCGGCGCGAGCCGATTCCGGCTCCGCAGCTGGACGAGCGGCCAGTGGCGTCGGCACCGGCTCCACTGGCCAAGGAGGAGGAAAGCAAGAGGGAGGAGCGGCCGGCACAACTGCAGGAACGTCCTGCGCCTGCACAAGACAGCGCGCGCGCGCAGGCACCTGCCGTCGTCGCGCCGCCGGCGGCGCCTCCAGTGCTTGCGGCACCCCGCGCCGCGGCGCCTGAACCTGCGCCAGCTCCCGCGCCCGCGCCAGCAGCCGCACCGGCCCCCACGCCTGCGCCTGCACCCGTCGAGCTGGCGCCCAAGCCTTTCGCGTCACCACCCCCGGCGGCGGAGTCGCTTGCCCGCCAGCGTGCGGCACCCGCGCCAGCGGCTGCGCCGAAGGCCGCGGCATCCGGCGCGCGCACCGATGCCACGCCGCCGCCCGACTTCGCCTCGTTGGGACGCTGGACCGAATTGCGGATCGCCAACGTGAGCGGCGACGTGCGCATGGTGCCGCGTGCCGATGCCGGCGAGTTGAGCCTGCTGATGAGTTCGGCCGCCATCATGGCCGTCGGCGCGCAGCCGATGCGCGCCGTGCCGGAATGGCGCGTCGCGCTGGAGCGCAAGGGCAATGTGCTGGCGGTGCTGGAAGTGGGGCGCAGCCAGGTGCGCTGGACCGAGGGCGCCGCGCCGCCGGCCACCGGCACGCCGCCGATCGAGGCGGTGGAGGCGCTGCGTGCGGCCCTGCGCCAGGCGAGCAAGCCGAAGGCGCCGAGCCGCGCCGCACCGCCGGTGGATGCGTCCAGGACGCCGCCGGAGCCTGCGTCGGAAGGCGCGCAGCAGGTGCCTCTTGTCGCACCACCGCCGCCGGCTGCGCAACAGGCGCCCGAAGCGCCCGAGCCGCCGCCCGCGCGGCAGTAGGCAGCAGCGCGGTCGCGCTACTGGTGCTTGAAGTCCGGCTGGCGCTTGGCCAGGAAGGCGTCCATGCCTTCCTTCTGGTCGGCGGTGGCGAACAGGGCGTGGAACAGGCGGCGCTCGAACATCACGCCGTCCGACAGGCCTGATTCGAAGGCGCGGTTCACCGACTCCTTGGCCGCCATCACCGCGATCTGCGACATGCCGGCAATGACCAGGGCGGCGCCCAGTGCTTCGTCGGCCAGCTTCTCGTAGGGCACGATGCGGCTGACCAGGCCGGCGCGTTCGGCTTCCTGCGCATCCATCATGCGGCCGGTGAGGACCATGTCCATGGCCTTGCTCTTGCCCACCGCGCGCGGCAGGCGCTGGGTGCCGCCGGCGCCGGGGATCACGCCGATCTTGATCTCGGGCTGGCCGAACCTGGCGTTGTCGGCGGCGATGATGAAGTCGCACATCATCGCCAGCTCGCAGCCGCCGCCCAGGGCAAAGCCGCTCACCGCGGCGATCACGGGCTTCCTGATTCCACGGATGGTCTCCCAGTTGCGGGTGATGTAGTCGCCCTTGTAGGCGTCCAGGAAGGTGTACTTGGCCATCGCCGCGATGTCGGCGCCGGCGGCAAAGGCGCGTTCGCTGCCGGTCAGGATGATGCAGCCGATGGCCTCGTCGGCGTCGAAGGCCTTGAGCGCCTGGCCTAGTTCGGTCATCAGCGAGTCGTTCAGCGCATTCAGGGCCTTGGGGCGGTTCAGCGTGATGATGCCGACCTTGCCGGCTTCGACGCGGACTTCGATGTTTTCGTAGCTCATGTGGGGGTCTCCTCGTCAGGTGTCAGGGCTTGGGCGCGGCGCCCAGCCAGGATGAAAGCTTGCCGGCGTCGTGCGCAACCAGGCGCCAGGTGGTGGAGCCACTGGGCAGTTGCAGCGGCAGTTTGAGCAGCTTGCGGTCGCGCGCGACCAGCGCCGTCATTTTCTTCTGCGCGCCCAGGTAGAGCGCCAGGTCGTCCAGCTTGGCGATGCGCCAGGCCTGCGCTGGCTGCGAGCGGGTGGAAGCCAGTTCGATGCCCAGCCATTCGTCATTGGCGGCAAAGCCCGCCTTCTCGGCAGCACCGCCGCGCAGCACCACCTTGATCTGCACGCTGCCGCTGCTCTCGGCCACGCGCAGCCCCAGCTCCTGGGCGCGCTGCGCCGGGTCGTCCAGCACGGCAACGCCGCGGCCGCGCAGCAGCTCGGCCAGCGGCAGTTCATCGACACCGTGCACCCAGCGCGCCAGTTCGTCGGCGTAGGAGCGGCCGCCCACAGCTTCCAGAGCGGCAGCGATGTCGGCCTCGCTGATCGGGCCCCCCATGCCGCTCTTCTTCCAAAGATGCCGCATCACATCGTCGAGCGTACCCTTGCCCTCGGCGCGCAGCTGGAGGTCGAAGCACAGCGCCACCAGCGCGCCCTTGGTGTAGTAGCTCACCGTGGCGTTGGGCGTCTGCTCGTCCTGCCGGTAGTACTTGACCCAGGCGTCGAAGCTGGCCTGCGCCACCGACTGCACTTCGCGCCCCGGCGTCTGCAGCACCTGGTTGATGGTCTTGTTGACCAGCCGCAGGTAGCTCGCGTCGTCGACGCAGCCGGCGCGGCGCAGCAGCAGGTCGTCGTAGTAGCTGGTGAAGCCTTCGAAGAACCACAGGAGTTCCGTGTAGTTCTCGTGGCCGTAGTCGTAGCGGGCGAATTCTGCCGGTCGCAGGCGCTTGACGTTCCAGGTGTGGAAGTACTCGTGGCTGATCAGGCCCAGGAGGGTGGTGTAGCCCTCGGCCTGGCGCGCACTGCCGTGCCGCGGCAGGTCGCGCCGTGCGCAGATCAGCGCCGTGCTGCGCCGATGCTCGAGGCCGCCATAGCCGTCGTCCACCACGTTGAGCATGAACACATAGCGCTCATGCGGGGGCTTCGGTCCGCCGCGCTTGCCCACCTTCTCGCCATGCCAGAAGCGCATCTGCGTCTCGCAGATGGCGCGGGTGTCGGCCAGCAGGCGGTCGCAGTCGAAGGAGGCAGCGGCGCCGGCCACGACAAAGCGGTGTGGAACGCCGCAAACCTCGAACTCGGCGCTCCAGAAGGCACCCATTTCGACCGGGCTGTCGGCCAGTTCGTCGTAGTCGGCCGCGACATAGTGGCCGAAGCCCTGCTTGTCGACAGCCGTCGGTGCCAACGAAGTGGCACAGGACCAGCGCGGCCGGCCGGCCTGGGACGACGGCGCCACCACTTCCAGCGCGTGAGGCGCATCGGTCTGGCCTTCGACCCGCAGGCACAGGCTGGTGGCGTTGAAGAAGCCGCGATCCATGTCGAGCCAGGCGGTGCGCACCGAGTTGTCGTAGGCGCAGAGCTGGTAGCTCAGCGTGATGGGCTTGGCGGCAACGCAATCGATCTGCCAACTGGCTTTGTCCAATTGCGTCAGGGCCAGCGCGCGGCGGCCCTGCTGCGCGCGCAGGCCCTGCAGGTTCTTGGAAAACTCGCGCACCAGGTAACTGCCGGGAATCCAGACCGGCAGCGAGACGACCTGGCTGGCTGCCGGCTTGTCGATGACGAGGGTGATCTCGAACAGGTGGGCGTGCCGATCGGCACAGGCCACCCTATAGCGGATGCCCTCTGCCATCACTTGACGGCGGCGAGTTGCTTCTCGACCTGCGCTGCGGGAACGGCGCCCGGCGTTCGCGTTCCGTCGGCAAAGATCAGCGTGGGCGTGCCGGTGATGTTGTATTTGCGGCCAAAGGCAATGTTGCGGTCCAGCGCGGCGCTGTCACAGCCGGCGGCGGCGTTCTCGGGCTTGACCTCGTTGACCATCCAGTCGGTCCAGGTCTTCGCGCGGTCCTTGCTGCACCAGATGTTGCGCGACTTCACGTTCGAATCGGGCCCGAGCACCGGGTAGAGGAAGAGGTAGACCGTCACGTTGTCGACCTTGCGCAGGTCTTTCTCGAAGTGCTTGCAGTAGCCGCAGTTCGGGTCTTCGAAGACTGCCAGCTTGCGCTTGCCGTCGCCGCGCACGATCTTGAAGGCATCGGCGATCGGCAGCTTGTCGAAGGCCACCTCGTTGAGCTTGTCGACCCGCTCCTGGGTCAGGTTGCGGCGCGCCTTGACGTCGATCATCTCGCCTTGCACCAGGAAGTTGCCTTGATCGTCCGAATAGAAGATCTCGGAGCCGTTGACACGCACCTCGTAGAGCCCGGCAATGGGCGTCTTGCGCACTTCCTCGATCTGGGCGAATTGCGGAAAGCGTGCCGCCAGGTTCTTGCGGATATCGGGTTCACCGGCGGTGGCAGCAAAGGCGGCGGCGCAGGCGAGGGCGGCGGCCATCAGGCGGATGGATTTCATGGCGGTCGATTCGAAAAACTGGAAGAAGAGGTCAGTGCGATTGCGTAGCGGAGCCGCTCGAAAGGCCCATGGCCTGGCGCGCCACCCAACCCTTGAGAAAGCGCGTGCGGTCGAAGCCGCGCATGCCCCAGTTGCGCAGGCGCGGCAGCGGGTCGACGCTGTGGGCAAAGAGTTGCTGCAGCCCGTCGGTGGCCAGGCTCATGGCCAGCACGTCGGCGCGGCGCGCGCGCTCGTAGCGGCGCAAGAGGCGCGCGTCCCCGACGCTGCGCCAATGTTCGCGTTCGCTGATGACGGTCGCCAGCGCCTGTGCATCGGCCAGGCCCAGGTTCAATCCTTGGCCGGCGAGCGGGTGCACGGTGTGGGCGGCATCGCCGGCCAGCGCCCAAGTGTTGCTGCTGCCGGGCAGATAACCGGTCCAGCGGTCAGCGATGGCGCGCTGCAGCGGCCAGGCCGAGCGCTCTCCGATGGGGGTGAGGGCTCCAAGCGCGTCGTGGCATGCCTCGCGCGCCGCGGTGGCGAATGCTTCAGGACCCAGTGTCTGCAGGCGCGGCGCATGCGCCTGGTCGACCGACCACACCAGCGCCACCGCATGGCCGCCCGGGCCGCCCAGCGGCAGCAGGGCCAGCACCTCGCCGAATTCGTTGAACCATTGGCGCGCGACCTCGTCGTGCGGCTTTTCGCATTGGAAGCGGGCAGCGATCGCGTGCTGCGGATAGCGGGTGACTTCGTAGTGCACGCCCAGTTGCTCGCGCGTCGCGCTGGCCTTGCCTTCGCACACCACCGTCAGCGGCGCCGCAACCGGCTCGTTCACTGCCTCGATCAGCGGCTGGAAGCGCACCGCGTCGGCCAGGCGCTGCTCCAGCGCCGGCACGTCGACGATCCAGGCCAGCGCTTCCACCTTCTGGTGCGGCGCGCTGAAGTGCACGCTGCCGCCGTCGTCGCCATGCACCAGCATTTCGCGTACGGCGGAAGCATGGGCGGCGTCGGGCCAGGCGCGCAGCGATTCCAGCAGTTGGCGCGAGGCGGCGTTAAGCGCATAGGCGCGGATGTCTTCGCGCGCCTTCGCGCTCGCATCGACGGCGGGCGCCACCAGCGCCACGCGCACGCGGGCACCAGCCAACAGCAGCGCGAGCGTACGGCCGACGATGCCGGCGCCACGGATGCAAACCTCGGGGGGAAGAGCCATCGGGCCATTGTAGGGAGTTGCGCCCCGGGATTTTCGATGCGAGACAATCGCCTCCCCACTGCCTCGGACTCCTTGTGAACCCCACTGATTTCGACCTGCAAGCGAGCATCTCGCGCCTGTTCATCTACCCCGTGAAGTCCTGCGCCGGTGTCGAGCTGCAGGAGAGCCTGCTGATCGAAACGGGGCTCGAGTTCGACCGCGCCTGGATGGTGGTCGACGAGGCGGGCGAGTTCCTCAGTCAGCGGGAGCTGCCGCGCATGGCCCTGATCCGCCCGACCATGAAGCACAGCGAGATGGTGCTGCGCGCGCCCGGCATGCTGGCGCTGCACATCGCCTTCGACCGGGTCGAAGGCCCGGTCCGGGTGCGGGTCTGGGACGACGAGGTCGCGGCCTACGACATGGGCGACATCGCGGCCCAGTGGTTCAGCGACTTCCTTTCTGAGTCCGGCAAGCCCCAAAAAGTGAGACTGGTGCGTTTCGACCCTGAGCAAAAGCGCCTGTCGAGCCGAAAGTGGACCGGGGAGGTCGAGGCTCAGAACCAGTTTGCCGACGGCTTTCCGATCCTGGTGATTGGCGAAGCTTCGCTGGCCGATCTGAACGCCAGGCTGGTCGCGGCCGGCCAGGGCGCTGTCGGCATCGAGCGTTTCCGGCCCAACATCGTGCTTTCGGGCATCGAGGCGCACGACGAGGACCGGGTCGACCTGCTGCGGGTGGCCACCGGCGAGGGCCAGGTGCAGCTGCGCCCGGTCAAGCCCTGCGCGCGCTGCTCCATGCCCGATGTGGACCCGGCTACGGCGCAAAGCAGCCCGGATGTCGGCGACATGCTGCGCAGCTACCGTGCCGATCCACGCCTGGACGGCGCCATCACCTTCGGCATGAACGCGATCGTGCTGGAAGGCATCGAGCAGGCCCTCAAGGTCGGTCAGCCTGTGGGGGCCAATCTGCGCTTCGAATAGGCGCAATGGGGCGGGCGCCTAAAATCCCGGGTTCTCCCCAATCTCTTCGAAAGTCACCGCCATGAGCCTCCAGTGCGGCATCGTCGGCCTGCCCAACGTCGGCAAGTCCACCCTTTTCAACGCCCTGACCAAGGCCGGCATCGCGGCGGAAAACTATCCCTTCTGCACCATCGAGCCGAACGTCGGCGTGGTGGAAGTGCCCGATTCGCGCCTGGCCCAGTTGGCCGACATCGTGAAGCCCGAGCGGGTGGTGCCGGCGATCGTCGAATTCGTCGACATTGCCGGCCTGGTGGCCGGGGCCAGCACCGGCGAAGGCCTGGGCAACAAGTTCCTGGCCCACATCCGCGAGACCGATGCCACGGTGAACGTGGTGCGCTGCTTCGATGACGACAACGTGGTGCACGTGGCCGGCAAGGTCGACCCGATCTCCGACATCGAGGTGATCCAGACCGAGTTGTGCCTGGCCGACCTGGCCACGGTGGACAAGGCGCTGGCGCGCCACACCAAGGTGGCGCGCTCGGGCGACAAGGACGCGCAGAAACTGGTGGGCCTCCTGGAGCGCTGCCAGAAGGCGCTGAACGAGAACATCCCGGTGCGCGCGCTCGAGTTCACCAAGGAAGAGCAGCCGCTGGTCAAGAGCTTCACGCTGATCACCGCCAAGCCGGCGATGTTCGTCGGCAACGTGTCGGAAACCGGCTTCGAGAACAACCCCTACCTCGATCGCCTGCGCGAATACGCGGCCAAGCAGAACGCGCCCGTGGTCGCCATCTGCGCCAAGATCGAAGCCGACCTGGCCGACATGGACGAGGAAGACAAGAAGATGTTCCTGGCCGAGATCGGCCAGGAGGAGCCGGGCCTGAACCGCCTGATCCGCGCAGCCTTCAAGCTCTTGGGCCTGCAGACCTACTTCACCGCCGGCGTGAAGGAAGTGCGCGCCTGGACCATCCACATCGGCGACACCGGCCCGCAGGCGGCCGGCGTCATCCACACCGATTTCGAGAAGGGCTACATCCGCGCCCAGACCATCGCCTTCGACGACTTCATCGCCTACAAGGGTGAGCAGGGCGCGAAGGACGCGGGCAAGATGCGTTCGGAAGGCAAGGAGTACGTCGTCAAGGATGGCGACGTGATGAATTTTCTCTTCAGCAGTTGATGCGCGGCGTCGCTTCGTCGCTCATGGCCGCGGCTGGCGCGGCCTTGGCCGCATTTCGTCGCAAGGACGATGGGCCCTTGCGCCGGCTCCGGTAAAAAGCCGAACCATGATCACCGTCCACCACCTCAACAACTCCCGCTCGCAGCGCGTGCTGTGGCTGCTCGAAGAACTCGCTCAGCCTTACGAGATCGTGCGCTACGAGCGCGACCCCGCCACCATGCTGGCGCCGCCTTCGCTCAAGGCCATCCATCCGCTTGGCAAGTCGCCGGTTGTGACGGTGGACGGCCTGACCCTGGCCGAATCTGGAGCGATTCTGGAGACCCTGACCGAACGCTACGGCAACGGACGGCTGGCGCCGGCACCGGGCACGCCCGAGGCCGCGCGCTATCGCTACTGGCTTCACTACGCCGAAGGCTCGGCCATGCCGCCACTCCTGCTCAAGCTGGTGTTCGACCGCATCGAGAAAAGCAAAATGCCCTTCTTCATCAAGCCAATCGCCAAGGGCATCGCCGACAAGGCCAAGGCCGGCTTCATCGCGCCGCAGCTCAAGACGCATCTGGACTTCATGGAAGGCGAACTGGGCAAGAACCTGTGGTTTTCCGGCGAGGAATTCAGCGCCGCAGACATCCAGATGAGCTTTGCCGTCGAAGCTGCCCGGGCGCGCGGCGGGCTCGATGCCGCACGGCCGCGGCTGATGGCCTATCTGGAGCGCATCCACGCGCGCCCGGCCTACCTGCGTGCCGTGGAGCGTGGCGGCCCGTACGTGCTGCTCAGCTGAGCCAGTCGCCAGAGAAGCGACAATCGCGGGGTGGCTCCGCAATGGGAGCCTCTTCTTTCTTCATCACCCATCCATTGAATCAGGAGCATCCTCATGGGCAACAAGATCGTTACCGAAGCCGACCGCAAGGCCACCAAGCCGCCGAAGCCGATGCCCGGCATGACGCTGGCACGCCAGAGCACCGGCCAGCGCCGCAGCCTGGAGCGCGGCCCCGCCACGCGCAGCAAGAAGAACGCCGGCAAGCGCGCCCACCAGGGTTGATCGTCAGGCAGGCCATGGACACGCGGCTGCGTGCCCATGGCCATCACAGCCCCAGCTTCGGCCAGATGTAGATCAAAGCCACGGTCATCGTGACGTAGCGCGCGAACTTGCCGATGGCCATGTAGAACACGCAGGGCCAGAAGGACAGGCGCAGCCAACCGGCCACCGCGCACAGCGGATCGCCAAAGAGCGGCAGCCAGGCCAGCAGACAGGCCTTGGGGCCCAACCGCTCGAGCCAATTGAGCACCCGCAAGTGGTGCTTGGAGTGTGAGTACTTGTCCGCAACCTGATGGGCCGCATAGCCCATCCACCAATCCACCGCGCCCCCAACCGTGTTGCCGGCCGTGGCCACCAACACCGCCGGCCAGAACATGTCGGGCTGCAGTTGCAAGAGGCCGAAGAGCGCCGGCTCCGACCCCAAGGGCAACAACGTGGCGGAAACAAAAGCAACGATGAACAGCGACGACAACCCGTATTCGGGCAGCGCAAGAAGCGTGAGCAGGGAGTCGTACCAATGTTCCATGTAGCGGCGCAGTATAAGAAGCGCCGCCATCATGGCTGCACGTCAGCAGTGCAAATCGTTTCAGTCGACGGCCTGCCGCATCGCTACAATCGTGCCTCATTTTTCAGCAGCCGATATTTGCGCCGCACCACTTCATGACCCTGCAGATCGGCAACATAGCGCTGGAAAATCGGCTGTTCGTGGCCCCCATGGCCGGGGTAACCGACAGGCCCTTCCGCACCCTGTGCCGACAACTCGGCGCGGGCTACGCGGTCAGCGAGATGGTGACCTCGCGCAAGGAGCTCTGGAATTCGCTCAAGACCTCGCGCCGCGCCGACCACTCCGGCGAGCCCGGCCCGATCTCGGTACAGATCGCCGGCACGGATGCCGCCATGATGGCCGAGGCTGCGCACTACAACATCGAGCGCGGCGCCCAGATCATCGACATCAACATGGGCTGCCCGGCCAAGAAGGTCTGCAACAAGTGGGCCGGATCGGCACTGATGCGCGACGAGCCGCTGGCCCTCGAGATCGTCGAAGCGGTGGTGCAGGCGGCGGCGCCGCATGGCGTGCCGGTCACGCTCAAGATGCGCACCGGCTGGAGCCTTGAGCAGCGCAATGCGGTGGCGCTGGCGCGCCGCTTCGAAGATGCCGGCGTGCAGATGCTGACGGTGCACGGACGCACGCGCGAGCAAGGCTACAGGGGTGAGGCCGAATACGACACCATCGCTGCCGTCAAGGCGTCAGTGCGCGTGCCGGTGGTGGCCAACGGTGACATCACCAGCCCTGAAAAAGCACAGGCGGTGCTGGCCGCGACCGGCGCCGATGCCATCATGATCGGCCGAGCCGCCCAAGGCCGGCCCTGGATCTTCAGAGAGATCGAGCACTACATGGCGACCGGCACGCATCGCGCGCCGCCGCTGGTGGCCGAGGTCAAGCGCCTCCTGCTCGACCATCTGCAGGAGCACTACGCCCTCTACGGCGACTACAGCGGCGTGCGCACGGCCCGCAAGCACATTGGCTGGTACGTGCGCGGCTTGCCTGGGGGCGAGGCTTTTCGCGGCGAGATGAATGCGATCGAGGACTGTGAGCGCCAACTGCGTGCAGTCGCGCAATTCTTCGAGCAACTTGCCGCGCAGCAGGACCGCATGCCCATCGCGGCCCCGACAAATACGGATGAAACTGAGGAAGAAGAAGGGGCGGCCTGCCGGGTCGCCTGAGAACAAAGTTCAAGGCAAGAAGAGAAGAGCATGAGCAAGAAACAAATCGAGGACTGCGTACGCAGCAGTCTGGAAAGCTATTTCCGCGACCTCCGTGGCACCGAACCCGATGGCATGTACGAGATGCTGGTGAGCGTGGTCGAAAAACCGCTGCTCGACGTCGTGATGTCGCGCGCCGAAGGCAATCAATCCAAGGCGGCCCAGTGGCTGGGCCTCAATCGCAACACGCTGCGAAAAAAACTGGTCGAACACAAGC
Source organism: Variovorax sp. (assembly GCA_035476655.1). Taxonomy (GTDB): domain Bacteria; phylum Pseudomonadota; class Gammaproteobacteria; order Burkholderiales; family Burkholderiaceae_C; genus Variovorax. The sequence goes on from DATILH010000010.1 coordinate 13,212, forward strand.
TTCTGAAATAACACATGGCACTCACCGCACTGATTTCCGTCTCCGACAAGACTGGCGTTCTCGAATTCGCCCAGGGCCTTCATGGCCTGGGCGTCAAGCTCCTGTCCACCGGCGGCACCGCCAAGCTGCTGGCCGATGCCGGCCTGCCTGTCACCGAGGTGGCGGAGCACACCGGCTTTCCCGAGATGCTCGATGGCCGGGTCAAGACCCTGCATCCCAAGATCCACGGCGGCCTGCTGGCGCGGCGCGATGTCCCGGCCCACATGGCAGCGCTGAAGGAGCACGGCATCGCCACCATCGACCTGCTGGTGGTCAACCTCTATCCCTTCGAGGCCACGGTGGTCAAGGCGGGTTGCACCCTGGAAGACGCGATCGAGAACATCGACATCGGCGGCCCGGCCATGGTGCGCAGCGCCGCCAAGAACTGGAAGGACGTGGGCGTGCTGACCGATGCGGCGCAGTACCCGCTGGCACTGGTCGAGCTGGCGGAAACCGGCCGCCTGAGCGAGAAGACCAGGTTCGCCCTCTCGGTGGCCGCCTTCAACCGCATCAGCAACTATGACGCAGCCATCAGCGACTACCTCTCCAGCTTCCAGGAAGGCGGGGTCCGCAGCCTGTTCCCCGCGCAGTCGAACGGCCGCTTCGT
>DATILH010000011.1:0-18898 GCA_035476655.1 Variovorax sp.
ATGAGCGGGCGTTGCGCAAGTCGCATGGCACGGCGATGCCGCTGCACCTTGCCGACCGGCTCGCAGCCTGAAGCCGTCCTGGGAATGTCAGGCGAAGTTGCTGCGGCCCAGCATCTTGCCCGCCGTATCCACCAGCAGCCCCTCGCCCATGGCGGTGGGCTCGCCGGTGAAGGCGCTGATGTTGACCTGGTGCGTGACCCACACCTCGAAGCGTCCGGGGCCGATGGCGGCGAGGCGCTCCAGCAGTTGCGGCCGTACGCGCGCCGCGTCGTCGCCGCGGCCGAAGCTGGAATTGAGGGCAGGCCAGGGCTCCTGCCGGCCGAACACCAGCATGGCGGTGTCGATGCAGCGGCACCAGGCGCTGCAGCGCACCGCCGCCGGTTGCAGCTTGCGCGCACGAAACCATTCGCCTGCCGCGCGCGCCTGGGCTCGGCCCGCCTCGCTGAGGTTGCGCTGCGTCGCGCACTGGCCCAGCTTGAAGCCCGGCGGGTCGCCCACGCCAGGGTCGGTCAGTGCATGGCGCATCAGCACCGCGCAGCGGCCGGTGCGCATGTGCTCGGCGAGCAGGTCTGCGCCTTGGGCGCGCACCCAGTCCACTCCCACAAGGGCGATCAATCCGAACTGGCGCCGATCGAGCATGGTGACGCAACGCTAGCAAAGCGGCACCGACCCCAATTCAAAAAGGGCTGCTGCCCTCTCGAGCAGCAGCCCCTGGGGGCAAGCAGGTGCTTCAGCGCGCCTTGCCTTCCTTCCAGGCCGTCAGCAGCTTGTTGTAGTCGATGGTCTCGCCCTTGGGCTTCTCGTTGGCCAGCTTCTTCCACGGCGCGTGCTGGTCGCTCAGCCACTTGTTCGGGTCGCCCTTGGCATTGAGCTTGGGCGCGCACTTGGCCATGCCGGCACGCTCCAGGCGGGCCATCACCTGGTCCATCTCGTCGGCCAGATTGTCCATGGCCTTCTGCGGCGTCTTCTCGCCGGTCACCGCCTCGGCCACGTTCTTCCACCACAGCTGCGCCAGCTTGGGGTAGTCGGGCACGTTGGTGCCGGTGGGCGACCAAGCCACGCGTGCCGGGCTGCGGTAGAACTCGACCAGGCCACCCAGCTTGGGCGCCATGTCGGTCATGGCCTTGCTCTGGATGTCGGACTCGCGGATCGGCGTTAGGCCGACGATGGTCTTCTTCAGCGACGTCGTCTTCGACGTGATGAACTGCGCATAGAGCCAGGCGGCCGCGGTCTTGTTCTCGTCATGCGCCGCGAAGAAGGTCCAGGAACCCACGTCCTGGTAGCCGTTTTGCATGCCCTGCTTCCAGTACGGGCCGTTCGGGCCGGGCGCCATGCGCCACTTGGGCGTGCCGTCGGCATTGACCACCGGCAGTCCGGCCTTGGTCATGTCGGCGGTGAAGGCGGTGTACCAGAAGATCTGCTGCGCGATCTGGCCCTGCGCCGGCACCGGGCCGGCCTCGCCGAAGGTCATGCCGGTGGCTTCCTTGGGCGCGTACTTCTTCATCCAGTCCACGTACTTGGTCAGCGCATAGACGGCCGCCGGCGAGTTGGTGGCGCCTCCGCGCGAGACCGCGGCACCCACCGGCGTGCACTTGTCGTCGCCCACGCGGATGCCCCACTCGTCGATCGGCACGCCGTTGGGCGCTCCGATGTCGGCGGTGCCGGCCATCGACAGCCAGGCGTCGGTGAAGCGCCAGCCCAGCGACGGATCCTTCTTGCCGTAATCCATGTGGCCATAGATCGGCTTGCCGTCGATGGTCTTCACGTCGTTGGTGAAGAATTCGGCGATGTCCTCGTAGGCGCTCCAGTTCAGCGGCACGCCCAGGTCGTAGCCGTACTTGGCCTTGAACTTGTCCTTGATCTCCGGGCGTGCGAACAGGTCGGCGCGGAACCAGTAGAGGTTGGCGAACTGCTGGTCGGGCAACTGGTAGAGCTTGCCGTCCGGCGCGGTGGTGAACTTGGTGCCGATGAAGTCTTTCAGGTCCAGCCCCGGATTGGTGTAGTCCTTCCCCTTGCCGGCCATGTAGTCGGTCAGGTTCATGATCTTGCCGTAGCGGTAGTGCGTGCCGATCAGGTCGGAATCGGAGATCCAGCCGTCGTAGATCGACTTGCCCGACTGCATCGAGGTCTGCAGCTTCTCGACCACGTCGCCTTCCTGGATCAGGTCGTGCTTGACCTTGATGCCGGTGATCTCCTCGAAGGCCTTGGCCATGGTCTTCGATTCGTACTCGTGGGTGGTGATGGTCTCGGAAACGACCGAGATTTCCCTGACGCCCTTGGCCTGCAGCTTCTTGGCCGCCTCGATGAACCATTTCATCTCGGCTTCCTGCTCGGCCTTGCTCAGGGTCGACGGCTGGAATTCGCTGTCGATCCATTTCTTCGCTTCGGCCTCGCCGGCCCCTGCCGCCTGTACGGCACACAGGGCGGCGGCAAATGCCAGTGCGGTGTAGCGCATCTTCATAGCGTGTCTCCTCGTTGCGTGCTGCCCCATTGCTTTGGATTCAAATACGGCCTCGGGGCAGCAGGAAGCCGAATCCGAATTGATGTGCGTGATTCAGCCTTTGCGCATGACCAGCGCCAGCACCACCATCGAAATGGCGAAGCTGATCCAGATCGAGGGCTCGGCCTCCAGGCTCAGCCACTCCTGCAGCTTGCCGGCAATGCCGATGAAGGCCAGGTTGATGTAGGCGGCCGTCAAGAGGCCGATGAAGAGCCGGTCGCCGCGCGTGGTTTCGATCGGCAGCCAGCCGCGGCGCATGGTGGTGGGCCACTTGAGCTCCCACACCGTCATGACGACAAGCATCAGCGCCACGCAGCTGAAGAACACGGCCACCGGCGTGGTCCAGACCATCCACTCGAACATCTTTTCTTTCCTTGTCTAGACACGGCCCATCGCGAAGCCCTTCGCGATGTAGTGGCGCACGAACCAGATGACGATGGCGCCCGGCACGATGGTCAACACCCCGGCGGCGGCGAGCGTGGCCCAGTCCATGCCGGAAGCGCTGACGGTGCGGGTCATGGTCGCGACGATCGGCTTGGCGTTCACGCTGGTCAGCGTGCGCGCCAGCAAGAGCTCGACCCAGCTGAACATGAAGCAGAAGAAGGCCGCCACGCCCACCCCGGCCTTGATCAGCGGCAGGAAGATGGTGAGGAAGAAGCGCGGGAAGGAATAGCCGTCGATGTAGGCCGTCTCGTCGATCTCGCGCGGGATGCCGCTCATGAAGCCTTCCAGGATCCATACCGCCAGCGGCACGTTGAACAAGAGATGCGCGAGGGCCACGCCCAGGTGCGTGTCCATCAGGCCCACGGTCGTGTAGAGCTGGAAGAATGGCAGCAGGAACACCGCCGGCGGCGTCATGCGGTTTGTCAGCAGCCAGAAGAACACATGCTTGTCGCCCAGGAAGGAGTAGCGCGAGAAGGCATAGGCGGCGGGCAGCGCCACCGTGAGCGAGATCACCGTATTGATGCCCACGTAGATCAGGCTGTTGATGTAGCCCGAGTACCAGCTCTCGTCGGTGAAGATGCGCACGTAGCTGGCCAGCGTGAACTGGTTCGGAAAGAAGGAGAAGCTCGACAGGATCTCCTCGTTCGTCTTGAAGCTCATGTTGATCATCCAGTAGATGGGCAACAGGGCAAAGACGATGTAGAGCACCAGGAAGATGCTGCGCTTGTGGAACCTCTTCTCGTTCATGTCGGCTCCTTCACATCCTGCGTGCCGACCCGCTGCATCCAGTTGTAGAGCATGAAGCACAGCAAGAGGATGATGAGGAAGTAGATCAGCGAGAAGGCCGCCGCCGGCCCCAGGTCGAACTGGCCCACCGCTTTCTGCGTGAGGTATTGGCTCAGGAAGGTGGTGGAGTTGCCGGGCCCGCCGCCCGTCAGCACGAAGGGCTCGGTGTAGATCATGAAGCTGTCCATGAAGCGCAGCAGCACCGCGATCATCAGCACGCCGCGCATCTTGGGCAACTGGATGAAGCGGAACACCGCGAACTTGCTGGCGCCGTCGATGCGCGCGGCCTGGTAGTAGGCGTCCGGAATGGAACGCAGGCCGGCATAGCAGAGCAAGGCCACCAGCGGCGTCCAGTGCCACACGTCCATCACCAGCACGGTGATCCAGGCGTCCGTAGCGCTGCCGGTGTAGTTGTAGTCGACGCCGAGCTTCTGCAAGGCGAAGCCCAGCAGGCCGATGTCGGCGCGGCCGTAGATCTGCCAGATGGTGCCCACCACGTTCCAGGGGATCAGCAGCGACAGCGCCACGATCACCAGCACCGCCGAGGCCTTCCAGCCGGTGGCCGGCATCGAGAGGGCCAGCATGATTCCCAGCGGGATCTCCACCAGCAGCACGGCCAGCGAGAAGCCGAGCTGGCGCCACAGGGCGGCATGCAGTTCGTCGTCGCGCATCACGGCGGCAAACCACTCGGTGCCGACGAAGACGCGCCGCTCGGGCGAGATGATGTCCTGCACCGAGTAGTTGACCACCGTCATCAGCGGCACAATGGCCGAGAAGGCCACGCAGATCAGCACCGGCAGCACCAGGAACCAGGCCTTCTGGTTGATAGGTTTCGTCGTGGAGTTCATGCGACCAGCTCCTCGTTTCGGTAGTAGCAGGTGTGCGGCCCCAGCACTTTCAGCCACACGGCCTCGCCCACGGCCGGAACCTCGCTGCCGTTGCCAAGGCGCGCCTTCAGCGTGACGCCGTCGGCCGCGGCAGTGAGCAGCGTGTAAGTGCCGATGTCCTGCAGCTGCGTCACGGTGGCAGGCACGGCGCCGTGCGCATAGATCGGCGCAAGGTGCAGGTACTCGGGCCGGATGCCGACCTTGAGCAGCCCCTCGGGCAGCTCGCGTGGCGCATCCAGCTTGACGCCGGCCAGCTGCAGCTGGCCGCGGCTGCTTTCGGCGGCCAGGAAGTTCATGCCGGGCGAGCCGATGAAGTGGCCGACGAAGGTATGGGCCGGCCGCTCGAAGAGAGCCTCGGCGCTGCCCACCTGCACCGCCTTGCCGCGCGTCATCACCACCACCTCGTCGGCAAAGGTGAGCGCCTCCACCTGGTCGTGCGTGACGTAGATCAGGGTGAGCTTGAGCTCGCGGTGGATCTGCTTGAGCTTGCGGCGCAGCTGCCACTTGAGGTGCGGGTCGATCACGGTGAGCGGCTCGTCGAAGAGCACTGCCGACACGTCCTCGCGCACCAGCCCGCGGCCCAGCGAGATCTTCTGCTTGGCATCGGCCGCGAGGCCGGCGGCGCGCTGGTTGAGCTGGCCGGAGAGTTCCAGCATCTCGGCGATGCGGCCGACGCGCTGCTTGATCCTGTCTTCCGGCACGTCGCGGTTGCGCAAGGGAAAAGCCAGGTTCTGCGCCACCGTCATGGTGTCGTAGATCACCGGGAACTGGAACACCTGCGCGATGTTGCGCTCCTGCGGCGTGGCCTGGGTGACGTCACGCTCGTCGAACTTCACGCTGCCGTGCGATGGCGTGAGCAGGCCCGAGATGATGTTGAGCATGGTCGTCTTGCCGCAGCCCGAGGGGCCCAGCAGCGCATAGGCGCCGCCGTCGCGGAAAGTCATCTTCAGGGGCAAGAGCGCATAGTCGCTGTCCTGCTTGGGATTGGGGCCGTAGGCGTGGGCCAGGTCGAGGTCGATGCGGGCCATCTCAGCTCCTCTTCGGCCGCTCGGGCGCCAGCACCAGTTGGCCGGCGCTGTCGAACACGTAGACGCTGGCCAGCCGGAAGCGCAGGGTCACGTTCGTGCCCAGCTCGAAGCGGTGCACGCCGGTGAGCTGCGCCACCAGTTCGCCGGTCGGGCTCTGCAGGTGAACGTAGGTGTCGGAGCCGGAGATTTCGGCCAGCTCGACCTTGCCCGGCAGCGAGATGTCGCCCTCATGCCCGACCACGTCGAGCGCACTGGCGCGCAGACCGACGGTGACCGAGCCTTCCACCCCATGCGGCAGGGCCAGCGGCAGCACCACGCCGCCGGACAGCTCCACTCCGCCGGCGCTGGAGCGGCCGGCCAGCAGGTTCATCGGCGGGTCGCTGAAGGCACGCGCCACACGCAGCGATTTCGGCGAATGAAAAACCTCGGAGGTCGGCCCGTATTGCAGCAACTCGCCGCCATCCAGCACGGCGGTGTGGCCGCCCAGGAGCAGCGCCTCGCCGGGCTCGGTGGTGGCGTAGATCACGGTGGAGTCACCAGCTGCAAAAAGCTCGGTCAGCTCTTCGCGCAACTCCTCGCGCAGCTTGTAGTCCAGGTTCACCAGCGGCTCGTCCAGCAGCATCAGCGGCGCGTTCTTCGCCAGCGCGCGCGCCAGTGCCACCCGCTGCTGCTGGCCGCCGGACAGCTCGGCCGGGAAGCGATGCAGGAACATGCCGATGTGCAGCTTCTCGGCCAGCTCGGCGACCCGCTCGTTGATGCGCGCTTCGCCGCGCAGCTTGAGTGGCGAGGCGATGTTCTCGGCCACGGTGAGCGAGGGATAGTTGATGAACTGCTGGTAGACCATGGCCACGTTGCGCTCGCGCACCGGCATGCCGGTGACGTCTTCGCCGTTGACCAGCACCTTCCCGCTGGTGGGCGCATCGAGCCCGGCCATCAGGCGCATCAGGCTGGTCTTGCCGGCCTGCGTGGCGCCCAGCAGCACCGTCACCTCGCCGCTGTGCGGCGTGATGCTCTGTTCATACAACCATGTCTGGGCACCCACCTTCTTGGTGACGCGCTCAAGGCTGAGCTGCAAAGCGGACCTCCTTTTGATGTTGTTGCTGCTGCATCGGCGCGGCGTGCGCCTGCATCCATTGATCGACCTGCGCGCGCGCCTCGGGCACCAGGTGCAGGCCCAGCTTGGAGCGGCGCCACAGCACGTCTTCGGCACTGAAGGCCCATTCCTCCTCGCGCAGGTAGCGCAGTTCGCGCTCGTACAGGCCGGGCGCCACCTGCTGGCCCAGCTCCGACGTCGAACGGGCATCGCCGATGACACGGTCCACGCGGGCGCCGTAGGCGCGCGCCAGCCTGCGGCCCAGCATGCCGCCCAGCCAGGGATAGCGCGCGTGCAGTGCGTCGACGAAGCGCTCGAAGTCGGCATCGGGCGTGCTGGCCGCGCCGATCCATCCCGAGAGGTCGCCACCGGCCAGGAAGGCGCCTTCGGTCCAGGCCGGCCGGGCCTCGCCCAGCATGCGCCCCACTTCGTCCGCTGCGTCTTGCGCGAGCTTGCGGAAGGTGGTGATCTTTCCGCCCCACACCGACAGCAGCGGCGCGGCGCTTGTGTTGGATTCCAGCAGGTAGTCGCGGGTGACGGCCGAGGGGTCGCCCGAGGCGTCGTCCAGCAGCGGACGCACGCCCGAATAGGTCCAGACCACGTCGGCGCGCGTCACCGGCTTGGCGAAGTAACGGCTGGCCTGGGTGCACAGGTAGTCGACCTCGTCCTCGGTGATGTGTGCGGCGCCGGGGTCGTCGCCCTCGATCTCGATGTCGGTGGTGCCGATCAGCGTGAAGCCGTCCTGGTAGGGGATGGCGAAGATGATTCGCTTGTCGGGGTTCTGGAAGATGTAGGCGTGGTCGTGCGTGAAGATGCGCGGCACCACGATGTGGCTGCCCTTGACCAGGCGCAGGCTCTTGGTGGCCAGCGCCTCGCCCGCCGCCGGCTTCGCCACCCCGCGCAGGAAGGATTCGGCCCATGGCCCGGCCGCGTTGACCACGGCGCGCGCCCGAACCTGGCGCGGCCCTTCGGGCCCTTCCAGCGTCACCTCCCAGCCTTGCGCGTCGCGCAGGGCCGCCACGCAGCGGGTGCGCGTGCGCACCTGCGCGCCGCGCTCGCGCGCATCGATGGCGTTGAGCACCACGAGCCGCGCGTCATCCACCCAGCCGTCCGAATAGACGAAGCCGCGCTTGAACTCGCGCTTGAGCGGCGCGCCCGCCGCATGCTCGTGCAAGTCGATGCCGCGAGATGGCGGCAGCACCTCACGCCGGGCCAGGTGGTCATACATGAAGAGGCCGATGCGAATCATCCAGGCCGGGCGCATGGCCGGGTCGTGCGGCATCACGAAGCGCAGCGGCCACATGATGTGCGGCGCACTCTTGAGCAGCACCTCGCGCTCCTGCAGCGCCTTGCGCACCAGGCCGAACTCGTAGTACTCCAGGTAGCGCAGGCCGCCGTGGATCAGCTTGGTGGAAGAAGACGAGGTGTGCGAGGCGAGGTCGTCCTGTTCGCACAGCAGCACGCGCCAGCCGCGCCCGGCCAGGTCGCGCGCAATGCCGCAGCCGTTGATGCCGCCGCCGACGATCAGCACATCGCAATCCGTGTCCGGCATCCCTGCTGGCGGATTCGCTTGCGAAGAAGAAAGAACTGCACTCACCGAGGCATCACCCATTGTTTGTGATTTTTTTCACGCCGAAGCGCTGACATGGTGTTCGTCTTTTTTCATTTTTATTCCTTTTGGCGCGATTCTCCTCGGAGTTTTCCCGGACAACTATTCGTTTCTTTTCGTTCTAAAGTGTCGCCATCTGCGTTCCGGCTCCCTGCCCCACACGCACCCTCATGGCCCTCCAGAACTCCAACCCGCGCCAGATCAATCTGCTGGACACCGTACGTTCGCGCGGTTCCGTGACAGTGGAACAACTGGCCGACATGCTGGGCGTCACCTTGCAGACGGTGCGGCGCGACGTGCAGCGCCTGGCCGATGCAGGCTTGCTGAGCCGCTTTCACGGCGGCGTGCGGGTGCCCAGCTCCACCACCGAGAACATCGGCTACCAGCAGCGCGAGACGCTCAATGCCGAGGGCAAGGCGCGCATCGCCCAGGCTGTGGCGGCCAAGGTGCCCAACGGCTGCTCGCTGATCCTCAACATCGGCACGACCACCGAGGCGGTGGCCAAGGCGCTGATGCGCCACAGCGGCCTGCGCGTGATCACCAACAACCTGAACGTGGCGAACATCCTGACCGGCAATCCGAACTGCGAGGTGATCGTGGCCGGCGGCTCGGTGCGCGCGCGCGACCGCGCGATCGTGGGCGAGGCCACGGTGGACTTCATCCGCCAGTTCAAGGTGGACATCGCGCTGATCGGCATCTCCAGCATCGAGTCCGACGGTTCCCTGCGCGACTTCGACCTGCGCGAGGTGAAGGTGGCGCAGACCATCATTGCCCAGGCGCGCGAAGTCTGGCTGGCGGCCGACGCCAGCAAGTTCAACCGGCCGGCGATGGTGCAGCTGGCGGATCTCTCGCAGATCGACTGCCTGTTCACTGACGCCGAGCCGCCCCCGCCCTTCCCCGAATTGCTCGAGCGCGCCCAGGTGCGCTGCGAGATTGCCAGAGCCTGAACGCCATGACCTACCTGCTCGCCCTCGACCAAGGCACCTCCAGTTCGCGCAGCATCGTGTTCGATGCAGATGGCCATATCGTCGCCATCGCCCAGCGCGAGCTGACGCAGATCTACCCGCAGCCCGGCTGGGTGGAGCACGACCCGCTGGAGATCTGGAGCAGCCAGCTGGAAACCGCGCGCGAGGTGCTGGCCAAGGCCAAGCTGCAGGCCAGGGACATCCGCGCCATCGGCATCACCAACCAGCGCGAGACCACCGTGCTGTGGAACCGCAAGACCGGCCAGCCGGTGCACCACGCGATCGTCTGGCAGGACCGTCGCGCCGAGCCGATGTGCGCGCGGCTGCGCCAGGAGGGCATGACCGACCTGATCCAGAGCAAGACCGGCCTGGTGATCGACGCCTATTTCTCCGGCACCAAGCTGCGCTGGCTGCTCGACAACGTGCCGGGCGCGCGAGCGCAGGCCGAGGCAGGCGAACTGGCCTTCGGCACCGTGGACAGCTGGCTCATCTGGCAACTCACGGGTGGCAAGGTGCATGCCACCGACGTCAGCAATGCCTCGCGCACCATGCTCTTCAACGTGCACAGCAACACCTGGGACGTGGAACTGCTGCGCGCTCTCGACATCCCGGCCGCGCTGATGCCCAAGGTCTTGCCCTCGAGCACGCATTTCGCCGATACCGATGCGGCGCTGCTCGGCACTTCGCTGCCGGTGGGCGGCGTGGCGGGTGACCAGCAGAGCGCCCTGTTCGGCCAGGCCTGCTTCGAGGCCGGCATGGCCAAGAACACCTATGGCACCGGCTGCTTCCTGTTGATGCACACGGGCGAGAAGTTCCAGCCCTCGCACAACGGCCTCCTGGTCACCAGCGCAGCGCAGACCAGCAGCAATGCGCCGCAGTACGCGATGGAAGGCAGCGTCTTCGTCGGCGGCGCGGTGGTGCAGTGGCTGCGCGACGGGCTCAAGGCCATTCCAGGCAGCGCCCAGGTGCAGTCATTGGCCGAGAGCGTGCCCGATGCCGGCGGCGTGATGATGGTCCCGGCCTTCACCGGACTAGGCGCGCCCTACTGGAACGCGGATGCGCGCGGCACCATCACCGGCCTGACCCGCGGCACCACGGTGGCCCACATCGCCCGCGCCGCGCTTGAAAGCATCGCCTACCAGAGCGCGGCGCTGTTGCAGGCCATGAGCCGCGACGCGGTGGCGGCCGGCGGCGCGCCGGTGAGCGAATTGCGGGTGGATGGCGGCGCCAGCGTCAACAACCTGCTGATGCAGTTCCAGGCCGACCTGCTGGGCATTCCGGTGGTGCGGCCCGAGGTGACCGAGACGACTGCCCTGGGCGCGGCCTATCTCGCAGGCTTGTCTTGCGGCGTGTATTCGGACCTGTCGCAGCTGTCGAAACAGTGGAAGGTGGAGCGGCGCTTCATGCCGACCTGGAGCAAGGAGCGCTCGGACGCGGCCATGTCGCGCTGGGAGCGGGCGGTGCGGCAGGCGACAGCCACCTGAGCTAACCCGCTTCCCGCGGACTAGGGCCTGTTCAACTCATACCTGGTGCTGCGACCGCCCGCATCCGATTTGCGCAGTACGCCACGGGCCAGCAGATCGGTGATGTCGCGCAGCGCCGTGTCCGGCGAGCACTTGGCGATGGCGGCCCACTTGCTGCTGGTGAGCTTGCCTTCGAATCCGTCCAGCATCCGATTGATCAACTTCACCTGTCGCTCGTTCAGCGGCGTCGTGGCCCACTGCTGCCAGAAGCGCGTCTTGGCCAGCACGGCATCCAGCGTGTGCTGTGCCTGGTCGATGGCCTGGCGAAGCGTGTCGAGGAACCAGGCCAGCCACTCGGTGACATCGAGTGATTCCTTCTGCGTGCGTTCCAGCACTTCGTAGTAGGCCCTGCGCTCGCGCTGGATCTGGGCCGACAGGCTGTAGAAGCGTTGAGGAGTGCCATCGGCTCGGGCCAGGAACAAGTCGCCGACAGCGCGGGCGATGCGACCGTTGCCATCGTCGAACGGGTGAAGGGTGACGAACCACAGGTGAGCAAGTCCTGCCTTGATCAGCGGCAACTCGTTCGATGCGCTGTTGGCCCAGCCCAGAAAGCGGGCTGTCTCGGACGGGACCCGGTCGGCCGGCGGCGCTTCGAAATGCACGCGCTGGCGACCCAGTGGGCCGGAGACCACTTGCATCGGACCCGTGGCATCGTCGCGCCAACTACCCACCTTGATCCGGAGCAGCCCCGAGTGCCCGGTAGGAAACAGCGCCGCGTGCCATCCGAACAAGCGATCCCGAGTCACCGGGGCGTTGCAGTTGGCCGTGGCGTCAAGCACCATCTCGACCACGCCTTCCACGTGACGATCCACCGGCGCCAGGGCGCCGATGTCCACACCCAATCGTCGCGCGATGGAGGAACGCACGGACAGGGCGTCGAGTTGCTCGCCCTCGATCTCGCTGGTCTTGATGACATCCTCGGTCAGCGCCGACAGGCTGGCCTGGTCGCGCAGGCTCATGCCGACATCGGCGAGGCGCCCTATCAACAGGCCTTGGGCACGGCTGACCTCGGCCAGGAGCCGTGCGAGTTTGGCCAGGTCGTATCGCCAGTTGGGCCAATCCGGAGCCTGCCAGATATAAGTGCAATCTCCGCTATTCATGCGGAGATTGTGGGGTGCATTCTCCGCAGGCGCAAGCTATTTACCGCACACATTGCGGTGATAGTGAGGCCTATTCGCCGCAAGCCGGCGCCGGCACCACCACCGCGTCCACCGCCATCACCCCGCGCCCGGCCGGCAGCACCAGCAGCGGATTGATGTCGACGGAGGCCAGCGCGGGTCCGGCGGCGGCCGCGAACTGCGAGAGCTTCACCAGCGCATCGGCAAGCGCGTCCACATCGCAGGGCGGCTTGCCGCGCGCGCCGTGGAGCACGGCGGCGCCCTTGAGCGAATCGATCATCTCGCGCGCCGTCGCCCGGTCGAAGGGCGCCAGGCGAAAGCTCACGTCGCGCAGCACTTCCACCAGCACGCCGCCCAGGCCCACCGTCACCACCGGGCCGAACACTGGGTCGCTGTGCACGCCCAGGATGCACTCCACGCCCTCGCCCACCATCGGCGCGACCAGCACGCCGTCGAGTCGGGCGCCGGGGCAATGCTTGCGAGCGGAGGCAATGATGTCGTCGAAGGCCCGGCGCACCTGCTCTTCGCTGCGCACATTCAGCTTGACCCCTCCGATATCGCTCTTGTGCAGCACGTCGGGCGACAGGAGCTTCACCGCCACCGCCTCGCCGCCAAAGCGCTCCAGTGCCCGGGCCGCCGCATCGGCGGTGGCGCACTCGGCATGCGGCACCACCGGGATGCCGGCCTGGCCGAGCAGATCCAGCGCGCGTGCCTCGCTCAAGGCGCCCTTGCCAGCCAGCACCGCCTGCATTGAGGCATCGAGCGGCGCCACCGGCGGCAGTGGCGCCAGATCGCGCGGCTGCGAAATCGCACCCACGGTGCGAATGGCCGCCGTCGGATCGACGAAGACCGGAATGCCCGCCTCGTCCACCTGCCGCCGGTCCTGCACCGACAGCAGTGTGCACACCGCGACCACCATGTCCGGGTAGCGCTGCCGCGTCTGCAGCAGCGCCTGGCCAAAGCTTTGCCACAGGGCCTTCGAGGTGCCGGCCGCCGCCAGGAACACCACCAGGCTGTCGTAGCAGCCGCTTTGCCCCATCAGGTCCCCGGCCAGCGCCAGCAGGTCGGGCTCGGAGGTGGCCTGGCCGGCGGTGGTTGCGCGCGTGGGCAGCGAGATCGACGCCATCGTGCGCGAGGCTGCCACGCGCCAGCGCCTGCTCGATGCCGGCGTGGAGCCCCTGGGCCTGCGCGGGGCCGAGCTCGACGCCTTCCTGAAGGACGAGCGCAAGCGCTACGACGCGGTGGCGAAGGAACGCAACATCCGCTTCAGCGACTGAGCCGGCTCAGCGCAGCAGCGCTTGCCAGACCATTTCGATGCCCACGGCCCACAGGTCGGCCGTCTCCTTCTTCTCTTCGCGCTCGGCCTGCAGCCGGTTGCGCTCGATGGCCACCAGCGCATCGGCCAGGTCGGTGGACCGGCTTGCCGGGGTGGCAGGCCTGGACGCTGCAGCGACATGGCGCTGCAACGCCTGCTCCACGGCGGCCGGATCCAGCAGGGAAAAGGCGGCGCGGCAATGCGGGCAGGCATGGTCGCGCCGGATGTCCACCGGCGCGCCGCAGCCGGTGCAGAAAATGGCATCGACGCGCCGCGCCAGGTCCTCGATCTCCGGCTTCGTCATCTGCCGCACGAAGCCCTTTTCGACCATGAAGGACGAGAAGGTGGCGAAGCGGCCATGCTGTTGCGGGCAGCGGTAGGTGACGTAGCGGCCGCTGCGCACCACGTCGAAGCCATGCGCCAGCGCACGCTGGCAGCGCGGGCATTGCAAGGGGTCGTGCAGCGGATGGTGGCCAGCGTCGCGGTGCTTGTGCAGACGTTCGAACAGCGCCACCACCGAGGCCGGCGCGAGCTGCAGGTTTTCGCGCGGGTCGAACCACAGGCCCTGGCAGGCGAAACAGATGTCGAGCTCTACGGCAGTGCCGACGCGGGTGGCGAAGCGATGGGCTTGCATCGGCTGGCGGCAGGAGGGGCAGGTGGATGCAGCGAAAGTCACGACTCAAGTATGCCCGGCGGCCGATGCGCCGGCCCGCGCAGCGCGGCCCGTTCGGGAGCACCCGCGGAACCGGCTTTGCCGGGCCGCCGGGTGCGCCCCCTCGAGGGGGTATTCGGCTACACGAAGTGAGCCGATACGGGGGTGGGCGAAGCCTAATGCGCAGGAACCAGGAAGTCCTGGCTGATGCGCCAGCCCAGGTCGTTCACTCGATCAAGGAACTGCGTCAGGTAGGCATGCAGCCCGGTCGCCAGGATTTCCTCGACCTGCCCGTACTGCAGGTCGGCCAGCAGCTTGCCGGCGCGGCGCTGGGTCTCGGCGCTTTGCTGGTTGCGCACCTTCTCCAGGTTCTCCACCACCTCATGCAGGCAGGCATGCAGCGAGCGCGGCATGTCGGCGCGCAGGATCAGTAGCTCGGCCACGCGCTCGGGGCGGATCACGTCGCGGTACACCTTGCGGTAGACCTCGAAGGCCGAGACCGAGCGCAGGATCGCGCTCCAGTGATAGAAGTCGTACTCCTGGTCTTCCTCGGTGGCGGTGCCGAAGAACTCGCTGTTGAGGGCGTGGAACTTCACGTCGACCAGGCGCGCCGTGTTGTCGGCGCGTTCCAGGAAGGTGCCCAGGCGCGAGAAGAAGAAAGCGTCGTCCTGCAGCATGGTGCCCAGGGTCACGCCGCGCGAGAGGTGCGAGCGGAACTTCACCCATTCGAAGAAGGCACCCGGGTCGCGCTCGAACTCCCCCGCACGCAGCATGCGGTTGACCTCCAGCCAGGTGGTGTTCTGCGTTTCCCAGGCCTCGGTGGTCAGGGCGCCGCGCACCGCGCGGGCGTTCTCGCGCGCCGCGCGCAGGCACGCCAGGATCGACGAGGGGTTGTCCTCGTCCTTGACCATGAACTCCATCGTGTCCTTGGGCGTGATCTGGCTGTGCTTCTCGTTGAAGGCGGGCAGCAGCTCGCTGATGGACAACAGGCCCTGCCAGCCGTACTTGGCCACCTCGGCCGATTGCGGCAGCAGGGAGGTCTGGTAGTTCACGTCCAGCAGGCGTGCAGTGTTCTCGGCGCGCTCGGTGTAGCGCGACATCCAGTAGAGGTGATCGGCGGTGCGCGACAGCATGTTCTTCGTCTCCCTCTTTGTCAGTGGCTGGATTGGGTCTGGCTTTGCGATTGGCCGCCCTGCGACTGGCTTTGCGTCTGCGCCTTGCCGCCGCCGTTGCGCTCGCCTTCCATGATCCAGGTGTCCTTGGTGCCACCGCCCTGCGAGGAGTTGACCACCAGCGAGCCTTCCTTCAGCGCCACGCGGGTCAGGCCGCCGGGCACCATCTGCACCTCCTTGCCACTGAGCACGAAGGGCCGCAGGTCGATGTGGCGCGGCGCGATGCCGGCCTCCACGAAAGTGGGCGAGGTCGACAGGCTCAGGGTGGGCTGGGCGATGTAGCCGTCGGGCTTGGCCAGCACGGCGGCGCGAAACTCCTCGATCTCGGCGTGCGTCGCGGCCGGGCCGATGAGCATGCCGTAGCCGCCGGCTCCATGCACTTCCTTGACCACCAGGTCCTTCAGGTGGGCCAGGGTGTAGTCCAGGTCCTCCTTGTTGCGGCACATGTAGGTGGGGACGTTCTTCAGGATCGGCTTCTCGCCCAGGTAGAACTCGATCATCTTGGGCACGTAGGGGTAGATCGACTTGTCGTCCGCCACGCCGGTGCCCACCGCGTTGCAGATCACCACGTTGCCGGCCCGGTAGGCGCGCATCAGGCCGGCGCAGCCGAGGGTGGAATTGGGGCGGAAGACCTCGGGGTCGAGGAAGTCGTCGTCCACCCGGCGGTAGATCACGTCGATGCGCATCGGGCCCTGCGTCGTGCGCATGTAGACGAAGTCGTCCTTGACGAACAGGTCTTGCCCCTCGACCAGCTCCACGCCCATCTGCTGGGCCAGGAAGGCATGCTCGAAGTAGGCGCTGTTGTACATGCCGGGGGTGAGCACCACCACCGTCGGGTCGTTGGTGGCCGGCGGCGCGCTGGCACGCAGGGTTTCCAGCAGCAAGTCGGGATAGTGGGCGACCGGCGCCACCCGGTTCTGGCTGAACAGGTCGGGGAAGAGCCGCATCATCATCTTGCGGTTTTCCAGCATGTAGCTCACGCCGCTGGGCACGCGCAGGTTGTCTTCCAGCACGTAGTACTCCCCGGCGCCGTTGGCATCGGGGGCGCGCACGATGTCAATGCCCGAGATGTTGGAGTACACGTCGTTGGGGACGGTCACGCCCATCATCTCCGGGCGGAACTGCGCGTTCTTGTGGATCTGCTCGGCCGGGATAATGCCGGCCTTGATGATCTCCTGGTCGTGGTAGACGTCGCGGATGAAGCGGTTGAGCGCGTTCACCCGCTGCACCAGGCCCTTTTCCATGCTGGCCCACTCGTGCGACGGGATGATGCGCGGCAGCAGGTCGAAGGGGATCAGCCGCTCGGTGCCGGCACCGTCTTCGTCCTTGGCGCCGTATACCGCGAAGGTGATGCCGACGCGCCGGAAGATCATCTCCGCCTCTTCGCGGCGCCGTCGCATCAGTTCGGCCGGCTGCCTGGCCAGCCATTGGTCGTAGCGCTGGTAGTGCTTGCGCACGGCCGCGGCCGCATAAGGCAGCTGCTCGTACATCTCGTCGAATTTATGCATAGGTACGACCCACATCTCCTGAGTACAAGCTTTAGCAAGTTCGAGGCCAGCGCTGGCCTCTAGCAATCAGGGCATGCGGTGCTGCCAGTAGCGACGTGCCGCGTCGCGCTCGCAGACCCAATGCGCCGGATCTCCGCTGCGCCATCGTACGGCACCGCAGCGGGCCGTGTCAGCCAGAGATGCGTCGCGCACCTCATACCGCTGCCTTACCTCGGGCGCCGGATGGCCGAATCGGTTGCGGTAGCCAGCCTGCACGATGACCAGGCGCGGCGCCACCGCGTCCAGGAAGGCGGGGCTGGATGAGGTCTTGCTGCCATGGTGCGGTGCCAGCAGCACATCGGCGCGCAAGGCCTTGGCTTGGGCGGCTACCAGGGCGCCTTCCTGTTCGCGCTCGATGTCGCCGGCCAGCAGGGCCGTGCCTGGGCGCTGGCCACGCGCAGCACGCATGACAGCCCGTTTGGCTTGATGCCGGCACGCCCCGCATCGCCCGCTTGCGGATGCAACAACTCGAAGCGCACGCCATCCCATTCCCAGCGCTGGCCGGCCAGGCAGGGCTGGGCCGGGCGGATCTGCTGCAGCGGGTGGCTGGCTTCGATCGAGCCGATCAGCTGCGCTTCGCCTTGCATGGCCAGCACCGCGGCGGCGCCGCCGGTGTGGTCGCTGTCGCGGTGGCTCAGCATGACGGTGTCGAGCGCTCCCCCAGGGCACGCAGCAGCGGCACCAGCACCCGCTGCCCGGCGTCGCTGTCGACGCCATAGCGCGGGCCGGCGTCGTACAGCAGGCTGTGCGTGGCGGTACGCACCAGCACTGCGCCGCCCTGCCCCACGTCGGCGGCCAGCAGTTCGAACTCTCCGGGCACCGGCCGCGGTGCCTGCCACAGCAGGGCCGGCAGCAGCAGCGGCAAGCCCAGGCAACGCAGGCTCCAGGGCAGCCGCATCGCCAGCAGAAGGCCCCCGGCCACCCCGCCAATCGCAGCCCACGCGGGCGGGGGCGGCGCCGACAAGGTGGCCCAGGGGCAGGCTGCCAGCAGCCGCAGCAGTGCCATCAGCGCCTGCAGCGCCCAGGCCGCTGCGTCCCACAGGGGCGGCAGCAGTGCGCCGAGCAGGGCCAGCGGCGTCAGCAGCAGCGTGACCCAGGGAATAGCCAGCAGATTGGCCAGCAGGCCGACCAGCGACACCTGGTTGAACAGCAGGAGGCCCAGCGGCGTCAGTGCCAGGGTCACCACCGCCTGCTCGCGCAGCATCCGTCGCAAGCGGCCCTGCTGCATCGGGGCGCCGGCATCGGCGGCAAAGAGCACGCCCACGGCGACGAAGCTGAGCCAGAAGCCCGCCTGCATCAATGCCCAAGGATCGAGCAGCACCACCGCCGCGCAGGCCGCCAGCCAGAGCATCGGCCAGGGCCATTGCAGCCCGGCGATGCGCAGCAGCGCCACCGTGCCCAGCATGCAGACGGTGCGCTGCGCCGGCACGCCCCAGCCGCTGAACAGGGCATAGCCGGCAGCCAGCAGCACGCCACCGGCCAGGGCCGCCAACGGCGCCGGCCACAGCAGCATCAGGCGGCCGCTGCGCCGCCACAGCGCGCCCACGACCCAGGCCGCCAGCCAGGCGAACAGGGTGACGTGCAGGCCCGAGATGCTCATCAGGTGTGCCACGCCGGTGGCGCGAAAGACATCCCAGTCGCCGCGCTCGATGGCAGCCTGGTCGCCGGTCACCAGCGCGGCAATGACGCCGGCGCTGCGCGCATCGGCGATGCGGCGGTAGATGGCATCGCGCGTGGCTTCGCGGGCGCGCTCCACGGGATGGCTCCAGCTGCGTTCGAGCAGCCGCGGCGCCGCCTCGCCCACACCCTCGCGCACATAGCCACTGGCCTGCACACCCTGCTCCCAGGCCCATAGCTCAAAGTCGAAGCCATGCGGATTGCGGCTGCCATGCGGCGCCTTCAGGCGCACCGTGAAGCGCCAGCGCTCGCCGGCCCGGGGCCGCGCCGCATCCGTCTCGCCCTCCTGTGCATACCAGCCCAGGGCGAAGCGCGGCGGCAGGCGCACGCCGGGCGGTGCCTGCTCCACATCGAAGCGAAAGCGCAGGCCGCCCTCGAAGCGCTGCGGCATCTGGGCGACCATGCCCGTGACTTGCAGGTCACGGCCTTCCAGCGAAGGATCTAGTACAACATCCCTGAAGTGCCTTTCATTAGTGCGGATGATGAAGTAAGCTCGATGCATGAGTCGAGGACGACAAGCGCAGGCGATCAAACTTTCACGAGAGGATCGCAAGGCGCTTGAGTTGGTGACGCGCCGAGGCA
>DATILH010000012.1:0-18719 GCA_035476655.1 Variovorax sp.
TCATCAATAGTCGATGTTCATAGGTACTTCAAGACAAATAAGTGCATTTACATGGGTACAAACCCGAACAACAAAAAGGCCGCAACCCGCGCCAATGCTGGGCTACGGCCTAATCAGTCGGCCAAAGTTCGGCCTAGTGATGAAGCGTGGGCCGGCCGGTGCCTCAGAGCATCGACTGGCCCTGCACTAAGTCGCAGGCCTGCTTCTTGATGGAGTCGGTCATGCCGCTGGTCAGGTCGGTCTTCTTGCCGTCGCTGCCGGTGAGCAGGCCCTTGGCGCCGTCCATGTTGGTGCTGGCTTACACGCCCAGGTATGCCCGCACGATCTCCGGCCGTGCCAGCAGATCCTGCGGCGTTCCCTCGGCCACGATGCGGCCTTCTTCCAGCACATAGGCGCGGTGCGAGACGTCCATCGCCATCGCCACGTTCTGCTCCACCAGCAGCACCGATACGCCCCCCGCATTGATGCGCCGGATCGCGGCAAAGAGGTCGTGCACGATCAGTGGCGACAGGCCCAGCGAGGGTTCGTCCAGCAGCAAGAGGCGCGGCCGCGCCATCAGTGCGCGGGCAATCGCCACCATCTGCTGTTGCCCGCCCGAGAGTTCGCCGGCCGGGCTGGCCAGCTTCTCGCGCAGCACCGGGAAGAGCTCGATCGCCTGCTCCAGCGTCTCGCGCCGCTTCGCCTTCGGCCCGGGCAGATAGCTGCCCAGTTCCAGGTTCTCCAGCACGCTCATGCCGGTGAAGAGGCGCCGGCCTTCCGGCACCAGCGCGATGCCGGCCTCGCAAAAACGGTGCGGCGCCAGGTGCGTGATGTCCTGGCCTCCGAAGTCGATGCGTCCGGCGCGCGCGCGCAGGATGCCGGCCAGGGTGTTGATCAGGGTGGTCTTGCCGGCGCCGTTCGGGCCCACCACGCACAGCAACTCGCCCTGGCGCACCGACAGCGACACGCCCCACAACGCGCGCGCCGCGCCATAGGCCACTTCCAACTCGCGCACTTCAAGCATGGGCGGCCTTTCCAAGGTAAGCGCTCATCACTTCGGGCCGCTGCATCACGTCGTTGGCAGCGCCTTCGGCCAGCAACTCGCCGTGGTTGAAGACCACGATGCGGTCGGTCAGCGCCATCACCGCGCGCATCACGTGCTCGACGAAGACGATGGAAGAGCCCTGGTCGCGGATGCGCCGGATCAGCGCCACCGCGTCGTCGATCTCGCTGGGCGTCAGGCCGCACAGCACCTCGTCCAGCAGTACGAGGCGCGGGCGCGAGGCCAGCGCGCGCGCCAGTTCCAGGAACTTGCGCTGGTGCAGGTTCAGATCAGCAGGCCGGGCCTGGGCCCTGCCTTCCAGCCCGGTGAATTCCAGCCACTTCATGGCCTGCCGGTTGGCTGCCGCCGGGTCGCGCACCGCACCGCCGAACATGGTGGCAATGGCCACGTTCTGCAGCACGCTCAGGTGCGCGAAGGGCCGCGGGATCTGGTAGGTGCGGGCGATGCCGCTGCCGGCCACCCGGTGCGCCGGCAGGCCGTTCAGGCAACGCCCTTCGAACCATACGGCGCCGCCGCTGGCCTCGTAGTGGCCGCTGACCACGTTGATGAAGGTGGACTTGCCCGAGCCGTTGGGCCCCAGCAGGCCCAGGATCTCGCCGCGCCGAACCTCCACGTCCACGCCCGCCAGCGCTCGCACGCCCCTGAAGGACTTTGAGAGGCCTTGCACGCGCAGCAGCACCTCATCCTGGCCCTGGCCGGTGGTCCAGGCCGGCGCAGGGCTGCGGGCGAGCTTCGCCTCGGTCGAGGGCAGCGCGGCTGGCGTCGGCGCACTGCGGCGAAGCAGGCGCGCCACCCGCTCCAGGATGCCCTCTGGCATGAAGAGGATGGCGGCGATCAGGATGGCGCCGATGGCAGCCTTGCCCGCCACCGCATGGTCCGCTGCGGTGAAGCTGTAGAGCAGGCCGGTGATCGCCAGAGCACCGATGGCCGGGCCGGCCCAGTGCCGCGTGCCGCCCAGCACGCTCATCAGCACCACCGTCAGCGGCACGGTGATGGTGAACACGTCGCCGGCCGTCACGTAGGACAGGAACAGGGCGTGGATGCCGCCCGCCATTCCCGCCAGCGCGCAGGAGATGGCCAGCGCGATGAGCTTGTAGCGATAGGTCGGCACGCCCATCACCTCGGCCGCGTCCTCGTCGTCGTGGATGGCGAAGAGGCCCGCGCCGAACTTGCTCACCTGGATGCCCCAGGCGATCAGCAGCGTCGCCACCGCCGCCACCAAGGCCAGCAGGTAGAAGGTGGCAGAGGGCGTGGGCCCGAGCTTGGGCACCGCCGCCCCGGCCAGCGAGACGCCGTTGCCGCCGTCCAGCGGCGTGTTGACCACGATGGTGCCGATCACGAAGGTGATCGCCAGGGTCAGGAGCGCGAACACCTCGCCGCGCACCGCCTTCACCCGGAATACCACCGCGCCCAGCGCCACGCCCAGCAAGGCGGCGACGCCGGCGGCCGCCGGCAGCGTCCAGAGAAAGGGCCAGTCGTAGCGCGCCATCAGGTTGGCGCTGGTGTAGATGCCGGCGCCGAAGAAGGCGCCGTGGCCGAAGGAGAAGTAGCCCGAATAGCCCGACAGGATGTTCCAGGAGGTCGCCAGCACCACCCAGTGCAGCGCCAGGTACAGCAGCGAGTCGTAGAAGGCCGGCAGGCCCAGTTGCGGCAGGATGGCCAGCGCCACGCCGGCCAGCACGATGAGGACGGGGGTGCGCTGCATCGCCATCAGCCGGTCTTCCCAGGCCGAAGCAGCAGGATCAGGATCAGGAGCGTGAAGGACACGATCGGCGCCCAGGACGGCGCCGTCACCGCCATGGTGACGGCCTCGCTCACCCCGATCACCGTGCCGGCCACCAGCGGCCCGAGCGCGCTGCCCAGCCCGCCCAGCATCACGGCCGCGAACACCACGCCGACCCAGGCGTACATCTGCGAGGGCGCGAGGGTGAAGCTCAAGGCGATGCAGACGCCGGCCACGCTCGCCAGCGCCGAACAGGTGCCGGCCAGCAGCAGGCCCAGCGCCTTCTCGTTCACGCCGAAGGCGGCCGCGATCGGCGCGTCCTGCGCGGCGGCGCGCATCGCCTTGCCGATGTCGGTGTAGCGCAGCACCGCCCACACCGCCAAGCACAGGGCGACGGCCAGCACCAGGGTGATGAGTTCCGGCACCGGCACGTAGAGCTCGCCCAGCTTGAATTTCAGATGCCCGTAGTGCGACTCGAGCTTGCGGAAGTCCGCCGTCCAGATCGACTGGATCACCGCCTCTGCAATGCCGGTCAGCCCGAAGGACAGCAGTAGCGAGTTGAAGGGCGAAACGTCGAAGCGCGCCATCACCCAGTGCAGCCCCGCGCCCAGCAGGAAGAAGAAGGGCACGAGGACCGGCAGGGTGAGCAGCGGGTCCAGCCCCATGCTCGCCATCTGGTAGCACAGGTAGGCCGCCAGAAAGGCAAAGGCGAAATGCGCCAGGTTGATGAGCCGCAACAGGCCCCAGCTCAGGCTGAGGCCCAGGCCCATCAGCCCGTAGAGCGCACCGACAAAAATGCCCGAGAGGATGGACTGGGACAGCAGCGTGAAGCTGGGCATGCCGTCGTCAAGGAGCCAGCAGCTTCGCGCCGCCAGCGGTGACTTCCTTGGGCCACACCACCACCCACTTGCCCTCCTGGATCTGCTTGATGCGCATCAGGTCGTCGCCGAAGTTGCCCGTGCCGTCGAAGCGCAGCTTGCCCTGCAGGGTGTCGACCTTGTTCGCCTTGAGGTAGTCGGCGATCTTCTTGTCGTCCAGGCTCTTGGTGGCGGTGACGCCTGCTTCCAGGATCTGCCAGGCGGTGTAGGAGGCGGCGGCCTGCGTCTCGACGGCCGTGTCGGAAAAGCCCGCCTTGGCCGCGCGCTCGCTGTAGATCTTCACGAACTCCGCCGCACCAAGGTTCGACGTGAAGGGCGGCTGCGACTCGAAGATGGTGGCCGAGAGTGCGCCCTTCGCATCCGGCGAGGCCAAGAGCGGCCCCGGCGCCGGGTACAGGTAGAAATGCTGCGGCGGCGAGTAGTCGATCTTCTTCATCGCCTCCAGCAGCAAATTGCCATCCAGGCCGATGGCGCCGACCCATACGAAGTCCGGCTTGGCATCCTTCACCCGATTGGCGATCGGGCCGAAGTCGCGGTTGCCGAAGTCCCATTCGAGGAACAGCACCTCGGTGAGCCCGCGCTTTTTCAGCACCTCGCGCGCGCCGGAACTCATGAACTGGATCGAGGGGAACTTGCTCGTCACTACCGCCACCGTCTTGGGCGGCTTGGGGCCGGCGGCCAGCGCGTCGAACAAGGTGTTGGGCACCGTGTTGGCCGGGTCCGAGCCCAGCGACCAGGCCGGGAAGGACATCTCGTACTTGGCCAGCGAGGGAATGCCCATGGTGTGGTGCACCAGCACCTTGTTGTAGCGCTGTGCCACGCCCATGGCCGAGAGGATGGCGCCGGTGGCGTAGGGCCCCATCAGCAGGTCGACCTTGTCGGCCGTCACCAGTTGCTCGTACAGCGTGCGCGCCAGGTCGGGCTTGGACTGGTCGTCCTTCACCACCCACTCGAGCGGGCGGCCCAGCCAGCCGCCGCGCTTGTTGGCCTGCTCGATGTAGATCTCGCCCGCCAGCTTGTGGACCTGCGCCGTGGCCGAGAGCGGCCCTGTCAGCGCCAGCGTGCTGCCGATGCGAATCGGCGCGCCGGCGGGCTGCTGTGCCATGGCAATGCCGGCCGCGGCCAGCGCGATGGCGGTGACGGCGGTGCGCCGCCCGATACCGGGGGGGTTCTGCGTCTTCATGGTCTTTGTCTCCTCGTTGATGTCTTCAGCTCGGCTCGGATCTCGTCGTTGTGTTCGCCCAGGGTCGGCGGCGGCCGCACCACCAGCGAGCGCTGGCCGTCGAAGCTGACCGGCGAGCGCACGGTGCGAAAGAGGCCCATGACCGGGTGCAGCGCCGAGGCGGTCAGCTCCAGGTGCTCGGCCTGCGGATCCTGGAGCGCCTCGCTGGTGTCGTACATCGGGGCGTGCGGCACATCCTCCGCCTGCAGGCGTTGGCACCATTGGTCGCGCGAGCGCGTCGCAAAGCGCTCGCCCAGCAGTTCGATCAACGCCTCCTGATGTTCGATGCGCGCTTCGCGCGTGGCAAAGCGCGGGTCCTCGAACATGCGCGGCCATTCGACCGCGGTGGCCAGGCCACGCCAGAACTTCTCGGGCGAGGACATGTGCAGCGCGATCCACTTGTCGTCGGCACAGCGCAGCACGTAGGACTGCGAGACGCTGGGCCGGCTGTACGGCCCCATCACCTCGCCGACCTGGAAGAAGTGGGTGAAGGCATCGAGGTTGAAATGGGCCATCGCCTCCAGCATCGACACCTCCACCTTGCGCCCGATGCCGCTGCGCTGGCGCTCGAACAGTGCCCCCAGCACGCCGTAGGTGGCGTAGAAGCCAGTCAGCGAATCGGCGATCGCCGGGCCCACCACGCGCGGGTTCTGCGGGTTGATGAGCAGGTTCAGGAAACCGCTGGCCGCCTGCGCCACCGTGTCGTAGGCCGGCCGGTTGGCCGCCGGGCCGCTGCTGCCGAAGCCGCTGATCGCGCAGTAGACGAGCTTGGGATTGAGCCGCTGCAGCCGCTCGGCGCCGACGTTCAGCTTCTCGGCGACGCCGGGGCGGAAGTTCTGGATGTAGACGTCGGCATCGCCGACCAGCGCGTCGAGCACTTCCAGGTCCGCCGCCTGCGTGGTGTCCAGCTCGATGCTGCGCTTGTTGCGGTTGTAGGTCTGGTAGTGCGGGCTGTACAGCCCGTTCTTGAAGGCGCGAAAGGGGTCGCCGGTCCTGGGCTGCTCCACCTTGATGACGTCGGCGCCCAGGTCGCCCAGCAGCATGCCGGCCGCCGGGCCGGTGATGAAGGTGCCCTGCTCGACGACCTTCAGGCCCTGCAGCACCGGGATCATGCGTGCGTCTTTCCGAAGTGCGGCGGCAGCTCGCCGTCGTACTGCATCTCGCGCGTGGCCTGGTAGGACAGGGCGAAGCCGATCGGCTGGCGCATCTCCTCGACCATGTGGGCGATCAGCCCCGCGGTGCGCGCCAGGATCGGCACGCCCTTGAGCGCTTCCACCGGAAAACCGGCGCCCAGCAGCACGGCCGGGATGGCACCCGACACATTGAGCTTGAGCGGCTTGCCCAGCACCTCGGGCATGAACGATTCCACCGTCTCGGCGATGGCGACGAAGCGCAGGTCGGTGCCGGCCACCCGGGCCGCCTCGAACAGCGCGCCAACGCGCTCGTCGCGCTCCTTGTGCAGCGGGTGGCCGTAGCCGGGCAGCGAGCGTCCCGCGGCGCGCCAGGCCCGCATCACCGTGAGGGCCGCTTCGTGCCGCCCCTTGCCCGCCTGGATCAGCGCGTCGATCTCGCTGTAGAAGCGGCCGGCGACTTCGGAAGAGCCCAGCACCACCGAGCCGCAACCCAGGATGCCGGCCGCCACCGCGCCCTGCATGGCGTCCGGCGCCGCGGCGAAGGTCATGCGCGCCGCCTGCACGCTGGGCACCAGCCCGTGCTCGGCAATGGCCACAAGCGTGGCGTTGAGCACCGCCGCTTCGCCCGCGCTCGGATGCCGGCCGGTCAGCAGCAGGAAGAAGTGATCGACGAAGGAAATCTTGCCGATCAACTCGCGCGAGAGATCCTGCCCGCGGATGACGATGGTGTGCTCGTCCGAGGTGCAGATGGCCGTGCGCGGCACGGTGGCCTTGCCGATCTTCACTTCGCCTCCGGCGCCAGGCGGAAGTCGTAGCTGGCCGAGAAGTAGGGCGTGCGCAACTCGCGCCCGTCCGGCGCCTTGCCCGGCACATGCTGCTCGAAATCGACCACCAGGCTGTCGCGCTTGCCGAACACCGCGTCCTCATCGAGGTAGGGGCTGCCGGCGACGAACAGGTGCGTGGTCAGCGTCACATGGCTTGGCGCCGAGATCTGCATGTGGATGTGGCCCGGGCGGTAGATGCTGCGGCCGGTGGCGCGCAGCATGTCGCCTACCGGTCCGTCGTCGGGCACCGGGTAGTAGGTGGGGCGGATCGACCAGAACCAGTAGCGGCCCTGCTCGTCGGTGCGAAAGCGCCCGCGTGCGCGCATGGTCGGCTCGCTGCTCAGTTGCACGTCGTACTTGCCGTCGCCGTCGCCGGACCAGACATCCAGCAGCGCGCCCGCCAGCGGCGCGCCCTGCAAGTCGGTCACGCGGCCCATGTAAAAGGCCGGCTCGCCCGGCACGCCCTCGCCGATGTCGCTGCCCAGCGGCAGATCCGGTGCACCGGCCCAGTAGAAGGGGCCTTCGACGGTGGCCTCGGTCGGTTCGATGGCGCCTTTCGCGTCGCCGCTGGCGCGCGCCTGCGCCAGCGCCACCACCATCATCGACAGGCCCAGGGTGTCCGAGAGCAGGATGAACTCCGGCCGCTTGTCGGTGCAGATCCGGCCGGTGGCGTCGAGGAACTTGAGGCCCGCGAGCCATTCCTCGGGCGTGAGGTCGACTTCCCGGGCGAAGGCGTGGATGTGCTTGACCAGCGCCGTCATCAGCTCGCGCAGGCGGGCATCGGGCGTGTTGGCAAAGGCGGCGAGGACGTCCTTGGTGATGGCGTCCTGGTTGTAGTCGCTCATGGCTGTCTCCTGCCGGCCCTCGGATGGGGGCCTGTGCTGGGGCGGACGATAGGCCGCGACACATTCAGTCGCAAATGATGAATATCCATCGATATCATCGATGCCATCGATCATTCGCAGGGGTTTCCATGGAGATGCGGCATCTGCGCTATTTCGTCGCGCTGGCGGATTGCCTGAGCTTCACCCGGGCTGCCGAGCGGGTGCACGTGACCCAATCCACCCTCTCGCACCAGATCCGCCAGCTGGAGGACGAACTGGGCCAGCCCCTGTTCGAGCGCATCGGCAAGAAGGTGGTGACCACCGAGGCCGGCGAACTGCTGCGCGGCTACGCGGCGCGAGCCCTGCAGGAGGTGGACCATGGCGTGGCGCTGCTCAAGCCCGGCAGGAGCCAGCTCAGCGGCAATGTGCGGGTGGGCGCAACCCACACCTTCAACATCGGCCTGATCCCGGAGTGCGTGGCGCAGTCGCTGGCGCGGCATCCGACGGTGCGCATCGGGGTGGAGGAGCTGTCGGCCGAGGTGATCGTGGCGCGGGTGAAGGCTGGCGAGCTGGACCTGGGCATCGCCTACCGGCCAAGCGACGCGGCGGAGCTCTGGTTCGAGCCGCTCTACAACGAGGAGATGGTGCTGGTGGTCTCCAAGGACCATCCGCTGGCGGCGCGCAAGCGCATCCGCATGGTCGAGCTGCATCGGCAGGAACTGGTGCTGATGGGATCCAACTTCTCCACCCGCACCATGCTGGACGAGTGCTTTCGCGCCGCTGGCGCCGAGCCGGTTGTGGTGGCAGAGATGTCCACCGTGGCACCCATGCTGGGGCTGGTGGCGCGCACCCGCATTGGCTCGATCGTGGCGATCAATGCAGTGCCCGATGCGATGGCGGGGCTGAAGCTGATCCCGCTGGAAAACCCGACGCCGGTGCGCACGCCGGGCATCCTGTGGCGGCTGGGTGAGAGCCAGCCGGCGCATGTTCAGTCCTTCGCGGTGATCCTGCGCAAGACGGCGCTCGGCAACAGCCTGCGCCGCGAAGGGCCCGGCTGAGGGGCGCCGCCCTACAGCATCGACTTGGCCTCTTCGAGCACGGCGACGCACACCTTCTGCGTGAACTCGGGCTTGAGCGCGGTCCCGCCCAGGCTCATCTTGTAGCCGCCGCTGGCGGACAGTACGCCGCGGGTGCCCTCGAGGTAGTCGCTTTCGGACGCGGCAGAACTCTGGCCGCTGCGCATCTTGCCCACCAGGCCATCCCTTACCGGTGCGACGTTGGCGCCGTCCAGATAGTTGTTCTTCATGCAGTACTCGATCACGCCGGCGGCATTGCCCACTGAGCCCGGTGACAGCGATCCCAGCTCGAAGCTTCCCGAGCCCCCGCTGGCGCCCCACTTGAAAAGATCGAGGAATTGCGCGTGCGCCGCGGGGATGGCGAGTGCCAACGCGACGAGCGCCGCCGCAGCGCGCCGTGCGGCAGGAACTGAGGTGTGCTTTTTCATGAGCGCCTCCTGGTCGAGCAACTTCCCAACGAGGCGCGCAAGCCCCTGGACGACACGTCTTTGAAACAAAACGTGATTCGTATCGGAATCAGCGAATGGCCACGCCCACCTTGGCGCCCGCGGCGACGATTTCGCCCCAGGTGGCATCGTCAACCCAGATGCCATCGACCTGACGCGTCACGCGTGCCTTGCGTTCCGGCTCGCCGGCGATCTGCACCGCCTCGAAGCCTGCGCCCGGCGGGCTTTGCCGCAGCCAGGCTACAAAGGCGCGGGCCTCGGCCTCGAAGCTGGCCTGCGTGCCCAGCTTCGCCGGATCGATCAGCACGGTGAGCATGCCGTTCAGTACGGTGCGCGAAGTGTCGGCCGGCCGATGCCAGGTGCCGCCGCCCGTCAGCGCACCGCCCAGCAACTCGCAGGCGACGGCCATGCCGTAGCCCTTGTGCTCGCCGAAGGTCATCAGCGCGCCGAAGAGTCCGTTGGATTGCGGCACCACCACCACGCCCGGGTCGTCGGTGGGGCGGCCCTGCTCGTCGATCAGGTGGCCGGGCGCCACCCGTTCGCCCTTGTTGTGGGCCACGCGCATCTTGCCCTGCGCCACCCGGCTGGTGGCGAAGTCGAGCAGGAAGGGCTCGGCGCCGGCCAGCGGAATGCCGATGCAGCAGGGGTTGGTGCCGAAGCGCCCGTCGCCGCCGCCCCAGGGCGCCACGACCGGGCGCGAGAGCACGTTGACGAAGTGCATGGACACGAGGCCCTGCGCCGCCGCCATCTCGGCGAAGTGGCCGATGCGCCCCAGGTGGTGCGCATTGCCCAGGCTCATGATGCAGCTGCCATGCTGGCGCGCCCGCTCGATGCCCATCTGGATTGCCTGCACGCCCACCACCTGGCCGTAGCCGCGCTGGCCGTCCAGCGCCAGCATGGTGCCGATGTCGAGCTTCACCGCGACCGAGGAGTTGGGCTTGAGCCCGCCTTCGGCCACCGCATCCACATAGCGCGGCACCATGCCGACGCCGTGCGAATCGTGGCCGCTCAAGTTGGCCAGCACGAGGTTGTCGGCCACCTGCTTGGCCTCGCCGGCGGAGCTGCCCGCAGCGGCGATGATGGAGGCGACCTGGTCGCGCAGGGCAGAGGCTTGGAGCGTCGATGCCATGAAAACTTCTCCTACATCACCGCCCCGACCTGCCAGGGCACGAACTCGTTCTGGCCGTAGCCGTGCTGTTCGCTCTTGCTGTGCTCGCCCGAGGCGGTGGCAAGCACCAGCTCGAAGATGCGCTGGCCCATCTCCTGGATGGACGCCTTGCCGTCCACGATCTCGCCGCAGTTGATGTCCATGTCTTCTTCCTGCCGCGCCCACAGCGCCGAGTTGGTCGCCAGCTTGAGCGAGGGCGAGGGCGCGCAACCATACGCCGAGCCGCGCCCGGTGGTAAAGCAGATCATGTTGGCGCCACCCGCCACCTGGCCGGTGGCGCTTACCGGGTCGTAGCCGGGCGTGTCCATGTAGACGAAGCCGTGCGCCGACACCGGCTCGGCGTATTCGTACACCGCCTCCAGGTTGCTGGTGCCGCCCTTGGCTACCGCGCCCAGCGATTTCTCAAGAATGGTGGTGAGGCCGCCCGCCTTGTTGCCGGGCGAGGGGTTGTTGTTCATCTCGCCCTCGTTGATGGCGGTGTAGTGCTCCCACCACTTGATGCGCGAGACCAGCTTCTCGCCCACCTCGCGCTTGACGGCGCGGCGCGTCAAGAGGTGCTCGGCGCCGTAGATCTCTGGCGTCTCCGACAGGATGGCGGTGCCGCCGTGCGCAACCAGCAGGTCGACCGCATGGCCCAGCGCCGGATTCGCGCTGATGCCCGAGTAGCCGTCCGAGCCGCCGCATTGCAGGCCGATGGTGATGTGCTTCGCGCTGCAGGGCTCGCGCTTGACCGCATTGGCGCGCGGCAGCATCTCGTTGATGAGCGCCACGCCTTTCTCGACGGTCTTGCGCGTGCCGCCGGTGTCCTGGATGTTGAACACGCGGAAGTTCTCGCCCTCGCTGAGGTTGCCCGTGGCCAGCCAGGCATTGATCTGGTTCGCCTCGCAGCCCAGGCCCACCACCAGCACCGCCGCGAAGTTGGCGTGGGTGGCGTAGCCGGTCAAGGTGCGCTCCAGGATCTGCATGCCCATGCCCTGCGTGTCCATGCCGCAGCCGGTGCCGTGGGTGAGCGCCACCACGCCGTCGACCAGGGGGTAGGGCGCGAGCGCCGACGGGTTGGTCTGACGCGAGAAATGATCGGCGATGGCGCGCGCCGCGGTGGCCGAGCAGTTCACGCTGGTCAGCACGCCGATGTAGTTGCGCGTGGCCACGCGGCCGTCGGCGCGCTGGATGCCCATGAACGTGGCCTCGCGCAGCGCCGGCACCGGCTTCACGTCGGCGCCGAAGGCGTAGTCGCGCGCGAAGTCGCCCTTGTCCGGCCCCATGTCCAGGTTGTGCGTGTGCACGTGTTCGCCCGGCTCGATGGGCTTGGACGCAAAGCCGATGATCTGGTTGTAGCGGCGCACCGGCGCGCCCTGGGCGATGGCGCGCACCGCGATCTTGTGGCCCGGCGGAATCAGGCCACGGGCGGTGACGCCTTCGACAGCCGTGCCGCCGACCAGTTGGCTGCGCGCGATGACCACGTCATCTGCGGGATGGAGTCGGATAAAGGGATTCATCGTGTCGTCTCTCGCGGCGAGATCAGAAGAACATTTTCGGCAGCCAAAGTACCAGCGACGGCACATAGGTGATCACCGCCAGGCTCACCAGCAGTGGCACCAGCCAGGGCAGGATGGCCATGGTGGTGCGCTCGAAGCTCAGGTTGGCGACCCGCGCCAGCACGAAGAGCACCAGCCCCATCGGCGGATGCAGCAGGCCGATCATCAGGTTGAGCACCATCACCAGGCCGAAGTGCACCGGGTCCACGCCCAGCTGCGTGGCGATGGGCAGCAGGATCGGCACCAGGATGGTGATGGCGGCGGTGGGCTCCAGGAAGCAGCCAACAAAGAGCATCAGGAGGTTCGCCAGCAGGAGGAAGACCCAGGACTCCTTGGTGAAGCCCAGCACCCAGTTGGCGATGTCGGTGGTGACGCCGGTGGCCGTCAGCATCCAGCCGAAGATGGAGGCCGCCGCCACGATGAAGAGCACGGTGGAGGTGGTCTCGATGGTGTCCAGGCACACCTTGACGAACATCTTCCAGCTCAGGGTGCCATACCAGGCAAAGCCCAGGATCATGGCCCACACGCAGGCGGCGATGGCGCCCTCGGTGGGTGTGAACAGGCCGGTGGTCATGCCGCCGATCAGGAGCACCGGCGTCATGATGGGCAAGAGCGCCTCGAACTTGAAGACCTTGTCGATCACGAACAGCAGCGCGAGCCCGACGAAGACCGATATCTGCGCCGGTGCGCCAAAGCGCGCCACGGCCACCCACAACAGCAGCGGCCAGGCGATCACCACGCCCAGCTCGGCCAGCGCCTTGGCCAGGCGCGAGCCGGAGAACTTGAAGTCGGCGCCCCACTTGTTCTTGTGGGCGAAGTAGGCCACCGTCAGCATCATCAGGAGGGCCAGCATCGCGCCCGGCAGGACGCCCGCCAGGAACAGCGCGCCGATCGACACGTTGGCCATCATCCCGTAGATCACGAAGGGCAGGCTGGGCGGGATGATCGGCCCCAGCGTGGCCGAGGCGGCAGTGACCCCGACCGCGAACTCGGCCGAGTAGCCGTGCTCCTTCATCGCCTTGATCTCGATGGTGCCCAGGCCCGCGGCATCGGCGATGGCGGTGCCGCTCATGCCGGCGAAGATCACCGAGCCCAGCACGTTCACATGGCCCAGGCCGCCCTTGAGCCAGCCCACCAGCGAGAGCGCGAAGTTGTAGATGCGGGTGGTGATGCCGGCGTTGTTCATCAGGTTGCCGGCCAGGATGAAGAAGGGCACCGCCAGCAGCGGAAAGCTGTCGATGCCGCCCACCATGCGGTGGATCACCACGAAGGGCGGCAGGTTGCCCGATGCGAGGATGTAGGCCAGCGAGGCGCCGGCCATGGCGATGGCGACCGGGATGCCGCCCATCATGAAAACGAGGAAGAAGATCTTCAGCATGGCTTGTTCAGTGGTCGGCCAGGGTGGATTCGGGGCGTTCCAGCACGCTGTAGCCGCGCCGCCAGTGGATGCGGGCCACCTGCACCGAACGCCAGGTCATGGCGGCAAAGCCGAACAGGCACAGGCCGTAGACGATGTTCATGGGCGCGTCGACGATGGTCATGCGCGAGTTGTTGCCGATCTTCATCATCATCTGGATGGTCATGACCACGGCTGCGATGAAGAAGGCGATGCGCAACAGGTCGACCGCGCGCGACATCCAGCGCCCCAGGGCCGGCGGCATGTGGCGGTAGAAGAAGTCGACCTGGATCTGGTTGTTCTTGGCCACCCCGATCGCCGCGCCGATGAAGACCACCGCGATCAGCTGGTAGCGCGCCACTTCCTCGGTCCAGGCCGCGGAGTCGTTCATCACGTAGCGGGTGACGAACTGGTAGAACACGGTGAGCCCCAGCGCCCAGAAGAGCAGCAACGCAATCCAGCCTTCGGCGATGGTGTCTTTCAGGTCGACCACCTCGTCCTGCGCGTGGAAGTGGCCTTCGTCGTCGATGATCTTCTGGTCGGTCATGGGGCGGGGGTCACTTGATGGCGGTAATGCGGTCGTAGTCCTGCTGGCGATAGCCGTGGTCGGTCGGCTTGGTGCTCTTGAGCACGGCCTCGCGGAAGGCGTTCTTGTCGACCGTGATGACGTTGTTGCCCTTCTTCTTGAACTCGTCGACCAGCCGCAGCTCGGAGGCGATGATCTCGCGCCCGGTCTTCTCGGCGGCTTCCTGCATCACCTCGGTGAAGATCTTCTTTTCGTCGGCCGAGAGCTTTCCCCACAGCTGGCCCGAGACAATGGTGAGCAGCGAGTCGACGATGTGGCCGGTCAGCGAGATGTTCTTCTGCACCTCGTAGAACTTCTTGGCCTCGATGGTGGGCAGCGGGTTCTCCTGCGCGTCCACCGTGTTGTTCTGCAGCGCCAGGTAGACCTCGGCAAAGGCGATCGGCGTGGCGTTGGCGCCAAGGGACTTGGGGAAGGCCAGGTAGGCCGGCGCATCGGGCACGCGGATCTTCAGCCCCTTCATGTCTTCCGGCTTGGCCACCGGGCGGGCCGCGCTGGAGGTGACGTGGCGCGCGCCGTAGTAGTTGAGCGCCGTGATGTGGTTGCCGGTCTTGTCGTCGTAGCCCTTGGCCAGCTCGTTGAAGACATCGCTCTTGGCGTACTTGAGCTGGTGCTCGGCGTCGCGGAAGATGAAGGGGAAGTAGGAGACGGCGAGCGGCGGGTGGCTGCGGCCGGCGAAGCTGGCGCCGGTCAGGATGATGTCCACCGTGCCCAGGGTCAGGCCCTGGTTGATGTCGGCTTCCTTGCCCAGGCTGGAGGCCGGGAAGACCTGGATCTCGTACTTGCCGTTGGTGCGCTTCTTGATCTCCTCGCCGGCCCACACTGAGTACTTGTGGAAGGGCTCCGAGGTCTCGTACACATGCGCCCACTTGAGCTTGGTCTGGGCCTGGGCGCTGCCCAGGGTGGCGAGCGCACCGGCGGCCAGCGCGCAGGCGGCCAGCGTCTTGATGGCAAGGCGTTTCTTCATCATTTCTCTTGTCTCCGGTTGGTGGGTGAAAGAAGAAGGGCAATCAGCCGGGCTTGGCCCGGCGCCAGCTCGCGCTGAAGCGCTGGTGCGACTTGTCCATGTGGGTGTGCATGGCGTTGCGCGCGGCCTCGGGGTTGCGCGCTGCGATGGCATCGCGGATCGCCTCGTGCTCGGCGATGGCGCTGCGCCAGGACTTCACCGTCTCGAAGTAGCCGCCCAGGCGCGTGAAGATCGGGCCCTTGCGCGAATCCCAGAAGCCCAGCACGGTCTCGGTGAGCACCACGTTGTCGCAGGCGTCGACGATCGCCAGGTGAAAGGCGCGGTCGCCCTCCAGTGGCATCACGCCGCCGTCGGCCAGCTCGCGCATGGTCTCGATGGCCTGGCTCATGGCCTCCACATGTCGTGCCTTGCGCTGCAGGGCGGCGATGGCGGCGGTCTCGCCCTCGACCACGCGGCGCGCGCGGATCAACTCCAGCGGCCCCCATTCGGTGCTGCTCACGGCGGCCGCGGGGGCGGCGGCGCGCTGCGAGCGGTCGAGCACATAGACGCCCGAACCGGTGCGCACCTCGACATAGCCCTCGACCTCCAGCGCGATCAGGGCCTCGCGCACCGAAGGCCGGCTCACGCCCAGCTGCTGCGCCAGGTCGCGCTCGGCCGGCAGCCGCGCGCCCACGGCGAACTCGCCCTTGGCGATCAGCGCGCGCAGCTGCTCGGCAATCTGGCGGTACAGGCGCTTGGGTTCGACGATCTGCAGCGGCACGGAAGAGTGGGGCGGTTTAGGGTTGTCCCTGAATTGGACAAGTGGTCAGACCAATTCAGAATACGATACGCCGCGCGGATGCCCATCGGGCCTAACCCGGATTCGCCGCTGCCGAACAAACCCAAGGAGATCAAGAGCCATGAGATTGAAAGGCAAGACCGCGCTGGTGACTGCGGCCGGGCAGGGTATCGGCCATGCCAGCGCGCTGGCGCTGGCGGCCGAGGGCGCGCAGGTGTGGGCGACCGATGTCAACGAGAAGCTGCTCGAACGCTTTGCCGGCGTCGCCAACGTCACTGCCGCGCGACTCGACGTGCTGGACAAGGCAGCCATCGGCGCCCTGGTGGCGCGCATCCCGGCGGTGGACGTGCTGTTCAACTGCGCCGGCGTGGTACACAACGGCGCCATCGACCAGGCCAGCGACGACGACCTGGATTTCGCCTTCCGCCTGAACGTGCGCGCCCAGTTCTGGGCCATCCAGGCGGTGCTGCCCGGCATGCTGGCCAAGGGGGGCGGGAGCATCATCAACATGGCCAGCGTGTGCTCCAGCATCAAGGGCCTGCCCAACCGCTGCGTCTACGGCACCACCAAGGCGGCGGTGCTGGGCCTCACAAAGAGCGTGGCGGCCGACTACGTGACGCGAGGTGTGCGCTGCAATGCCGTGTGCCCCGGCACGGTGGACACGCCCTCGCTGGGCGAGCGCATCAACGCCAATGCCGATCCGGTGGAGGCGCGCAAGGCCTTCATCGCGCGCCAGCCCATGGGACGGCTGGCGCAGCCCGAAGAGATCGCGCCGCTGATCGTCTTCCTGGCCAGCGACGAGTCGCAGTTCGTCACCGGCCAGGCCTATGCCGCCGACGGCGGCATCACCATATGAACCAGCTCGACTTCAACGGCCGCCACGCGGTGGTCACCGGCGGCGCCACCGGCCTGGGCTATGGCATCGCCAAGCGGCTGATCGCCTCGGGCGGCAGCGTCACCATCTGGGACCGCAACAACGAGGCGGCTTCCAAGGCGGCCTGGTCGCTCGGCGCCAAGGCTTTCGCGCTCGCGGTCGATGTCACGCAGCAGCCCTCGGTGGCCAAGGCCGTGGCGGCCACCTTGGCGCATGGCAAGCGCATCGACGCGCTGGTCAACAGCGCCGGTATCACCGGCCCCAACACCAAGTTGTGGGACTACCCGGTGGACGCCTGGCGCCAGGTGATGGACATCAACCTCACCGGCCTGTTCATCTGCTGCCGCGAAGTCGTGCCGCAGATGCGCAAGCAGGGCTGGGGCCGCATCGTCAACATCGCCTCGGTGGCCGGCAAGGAGGGCAACCCCAATGCCAGCGCCTACAGCGCCAGCAAGGCCGGCGTGATCGCGCTCACCAAGTCGCTCGGAAAGGAGCTGGCCGACACCGGCATCCGCGTCAACTGCGTGACGCCGGCGGCGGTGAAGACGGCCATCTTCGAGCAGATGACGCAAGAGCACATCGCCTTCATGCTGTCGAAGATCCCCATGGGGCGCTTTGGCACCGTCGAGGAAATCGCCGCCATGGTGGCCTGGCTGTGTACCGAGGATTGCTCCTTTGCCACCGGGGCCACCTTTGACCTCTCGGGCGGCCGCAGCACTTACTGATCCAAACAACAAGGAAACACAAACCATGAAACTGGTTCGCTACGGAAACCCCGGCAAGGAAAAGCCCGGGCTCATCGACGCCAACGGCCAGCTGCGCGACCTGAGCGCGGTGGTCAAGGACATCGGCCCCGAGCAACTGGGCGACGCCGTCCTGGCCAAGATCGGCAAGCTCAAGACCGAGAAGCTGCCCTTGGTCAAGGGCAAGCCGCGCATGGGCTGCCCGGTGGCCAATGTCGGCAAGTTCATCGCCATCGGCCTCAACTACGCGGACCATGCGGCCGAATCCGGCCTGCCCATTCCGGCCGAGCCGGTGGTCTTCATGAAGGCCAACTCCTGCGTCCAGGGCCCGAACGATCCGGTGATGCTGCCCAAGGGATCGATCAAGACCGACTGGGAAGTCGAGCTGGGCGTGGTGATCGGCACTCGCGCGCGCTATGTCTCGCAGAAGGACGCGCTCAACTTCGTGGCCGGCTACTGCACCATCAACGATGTGAGCGAGCGCGAGTACCAATTGGAGCGCGGCGGCACCTGGGACAAGGGCAAGGGCTGCGACACCTTCGGCCCCATCGGCCCCTGGCTGGTGACGCGCGACGAGATCGCCAATCCGCAGAAGCTCGCCATGTGGCTGGACGTCAACGGCAAGCGCATGCAGACCGGCAACACCAAGACCATGATCTTCAACGTCGCCAAGCTGGTGAGCTACCTGAGCCAGTTCATGACCTTGATGCCGGGTGATGTGATCACCACCGGCACCCCGCCCGGCGTCGGCCTGGGCATGAAGCCGCCTCTTTACTTGAAGAAGGGCGACGTGATGACGCTGGGGATCGAAGGGCTGGGCGAGCAGCGACAGGAGGTGGTGGCGTTCAAACTCTAGTGGGAATCATGAAGCCCCGGGCCCCAGTTCCCCACTTCGAGCTGGTCGACAAGTCCGCCATCAAGGCGGTGTTCTCTGGAGACCGCTGCCATCGCGCAACCCTGCACCTGCCCTTTGCGGGCAGGCAAGGAAGCAAGACACTTTGCGTCATCGGCCAGAACCCCAGCGCCGCGGATGAGCAATGGTCCGATAAGACGATCCGCTACTTGGCGGAACTCGTCTATCGCACTCTGCCGCAGTACGGAGCCCTTCTGGTGCTCAATCTGTACTCTCGCGTCGATACCACCAAGTCCGAATCGGGAACATTGCTCGACGAGCGCTGCGAGCAACTCTTCATGGATGCCATCCGCGCGCACGAAGACTTCTTGCTGGTCTACGGGAAACTGAGAAATGAACGGGCGTACAGGTTTCCTGAGCGGGCGCGGGCGGTGGAAAGCGAACTGCACTCGAAGAACGTCTTCAAGCTCGACATTGGGACCCCGTACCCACCTCATCCGGGAAACAGCAAGATCCTCTATCGGAACTTCAATGTGAAGGTGGCGCCGATGCTGCCGCGGTGAACACGACGAACCTGGCGTCGGATCACGAGTGCCTGAAGGCTGCCGCAGGCCACGGGCCGACAGCAATTGTCCAAAGACCCCCAGTGGC
>DATILH010000013.1:0-39686 GCA_035476655.1 Variovorax sp.
ATGCGGCAAAAGAAGCCCACCCTCGAGGCGGAGCAGCGTGCCGGTCGGGCCTTGCTGTGGGACAAGCAGATCGACCGCGACTACCAGACCCAGGTCAAGTAAGCCGGCGGGACCGCCCCAGCCGATGGTGACCCTGGTCCCGCCCCCACGCGACGAAGACAGCGCCCCGCTGGTCGCCCAGATGCCCGAAGTGGTCGACCAGGTTGCGCTGGCCCGCCTCTACGGCGAGCCGCTGTTCGCGCTGCCGAACGACCTGTACATCCCGCCCGAGGCGCTGCAGGTCTTCCTGGAGGCCTTCGAAGGCCCGCTCGATCTGCTGCTCTACCTGATCCGCAAGCAGAACTTCAATATCCTCGACATCCCGATGGCGGGACTGACGCGCCAGTACCTGGCCTATGTCGAGGAGATCCGCCAGACCAACCTTGAGCTGGCGGCCGAGTACCTCCTGATGGCCGCGATGCTGATCGAGATCAAGTCGCGCATGCTGCTGCCGCCCAAGAAGACGGCCGACGGCGAGGAGGCGGAAGACCCCCGCGCCGAGCTGGTGCGCCGCCTGATGGAATACGAGCAGACCAAGATGCAGGCTGCCGCCATCAGTGCCATGCCGACCTACGGCCGGGACTTCTGGAAGGGGCAGGTCTACATCGAGCAGTCGCTCAAGCCGCGCTTCCCGGATGTGAACGTGATCGACCTGCGCGACGCCTGGGCCGACATCATGAAGCGGGCCAAGCTGGTGCAGCACCACAAGATCTCGCGCGAGGAGCTCTCGGTGCGCGAGCACATGAGCATCGTGCTGCGCCACCTGCAGGGCCGCCAGTTCGTCGAATTCGAGAACCTGTTCGACGTGACGCGCGGCCACGCAGTGATGGTGGTCACCTTCATCGCCATGCTCGAGCTGGCCAAGGAAACGCTGATCGAGATCACGCAGGCCGAGGCTTTCGCCCCGATCTACGTGCGCCTGGCCTACTCTCCGGCCTAGCCTAGTTGCTGGCGAAGCAATAGAAGCGGCCGTTGCCGCCGGTCTTGGCCAACACGTCCAGCGCGCAGCCCTGCGTCGGGTGAGACGAGTTCCAGGACTTGGCGGGCGGGCTGTCGTTCAGGCCCACGCGGTCGTGGTGGCCGACGATGGCGGCGCCGGTGCTGCTGCTGGTCCAGTTGCCGCAGGTGTTGTCCTTGCCGTCGACCACCGCGCGGCCATCCGGCGAGGAACCCGTCAGGATGTCGTGCATGTTGACGGGGTCGCCGCGCCCGCTGACCTGCTGGCCCTTCTCGGTCAGCGCGGTCTGCTTGGTGAGCTGGTTGGTGCCGTGCAGGTCGTCGACATTGTTGGCGACAAGTTCGCCCTTCACGTTGTACCAGGGCCCCTTGCCGATGCGGTCGCGCGCGTTCACCGGCGCGGTGCCGCCCACGGGGCCTGTGCTGAGGTAGGCGCGCCAGGTGCGGCTGCCGGCTCCCGCGCTGGCACCGAGCGCCTGGCAGTAGGCGTCGGCCCCGGTCAAGCCGCCCAGGTCACCCCCCTTGCCGGGGTTGCTGCTGGTGACGAAGAAGCTCGGCGACTTGCCGCCGCCCGCGCCCATGGCACAGGCGCCGAGCAAGGCGGCGCCCAGCACGGAGGCGACGAGGTAGGAATACGTTCTTTGACGACGCATGGGCAGCTCCCGTTGGGGTTGTTGAAAGAGCCGCCACGCTAGCGCATGCGCCAGCCGCCTTCAATGAGGGGAAATCACTGCCCACGGGGAGCAGGAATTCAGCCTGGCTCGGACGTCGGCTCGCGCCCCATGAGGGCTGCCACCACCTCGGCCGGACGCGCGCTGCCGTCCAGCAGCGCCACCACGCCGGCGGCGATCGGCATGTCCACGCCCAGCAGCGTGGCACGCTGCAGCACCGTGCGGGCGCAGTACACGCCCTCGGCCACATGGCCCAGCGAATCGACCGCCTGCGCGAGGGTCAGGCCCTGGGCCAGCAGCAGGCCGACCTTGCGATTGCGCGAGAGATCGCCGGTGGCGGTGAGCACCAGATCACCCAGGCCCGACAGGCCCATGAAGGTGTCGGCGCGCGCGCCCAGCGTGCTGCCCAGCCGCGTCATTTCAGCCAGGCCCCGGGTAATGAGCGCGGCCCGCGCATTGAGGCCAAGCGCCAGGCCATCGGCCAGCCCGGTGGCAATGGCCAGCACATTCTTGACGGCGCCACCCACCTCCACGCCAACGATGTCGTCATTGGCATAGACACGCAGGGCGGGCCCATGGAAGGCCGCGACCAGCGCATCGCGCACCGCGGCATGAGGGCTGGCGGCCACCAGTGCAGTGGGTTGGGCCTTGGCGACTTCCTGCGCGAAGCTGGGGCCGCTGAGCACTCCGGCCAGCAATTGCGGCGCGACCTGGGCCTGGACTTCATGGGCCAGCAGCCCGAAGCCTTCGGCCTGGCGCGCCGGCTCCACACCCTTGCACAGCCAGGCTACCGGCACGGTCAGGTCGCGCAGGGCCGACAGCTGCTCGCGCAGCGCGGCCATGGGCGTGGCGACGATCACCAGGTCGGCCTCGCGCGCGGCTTCCAGGGCCTGGCCGCTGCACACGCGCAGCGAGGCCGGCAATGCAAAGCCCGGCAGGTAGCGGCTGTTCTCGCGCGCCGCCTGCATGGCGGCCGCCTGGGCGGCATCGCGCGCCCACAGCGTGAGCTCATGCCGGTCGGCCGCGTTGATGGCCAGCGCCGTGCCCCAGGCACCGGCTCCGAGCACGCAGATCTTCATCGGGCGGGTCGTCGCACGCGCGGCGCGGGGCCTTTTTCGATTACTGCGCGACGGCGGGAACGGGCTGGCCGGCGGCTTGCGCCTGCTGCTGCTCGAACATGGCCTGGAAGTTGATTTCGGCCAGGTGCACCGGCGGGAAGCCGCCGCGCTGGATCACGTCGGCCACGTTGCCGCGCAGGTAGGGATAGACGATCTGCGGGCAGGCGATGCCCAGGATGGGCGCCATCTGGTCCTGCGGCAGGTGGCGGATCTCGAAGATGCCGGCTTGCTTGGCCTCGACCAGGAACACGGTCTTGTCGCCGATCTTGGTCTGCACGGTGGCCGAGACGGTGACTTCGAAGATGCCGTCGTTCACCGGTTGGGCGTCGACGCCCAGCTGGATGTCGACCGTGGGCGCTTCCTGCTCGAGCAGGATGGCCGGCGAATTGGGTTGTTCCAGCGACAGGTCTTTCAGGTAGACGCGCTGAATCTGGAAAACGGGATCTTGGTTGTCGGCCATGCTGAATTCTTTCGAGTGGTGTCGAGACAAGGCCCGCCGGGAAGCTCCCGCGCGGGCCTAAATTGAGGTGAAAGACGGATTATCGCCGTTGGGCTCAGCCGCCCTGCAGGAGCGGCACCAGGCCGCCGCGGCTGTCGAGCGCCATCAGTTCGTCGCAGCCACCCACGTGGGTATCGCCGATGAAAATCTGCGGCACGGTGCGGCGCTGGGTGATTTCCATCATGGTGGCGCGGGCGGCCGGGTCGGCGTCGACGCGGATCTCGTCGATCTGGTCGACCCCCTTGGACTTGAGGATCTGCTTGGCGCGGATGCAGTAGGGGCAGACCGCGGTGGTGTACATCTTGACGGGTTGCATCTGGGGCATGTGGCGCGCCTTCAGGCCTTTTCAACCGGCAGGTTGGCGGCTTTCCAGGATTTCAACCCACCGGCCAGGGCCTGGGCCTGCTCGTAGCCCAGCTTGCGGGCCACCGCCACGGCACGTTGGGCGCGGGCGCCGGTGGCGCAGACGATCAGGAGCGGCAGCGACTTGTTCTTGACAGTGCCGGCAAGCTTGGCCTCCAACTGCTCCAGCGGCACGTTGCGGGCGCCGCTCACATGGCCGGCGGCAAATTCCTCGGGGGCGCGGATGTCGACCACCACCGCGCGCTCGCGGTTGATCAGTTGCACCGCACCCTCGGCGCTCAGGGCGCCCTTGCCGGCGCCCTGCAGCATCGGCCACGCCAACATGGCGCCCGAACTGAGCGCGATCAGGATCAGCATCCAGTTGGCGATGACGAAGTCGAGAACGAATTTCACTCGTGAATCCTTGATTGGCAAACCCGGATTTTAGAATGTCGGGTTACGCAGCCCCTGCCAACCCCTTCAATAGGCCCTCACACATGTACAAGCTGGTGCTGATTCGCCATGGCGAATCGACCTGGAACCTGGAAAACCGCTTCACCGGTTGGACCGACGTC
The DNA here is from genome assembly GCA_035476655.1 of Variovorax sp. Taxonomy (GTDB): domain Bacteria; phylum Pseudomonadota; class Gammaproteobacteria; order Burkholderiales; family Burkholderiaceae_C; genus Variovorax. The sequence continues at coordinate 4,202 of DATILH010000013.1, forward strand.
GACCTCACGCCCCTCGGGGTGGAACAGGCCAAGCAGGCCGGCCGCCTCCTGAAGGCGGAAGGCTATGACTTCGACGTCGCCTACACCAGCGTGCTCAAGCGGGCCACCCGCACCCTCTGGCACACGCTGGACGAACTGGACCGCACCTGGCTGCCGGTGGTGCATTCCTGGCGCCTGAACGAGCGCCATTACGGCGCCCTGCAGGGTCTGAACAAGGCCGAAACCGCCAGGAAATACGGCGACGAGCAGGTGCTGGTCTGGCGCCGCAGCTACGACACGCCGCCGCCGCCGCTGGAATCGAACGATCCACGCAGCGAGCGTTCGGACGTGCGCTACGCCAAGCTCAGCCCCGAGCAGGTCCCGCTGACCGAGTGCCTGAAGGACACGGTCGCCCGGGTGCTGCCCTTCTGGAACGAGTCGATGGCGCCGGCCATCCGTGCCGGCCGCCGGCTGGTGGTGGCGGCCCACGGCAACTCGATCCGCGCCCTGGTAAAGTACCTGGACGGCATCTCGGACGCGGACATCGTCGGCCTGAACATCCCCAACGGCATCCCGCTGGTCTATGAACTGGACAGCGAACTCAGGCCGCTGCGCCACTATTACCTGGGCGATGCCGAGGCCGCCGAGAAGGCGGCAGCCGCGGTCGCCAGCCAGGGAAAAGCCTGACGTCGTACATTGGCTTGGAACTGTTGCAAAAAGTTCGGAACCAAGCTGTGTATATTGACCCGGTTCGCTAACAGGACATCCCATGGGCCAGAAACTCAAAATCACAGGCTGGGTCGCCGCAGGCGCGTTCGCCGGCGCGCTGACTACCGTCTCGCTGCAAACCGTCGCCCGGGGTTCTCTGGCGCCACTCCCACTCGAAGAGCTGCAGCAGCTCGCCGCCGTCTTCGGCATGGTCAAGAGCGACTATGTGGAGACGGTCGACGAGAAGAAGCTCATCTCCGACGCCATCTCCGGCATGGTGGCCGGGCTCGATCCGCACTCGCAGTACTTCGACAAGAAGTCCTTCAAGGAATTCAAGGAAGGCACGACCGGCCGCTTCGTCGGCGTCGGCATCGAGATCTCTCAGGAAGACGGCCTGGTCAAGGTGGTCTCGCCCATCGAAGGCTCGCCCGCCTTCCGCGCCGGCCTAAAGCCCAATGACCTGATCACCAAGATCGACGACACCGCGGTGCGCGGCCTGACCCTCAACGAGGCGGTCAAGAAGATGCGCGGCGAGGCCAACACCAAGGTGATGCTGACCATCTTCCGCAAGGACGAGAACCGCACCTTCCCGGTGACCATCACGCGCGAGGAAATCCGCACCCAGTCGGTGCGCGGCAAGATGCTGGAATCGGGCTACGGCTGGATCCGCCTGTCGCAGTTCCAGGAACGCACGGTGGACGACTTCGTCAAGAAGGTCGAAGAGCTCTACAAGGCCGACCCCAACCTGAAGGGCCTGGTGCTCGACCTTCGCAACGACCCGGGCGGACTGCTGGATGCGGCCGTTGCCGTGTCCGCCGCCTTCCTGCCGGAAAACGTCACGGTGGTGTCCACCGACGGGCAGTTGCCGGAAAGCAAGTCGGTCTACAAGGCCTCTCCCGAGTACTATCAGCGCCGCGCCGGCAGCGACCCGCTGCGCAGCCTGCCGCCGGCCCTGAAGACGGTGCCGCTGGTGGTGCTGGTCAACGAAGGCTCGGCCTCGGCCAGCGAGATCGTGGCCGGCGCCCTGCAGGACCACAAGCGCGCCATCGTCATGGGCAGCCAGACCTTCGGCAAGGGCTCCGTGCAGACGGTGCGTCCGCTCGGCCCCGATACCGGCCTGAAGATCACCACCGCGCGCTACTACACGCCCAGCGGCGCCTCGATCCAGGCGCGCGGCATCGTGCCGAACGTGATGGTCGATGAAAGCGCCGAAGGCAGCCCCTACGCCATCCTGCGCATGCGCGAGGCCGACCTGGACAAGCACCTCGCCAGCGGCCAGGGCCCGGAAGACAAGAATCCCGATCGCGAGAAGGCCCGCGAGGAAGCCCGCAAGCGCCTGGAGGCCGAAGCGCTGAAGCCGCCGCAGGACCGCAAGGTGCCGGAATTCGGCTCCGACAAGGACTTCCCGCTGGTGCAGGCGCTGGCCAAGCTCAAGGGCCAGCCGGTGCTGGTGAGCAAGACCCAGGTCGAGCGCAAGGAAGAAAAGAAGGAAAACTAAGAGCGAAACGGCGGCCTTCGGGCCGCTTCCTTCGTTCGCCACCGCGACGCGCATGGACGACGACGATCTGCTGCGCTACTCGCGCCACATCCTGCTCGAAGAGTTCGGCATCGACGGCCAGGCGCGGGTCAGCGCCGGCCATGCGCTGGTGATCGGCGCCGGCGGGCTGGGCTCGCCGGTTGCGCTCTACCTGGCCGGTGCCGGCGTCGGGCAGATCACCCTGGTCGACGACGACGAGGTCGACCTGACCAATCTGCAACGCCAGATCGCCCACACCGCGGCGCGGGTCGGCCAGGCCAAGGTGCGCTCGGCCGCCACCGCCATGGCCCAGATCAATCCCGGCATACGCGTCAACACCCATGTGCGACGCGCCGATGCCGATCTGCTTGAAGAACTGGTGCCCCAGGCCGACGTGGTGCTTGACTGCTCGGACAACTTCGCCACCCGCCAGGCCGTCAACCGCGCCTGCGTGCGCCACGCCAAGCCGCTGGTGGCCGGCGCCGCCATCCGATTCGACGGCCAGCTCAGCGTGTACGACAGCCGCGATGCCGCCTGCCCCTGCTATGCCTGCCTGTTCCCGCCGGACGCCCAGTTCGAGGAAACCCGCTGCGCCGTGCTGGGCGTTTTCGCCCCGGTGGTGGGCACCATCGGCACCCTGCAGGCCGGTGAAGCGCTGAAGCTGCTGGCCGGCATCGGCGAGCCCCTGGCCGGGCGCCTCCTGATGTTCGACGGCCGCAGCGCCAGCTTCGACACCCTGCGCGTGAGGCGCGACCCGGCCTGCGGCGTGTGCGCCAAGCGCCAGCCTTCGTAGGCACAGTCCTACAGTGTGAAGCCCTGCCAACTTGCACGGCGGGCGGGCGCCAATCGATACCATGGGCAGTCGCAGGCCTTCGTTGCTGCAATCCTGATGGCAAGGAGTGGCTGCGAGGGAATGTCTTTCGACATGACTAGCACTCTCAAGACATATATCGTCGAAGACAACGCCACCATCCGCGAGAACCTCATCGGTACCCTGGAGGAACTGACCCGCGTCAACGCCATCGGCCACGCGGAAACCGAAACCGACGCCAGGCGCTGGCTGATCGAACACACCGACGACTGGGACCTGGCCATCGTCGACCTCTTTCTCAAGCAGGGCAGCGGCCTGGGCGTACTCCAGGAATGCATGCAGCGACGCGGCAGCCAGAAAGTGGTGGTGCTGAGCAACTACGCCACGCCGGACATCCGCAAGCGCTGCGCTCAACTGGGCGCCGATGCGGTGTTCGACAAATCCAACGAGATCGACGCACTGGTGGACTTCTGCGCCGTCTTGTCCAGCCAGTCCGGCGCACCGGCGAGCACGCCGTGACTTGCCGATCAGTCGATCAGTTTGTTCTTGAGCGCGTAGTAGGTCAGGTCGCTGTTGGAGGAAAGGTTCATCTTCTCCATCAGCCGGGTGCGGTAGGTACTCACCGTCTTGACCGAAAGCGACAGCGCCTTGGCGATGTCGCCGGCGGTCTCGCCCTTGGCCAATTTCAGGAACACCTGGAACTCGCGCTCCGACAACTGCTCGTGCGGTGCGCTGTCGGTCTTGCGATCGAGCTGGCGCGCCAGCAGGTCAGCCACCGCCGGCGTGATGTGGCGCCGGCCCAGCGAGATGGTGCGAAGCGCGTTCACGATCTCCATCGGATCGCATTCCTTGTTGAGGTAGCCGCTGGCGCCCTGGCGGATCAGGTTGAGCGCATAGTGCTCCTCCGGATAGGCGCTGAGGATGAGGATGCCAACGTCCGGCGCCTTGGCGCGGATCATGGCAAGCGCGTCGATGCCACTCTGCCCGGGCATGGACAGGTCCATGACCAGCACGTCCATCTCGGTGTTGCGCACCAGGTCGATGGCCTCGCGGCCGCTGGCGGCCTCGCCCACGACGCGCAGGTCGACATGCTCGGAGAAGAATTGGCGCAAGCCGGACCGCACGATGGCGTGGTCGTCCACAATTCCGATTCTGATCATCTTATGCCCTCGTCGTCGTGCAGCGCTGCGTTGCGCGCCGTCGTGTCCGTCCCTGGACCATGTTGATTATTCACAGATTCTCGCCGGGCCTTGTCGGACAGCGCCTTCAGCGCTGGTTGGCAATTCGCCCAATGTCGCTGGGCCTCGCCTTGTCCACGTTGGCCGCATTTGTATTGGTGGGCATCAATGAAGCGGGCTACCGCCAATCCACCAAGGCACTCACCGAAATCGGCGAGGCACAGGGCGAGCGCCTGGTGCTCAATTCGCTGGTGCAGAACATTGTGGACGCGGAAACCGGCCAGCGCGGCTTCCTTCTGACCGGAGAAGCTCGCTATCGTGAGCCCTACGACGCGGCTGTCAAGCAGATTGGCAACCAGTTCGCGGCGCTGCGCAAGCTCTATGAAGGCAAGGCGGAGGAAAGCGCGCGCCTTGCCACCCTGTCCGAACATGTGTCGCGCAAGCTCGCCGAGATGGACATGTCGGTGCGCCTGCGCTCCGACGGGAATGACGACGCCTGGAAATTCGTGCTGACTACCGACGTCGGCCGCGAGGAAATGGCGGCGATCCGCGCCGAGGCGGCCGGCCTGCTGGCCCTGAGCAACCAGTCGCTGATGGCCGGCCAGGCGCAGATCGGCAATTCGCTGCGCATGGCGCGCCTGGCCATCGGGCTGGTGGCCTTCGCCGCCATGTTTGCCTTCTACCTCTACCTGCGCCAGACGCACCGGCTGCGCGAGGCCGGCGAGCGCCAGCAGCAGGCCCTGGAGCGCGAGCGCAATGCACTCGAAGGCGAGGTGCGCGATCGCACCGCCAGCCTGACCGAATTGGCCACCCACCTGCAGGAAGTGCGCGAGAGCGAGCGCGGCTTCCTGGCGCGCGAACTGCACGACGAACTGGGCGCGCTGCTCACCGCGGCCAAGCTCGACGCGGCGCGGCTCAAGTCGAGGCTGGCCACATCGCCCGAGGCGATCGAGCGCCTGCAGCACCTGATCGAACTGCTCAACAGCGGCATTGCGCTGAAGCGCCGCATCATCGAGGACCTGCGCCCGTCTTCGCTGTCCAACCTGGGGCTGGTGGCTTCGCTCGAGATCCTGGGCCGCGAGTTCGCCGAGCGCTCGGGCATGCAGGTCGAGATGGCGCTGGAGCCGGTCACGCTCGACGAGAACCACCAACTCACCGTCTACCGCATGGTGCAGGAGGGCCTGACCAACATCAGCAAGTATGCCAAGGCGAGCGAAGCCACCATCGTTCTACAGAACTTTGGCGGCCACGTGCAGGTGGAGGTGGCCGACAACGGCCAGGGCTTCGATACGCGCCATATGCGGCCCGCCACCCACGGCCTGGCCGGCATGCGCCATCGCGTGGAGGCGGCGCAGGGCAAGCTGAGCATCACTTCGACGCCCGGCAAGGGCACGGCGCTGCGCGCGGTGCTGCCGGCCGGCGTGCGGCCCGAGTCCGCGCCTGTGCCGGCAAGTCGCCCCTCTCCTACGGTTGCCTCCCCAGGCGGCTGACAGGTTGGCGCCGCGCCTGGACCTAAGGTCGGAACATGCCGCGCTTCAACAGCGGCATCAGGAGCCCCATCATGTTGTATTACGCAGTCGTGTTCCTCGTCATCGCCCTGGTCGCCGCGGTGTTCGGCTTCGGTGGAATCGCGGCCAGCGCCGTCGGCATTGCCAAGGTGCTGTTCGTCATCTTCGCGGTGCTGGCCATTGCCGGGTTCATCGCCAGCTTGATACGACGCGGCTAGCGCGGCTACGATGGCCGACCATTCCAGTCATCAACTTCAATGAAAGGGAAGACCCAAATGAACGCATCGCCCAAGACCGCCGCTGAATTGGCGGACGAAATTCGCCAGACCGCCAACGATGCGGTCGAGACCACGCGCGCCTATGCGCAGAACGCGGTGAATGCCGCCGGCGAGAAGGTGCGAGACATCCGCCGCGACGCCGAACCCACCATGGAGCAGATTGCCGCGCGCGTACAGCAAGCCGTGCAGCGTGGCCTGGAATCTGCGACCAAGACCAGTGCGCGTGCACAGCGCCGTATCGAAGAAGCCGCCGACGTGACCGGCCGCTATATCGCCGATCAGCCGGTTCGCTCGGTGCTGCTGGCTGCCGCGGCCGGCGCCGCCATCACGGCCCTGGTCGTGCTGGCCACGCGCCGCCACGACGACTGAGAGCATTGCCTCGCCCCGGCGGCCGTGCCCTTGGGTTGCGGCCGCTGACGTCCATCTCTCTGGGGGCACTGCCCGAACGCACCATGCTTCATCCCATTTACTCCACGGTGCTCGGGCACCCCGAACTGGTCGCCGATCATCTGGCGAACTACCTGGCCCTGATGCGCGAGGAAGCCAGCGAGACGGGGCGCCGGCTGGTGGGTCGCATCATCGCGGGCGTGCTGGCCGTCATCAGCGCACTGATGGCGCTGGGGCTGGTGGGCATCGCGGTGATGCTCGGCGTGATGCATGGCAGCTTCCACTGGGTGCTGGTTGCCGTGCCGGGGGTCGCGGTGGTAGTAGCCCTCATCGGCGCCTACATCGCAACGCGCCCCGCCGATCTCGGCGGCTTCGAGGACATCCGCGCGCAACTGGAAGCCGACGTGCGCGCCCTCCACATCGCAGGAGACAGCCGTGGCCTATGAGCAGCAAGGCAGCCTGAGCCCGCAGGAGCGACTGGCGATCTCGCGCCGGGCACTGGTCAACCAGTTGCAGGGCGAGATGGCGCCCGGCGAGCCGGATGGAGAGCGCGAGCGGCGGCGCCCGCGCGGCTCGCTGCTCGAAGGCATTGCATGGGCACCGGTGGCGCGCAGCGTTGTCAGGCACTGGTGGCAGCGCCACCCGGCCAATACGGTCGCCCAACTGGCCCTGCCTGTGCTCGAGCGCTATGCGCGCGAGCAGCCATTCAAGGTGGTGGCGGTGGCAGCCGCTGCAGGCGCGCTGGTCGTCCTGATACGACCCTGGCGACTGCTGCCGGTCTCGGCGGCGGCCGCCGCCCTGCTCAAGACCTCCGACGTCGCCGGCGTGGTCAACACGCTGATGAAACGCAAGCCAATCCCACGGAAGGAACCCAAATGACGAATCGCACTTCCGCTGCGCCGTCGACGCGGCACCTGCAACTCGACCAGGCCGCCCTCGATGCGGCCGCCACGAGCCTGGACGACGGCGCCGTGACGCCAGGCTACGGCCCCTGGCGCGACGACATCGTGAAACTGCTGAACGATGCCCTGGCCACCGAACTGGTCTGCATCCTGCGCTACAAGCGCCACTATTTCACCGCCAACGGCGTGCAGTCGCCCGCCATCGCCGACGAGTTCCTGGTGCATGCCAACGAGGAGTCGGCCCATGCCGACAAGATCGCCGAGCGCATCGTGCAACTAGGCGGCGAGCCTGACTTCGCCCCCTCCACCCTGCTCGCGCGCAGCCATGCCGACTACGACCAGTCCACCGACCTGCAGGCCATGGTGCGCGCCAACCTGGTGGCCGAGCGCATCGCGGTGGAAAGCTATCGGCAGATGATCAACCTCATCGGCGACAAGGACCCGACCACCCGCCGCATGCTGGAGGAAATCCTCACCGACGAGGAAGAACACGCGGACGAGCTGAAGGACTGGCTGGACCATTGAGCACCGCCACAAGCAAAAAGAAGCCCTGGTCTCCCAGGGCTTCTTTTCTTGTGGGCGCAAGGGCCGGCGCTACATCGCCTTCACCTCGAGCTGGTTGTCCACCGCGCTCACGCCCTGAACGTTCTTCGCGATCTGCTCGGCACGCGACTTGGCGTCCGCATTCGGGGCCGGACCGCTCAGGGTCACCTTGCCGGCCTGCGTGTCGACGTTGATCTTGATGGCGCTCAGGTCCGGGTCCTTGGCCAGGCCGGCATTGACGGCAGCGGTGATGGTGGCGTCGTTCGTCGCGCCGGCGATGGCACTGCCGGCATCCTTGGCGGCTTCGGACACCCTCGATGCGGCGTCTGAAGACTCGACCTTGGCCTTGGCATCGCTGGCCATCTTCTCGGTCTTGGCCTTGGCTTGGTCGGCGGCGCGTTCGGTCCTGGCGACGGCGGCGTCGACCTTCTCGCCGGCCGTGCGGTTGTCAGGGTTGTCGCAGCCGGTCAGCGTGAGCGCGGCGCCCGTCAATGCGACGGCCCACCAGGCACGCGAACCCACGGCATGGACAGTTTTGCTTGGCTTCATGGCAATCTCCTTGATCCAAGACTTCAATCTAGTCAAGGCGGCTGTCGTCGCGTGTCTGGACAAGGCCGCATCTGCTTGTAGGACAAGGATGCTCAGGAACTGACGATCCATCCTTCCAGCGGATCGATACCCTCCGGCAGGCCATAGCCGGGGCGGCGCTGCTGCCCCCAGGCGGCCTGCATGAGGCACAGCACGGCGTCGATGGCGTCGCCCCTGGCATCGGCCAGCAAGTCCTCGTGCTGGGCCGGCGCCAAGGCCAGCGCCAGCCCCAGCCGCGTGGCGCCTTGGGCCAGGCCCTGCAGGATCTCGGCCCGCGCCTGGCGGCGCTCCGGTGTCTGGCGCTGCGCATCGTCGCTCTTGTAGCTGCGCCGGCCGATCAGTTCGCGCGCCAGCAGCCCCGGGTAGCCCTCCAGCGCCACGCGCGGCGCGTCTTTCTCGAGCCAAGGCGCCTGCAAGCCGGGAAAGGCCGCCCCGGCGGCAAGAAGGCGCGGCACGCCGGCATGCAGCATGAACGCCACCGGCGGGTTGACCCACTTCATCGAGGGGCTGGAGCCGGCCGGGCGGTCGGTGGCGCGGTGCGCGAACTTGGCGCCGGCCGGGCGCGCCGCGCAGAAGGCGGCAAAGTGGCGGCGGATCTGGGTGCGTTCCAGCCCGGCGTAGTGCGCGATCAGTTCGGGCCAGCTGCCGGGCCAGCCCAGGTGCTCGACCAGCTCGCGCGGCAGGCCGAAGGGAAAGTCGAAGGCGCCGACCCACGCTGGCTGCGCCGCCAGCCAGTCGGCCCAGTCATCGAGGGTGGAAAAGCGCAGCAGGGAATCCAGCTCGACCACGCCGGGCGCCCCAAGCGCACCGGTCGCCACCACGATCTGCTTGGCGCGCGTCGGCGCGCTGGAGAAATCGCAGCCGAGCAGCACCGAGCGCCGAAGCTCAACCGCGACAGATCGCTGCGGTGGCCATCAGTTCTTCCAGCAGGGCCAGCGAGGCCTTGCCGGACGACGAGTAGGGATCGAGCTCGGGGCGCTCCGAATAACGCAGCAGGATCGAGGAATGCACCTTGGTCAGGTTGACCTGGCCCATGGTCCACCCGCCGAAGCGCCGCTCGCTGATTTCCTCGTAGTGCAGCAGCACCACGTCCTTGTGGCGCGGGTCCTTCTGGATGTGGCCGTACAGCTCGCTCACCGCGGCCCGCCCGCCCTCGATGGCCTGCAGGAACACGCCGCCGCCGTGGCAAAGAATGCCGGTGATGCCGCTGGAGGTGTTGTGGGCGCGGGCCTGCGCCAGGATGGCCTCGATCGCCGGCGCGCTGGAATCGACCGCGCGACTGGCATAGAGCAGACGAACCAGCATGTCTTGTTCAACCTTTGCGTGGCAGGAGGGACAGGAACTCGCGGCGCAGCGAAGCGTCCTTGAGGAAGGCGCCACGCATGACCGAGTTGATCATCTTGCTGTCCATCTCCTTGACGCCGCGCCACTGCATGCAGAAATGCTCGGCCTCGACCACCAGGGCCAGGCCGTCGGGGCTGGTCTTTTCCTGGATCAGGTCAGCCAGCTGCACCACCGCCTCTTCCTGGATCTGCGGGCGGCCCATCACCCACTCGGCCAGGCGTGCGTACTTCGACAGCCCGATCACGTTGGTGTGCTCGTTGGGCATGACGCCGATCCACAGCTTGCCGATGATCGGGCAGAAGTGGTGCGAGCAGGCGCTGCGCACCGTGATCGGGCCGACGATCATCAGCTCGTTCAGGCGCTCGGCGTTGGGGAACTCGGTGAGCCTCGGCGGCGCCACGTAGCGGCCGCGGAACACCTCGTTGAGGTACATCTTGGCCACCCGCCGCGCGGTGTTGTCGGTGTTGTGGTCGCGCTCGATGTCGATCACCAGGCTTTCCAGCACGCCCTTCATCTTGTCCTCGACCTCGTCGAGCAGGGCCTCGAGTTCGCCCGGCTCGATGAACTCGGCGATGTTGTCGTTGGCGTTGAAGCGCTTGCGCGCGGCCTGGATGCGCTCGCGGATCTTCACGGAGACGGGCAGGCCCTCCTCCTCGCCCGCTTCCACGGGGCGCAGCTTGGTGTCGATCTTGGTCAGCATGGGTGCATCCTAACAGTGAATGAATTCCCGGCCTTCATGGCTGGAATGCTGATCTGCACTTACTCTCTTGCTATCAATCTTGTAGCGCAAAGTCGGTCACCAGCGGCAGGTGGTCGGACATGCGTGCCCACACCGGGCCGCGCGGCACCGAACAATCCACCGGCTTCAGGTGGCGGGCGTAGATGAAATCGAGCTGGGTCAGCGGCAGGCGCGACGGGTATGTGAGGGTGCGCGGGCCGCGCAGGTCGCTGGAGTCGCGCAGGCCCATGGCGTTCATCGCGTAGCGCATGCGCGCGCCCCAGTCGTTGAAGTCGCCGGCCACCACCAGGCGCTCGCCCGGCGGAATCTCGCGCTCGATGAACTCGCGCAGCTGGCCGACCTGGCGCACCCTGCTCCCCTTGATGAGGCCCAGGTGCAGCACGATGGCATGCAGCGGGGCGCCGTCCACGTCGATCACCGCGTGCAGCAGGCCGCGCTGCTCGAAGCGGTGGTCTGAAATGTCGCGGTGCGTCTTCTTGAGCACCGGCCAGCGGGTGAGCAAGGCGTTGCCGTGCTCGCCATGGCGGGTGACCGCATTGGTTTCGTAGACCGCGGTGTAGCCCTCGGGCGCCAGGAAGTCGGCCTGCGGCATCTCGGGCCAGCGCTCGAAGCGGCGAGCCGCCTGGCGGTTCATCTTGCGCACTTCCTGCAGGCAGATGATGTCGGCATCGAGTTGCTCGACGGCGTGGCCCAGGTTGTGGATCTCGAGCCGGCGCGCCGGGCCGACCCCCTGCACACCCTTGTGGATGTTGTAGGTGGCGACGCGGAAATTGCCTTGCGCGGAAGTCATTTCAGAAATTCTGGCAGCAACAGGATGGCTTCGGCATTCGACGGTGAAAAACAGGCGTCGGCCGCCTGCCGATAAGGCAGCCACTGCCAGGCGTCATGCTCGCGCGGCTCCAGCAACGGCGTGCACTTCTGCGGCACGCACAGCCCGAACAGGTGCTCGGTATTGCGCAGCACGCCCGGCGCATAGCGCCAGCGCCATTGCGGATAGATGGAGTAGACGTTGGCAAGTTTCCAGTCCCGCAACTGGGCCGCCAACGGGTTGCCGGGGCGGCAGTCGATGCCGGTTTCCTCGTGCACCTCGCGGGCGGCGGTCTGCGCCAGCGGCTCATCTGCCGCGTCCTTGCTGCCGGTGACCGACTGCCAGAAGTCCGGCGCATCGGCCCGGCGGATGAGCAGCACCTCCAATGCCGGCGTGTGGATCACGACCAGCACCGATTCGGGAATCTTGTAGGAGGGCTTGGCGGCTTCGTCCATGGGGGTCGCGGCGCGACCCGAAAGGATACGGGATCAGCCCGCCGCTGCGGTGGTGTTACGCAGGCGGATATGCAGCTCGCGCAGCTGCTTCTCGTCGACCGGGCTCGGGGCCTGGGTCAGCAGGTCCTGGGCGCGCTGGGTCTTGGGGAAGGCGATCACGTCGCGGATCGACTCGGCCCCGTTCATCAGCATGACCAGGCGGTCCAGGCCGATGGCGATTCCGCCGTGCGGGGGCGCGCCGTACTGCAGGGCGTCGAGCAGGAAGCCGAACTTGGCCTGCGCGTCCTCAGCGTTGATCTTCAGGGCGCGGAACACCTTGCTCTGCACTTCCTCGCGGTGGATACGCACCGAGCCGCCGCCCATCTCGATGCCGTTGAGCACCATGTCGTAGGCCTTGGCGACGCACTTCTCGGGTGCCGTGTCCATCAGGTCTTCATGGCCGTCCTTCGGCGCAGTGAAGGGGTGATGCACGGCCGACCAGCGCTGGCCGTCCTCGTCGTACTCGAACATCGGGAAGTCCACCACCCACAGCGGCGCCCAGCGGTCGTCGAAGAGGCCCGCCTTCTTGCCGAAGGCGCTGTGGCCGATCTTCACGCGCAGCGCGCCGATGGCGTCGTTGACCACCTTCTCCTTGTCGGCGCCGAAGAACAGGATGTCCCCATTGCGTACGCCGGTGCGGGCGATGATCTCGGCCAGCGCGGCATCGTCCAGGTTCTTCACGATCGGGCTCTGCAGGCCCTCGCGGCCGGCCGCCGCGTCGTTGACCTTGATGTAGGCCAGGCCCTTGGCGCCGTAGATCTTGACGAACTCGGTGTAGGCATCGATCTCGCTGCGGGTCATGCCGCCCTCGGCCGCGCCACCGCCGGGCACGCGCAGGGCCACCACGCGGCCGCCCTTCATGTTGGCGGCGCCGGCGAAGACCTTGAACTCGACGTTGCGCATCAGCTCGGTCAGCTCGGTGAACTCGAGCTTGACGCGCAGGTCCGGCTTGTCGGAGCCGTACTTGAACATGGCGTCGCCATAGCTCATGGTCGGGAACACCGGCAGGTCGATGCCGGCGGCGCCGCGGAAGACCTGGCGGATCATGCCTTCGAACATCTGGCGGATCTCGTCTTCAGCCATGAAGGAGGTCTCGATGTCGATCTGCGTGAACTCGGGCTGGCGGTCGGCGCGCAGGTCCTCGTCGCGGAAGCACTTGACGATCTGGTAGTAGCGGTCGAAGCCGGCCACCATCAGCAGCTGCTTGAAGAGCTGGGGCGACTGCGGCAGCGCGAAGAAGCTGCCGTCGTGCACGCGGCTGGGCACCAGGTAGTCGCGCGCGCCTTCTGGCGTGGACTTGCCGAGCATCGGGGTCTCGATGTCGATGAAGCCATTGGCGTCGAGGAACTTGCGCACATCCATCGTCACCTTGTAGCGCGTCATCAGGTTCTTCTGCATGACCGGGCGGCGCAGGTCCAGCACGCGGTGCGTGAGGCGGGTGGTCTCGCTCAGGTTGTCGTCGTCCAGCAGGAAGGGCGGCGTGACCGAGGGGTTGAGCACCTTCAGCTCGTGGCACAGCACCTCGATCTTGCCGCTCTTGAGCTGCTCGTTCACCGTGCCTTCGGGGCGCGCGCGCACCAGGCCGGTGACCTGGACGCAGAACTCGTTGCGCAGGTTCTCGGCGGTGGCGAAGGTATCAGCGCGATCCGGGTCGCACACCACCTGCACATAGCCTTCGCGATCGCGCAGGTCGATGAAGATCACGCCGCCATGGTCGCGCCGGCGGTTGACCCAGCCGCACAGGGTGACGGTTTGGCCCATCAGGGCATCGGTCACAAGACCGCAGTAGTTTGTACGCATGGCCATGGCTGATTGCCGGCACCTTGGTGAGGCGCCTACTCCTTCAATTCTCGAGTGTTCTTCGGTTTAGGCGGTGGCGATCGATGCGGGGCCGCCTGGAACGACCACGCCCATCGACACGATGTACTTGAGCGCCTCGTCGACGCTCATCTTCAGTTCAATGCAGTCCGTGCGCTTGAGCATCACGAAGTAGCCGCCGGTGGGGTTCGGCGTGGTCGGCACGTAGACGCCCAGGTAGTCATCGTGCAGGTAGTTGAGCACGTCGCCGCCGGGCGTGCCGGTGACGAAGGCAATGGTCCAGGCGCCCGGGCGTGGCCATTCGACGAGGACGGCGGTGCGAAAGGCATTGCCGCTCTCGGAAAAAAGCGTGTCGGAGACCTGCTTGACGCTGGAATAGATCGAGCGCACGACCGGGATGCGCCGCACCACTGCGTCGCCCCAGCCCAGGAGGCGCTTGCCGACGAAGTTGCTGGCGATGGCGCCCACCACCAGCAGGATGGTCAGGGTGAAGAGGACGCCCAGACCGCGCACGCGGTGCTGCACCAGCCAGCCCTGCCACTGCGAGGGCAGCAGCCAAAGTGTCTGGTCCAGTGTGCCGATGATCCAGTCGAGCACCCACAGGGTGATCGCCAAGGGCACGATGACCAGCAGGCCGGAGAACAGCCATTTGCGCAGCGCATGCATCGGTGACGCGGCCCTCAACTGGCGCTTGCCGGGGCAGGCGCTGCGGCAGGGGCCGGTGCCGCGGCGGGCGCGGCAGCAGGCGCGCTGGCGGCCTCGGTGGCCGCAGCCGGTGCGGCAGTCTCGCCGGACTTGGGCGCAGCGTCGCTCTTGTTGCCGCCTTCGCGGAAGTCGGTGACGTACCAGCCCGAGCCCTTCAGCTGGAAGCCGGCCGCCGTCAGCTGCTTGCTGTAGGCGGCGGCACCGCACGCCGGGCAGACCGTCAGCGGCGCATCGGACATTTTCTGCAGCGTGTCCTTGGCATGGCCGCAGGCACTGCACTTGTAGGCGTAGATTGGCATGAAAAAGAGAGCGAAGGAGCTGGCAGGAAGGCGCCAGCAAAGCCCTCGATTATAAGGGCGCCCTCCCTTCGGGCGCCCCGCCTCAGGCCGCGTCTACCGCAATCGGGCGGTGCGGCGTGCGCGAGTTGACCAGCCATTGCGGCGCCAGCGAGCCGGCCACCATCCCGATCATGGAAGCCAGCAGGCCCGCCAGCTGCGCCGGGAAGGCTTCGCCCCATGGCATGGCCAGGCCGGCGGTCCAGACGCCGATGCCCAGCACGACGGCGGCGATGGCGCCCTGGGTGGTGGCGCGCTGCCAGTAAAGGCCGAACACCAGCGGCACGAAGGCGCCCACCAGCGGCACCTGATAGGCGCCCGACACCAGCTCGTAGATGGGCGTGCCCTGCATGCGGATGGCGTAGGCCAGCACCGCCGCGCTGAACACCAGCACCGTGATGCGCATGGTCATCAGGTTCGACTTGTCGGAGCCGGCCGGGCGAAGCTGGCGCCAGATGTTCTCGGTGAAGGTCACGCTGGGCGCCAGCAGGGTGGCCGAGGCGGTCGACTTGATGGCCGACAGCAGCGCGCCGAAGAAGAGCACCTGCATCACGAAAGGCATCTTCTCCAGCACCAGGGTGGGCAGCACGCGCTGCGGATCGTCCTTGAGCAGCTCGGCGGTCTGCTCGGGCATGATGAGCAGCGCGCTCGCCACCAGGAACATCGGGACGAAAGCGAAGAGGATGTAGGCCACGCCGCCGATCACCGGCCCGCGGGTGGAGGCCTTCACGCTGTTGGCAGACATCACGCGCTGGAACACGTCCTGCTGCGGGATCGAGCCGAGCATCATGGTCAGTGCGGCCGCCAGGAAGAAGATCATGTCCTTGAAGCTGGGCTCGGGCCAGAAGCGAAACAGGTCCTTGCTGGCGGCGAACTCGATCACCTTGCCTGCCCCGCCGGCCATGTTGCCGGCGAACATGGCGATCACTGCCAGGCCCACCACCAGGATGATCATCTGGATGAAGTCGGTCACCGCCACCGACCACATGCCGCCGAACAGGGTGTAGGCCAGGATCGAAACCACCCCGATGATCATCCCCATGGGAATGCTGACCACACCCCCCGACAGCACGTTGAACACCAGGCCGAGGGCCGTGACCTGGGCCGAGACCCAGCCCAGGTAGCTCAGCATGATGATCAGCGAGCAGGCCACCTCCACCGTGCGGCCGTAGCGCTCGCGGTAGTAGTCGCTGATGGTCAGCAGGGTCATGCGGTAGAGCTTGCCGGCGAAGAACAGGCCCACCAGGATCAGGCAGGTGCCGGCGCCGAAGGGGTCTTCCACCACGCTGCCCAGGCCGCCTTCGATGAACTTGGCCGGGATGCCCAGCACCGTCTCGGAGCCGAACCATGTGGCGAAGGTGGTCGTCACGATCATGTACAGCGGGAGATGCCGGCCGGCGATGGCGAAGTCGGCCGTGTTCTTCACCCTGCGCGCGGCCCACAGGCCGATGGCGATGGTGAACAGCAAATAGACGATGACCAGGCTCAGCAGCACGAATTTCTCCTCATGTCCTTCAGAACAGCCGCACGCGCACCAGCACCTGCATGGCGATCAAACCTAATACAAAACCCATGCCACCGTAAATGATGGCTTGCAGTAGCTTGTTGGTGCGCTTTTGTGCTGCCAGCAGCTCCATCAGCTCGCGCCGGTGGTCGGTGGGCGGGCGCTCCAGGTAGTCGTGCATCAGCCGCGGCAGCTGCGGCAGCAGCTTGGCCAGGCGCGGCGCCTCGGCGCGCAGTTGCTGCAGCAGCTTCTTCGGGCCCAGCTGGTCGAGCATCCATTTCTCGAGAAAGGGCTTGGCGGTGGCCCAGAGGTCGAGGTCGGGATCGAGCTGGCGGCCCAGGCCCTCGATGTTGAGCAGGGTCTTTTGCAAGAGCACCAGCTGCGGCTGGATCTCGACATGGAAGCGGCGCGAGGTCTGGAAAAGGCGCATCAGCACCATGCCCAGCGAGATTTCCTTGAGCGGACGGTCGAAGTAGGGTTCGCACACCGTGCGGATCGCGCCCTCGAGCTCGTCGATGCGAGTGCCGGGCGGCACCCAGCCGCTTTCCAGGTGCAGCTCCGCGACTCGCTTGTAGTCGCGCCGGAAGAAGGCGGCGAAGTTCTGCGCCAGGTACTCCTTGTCGACCTCGGTGAGCGTGCCGATGATGCCGAAGTCCAGCGAGATGTAGCGCCCGAAGGTGGCCGGCTCGATGCTCACCTGGATGTTGCCCGGATGCATGTCGGCATGAAAGAAGCCGTCGCGAAAGACCTGGGTGAAGAAGATGGTGACGCCGTCGCGCGCCAGCTTGGGGATGTCGATGCCGGCGGCGCGCAGGCGGTCGAGCTGGGCGATGGGCACGCCCTTCATGCGCTCCATCACGATCACTTCGGGGTGGCAGAAGTCCCAGACCATCTCGGGAATCATCACCAGCTCCAGCTTGCTCATGTTGCGCCGCAGCTGGGCCGCGTTGGCTGCTTCGCGCACCAGGTCGAGCTCGTCGTGCAGGTACTTGTCGAACTCGGCCACCACCTCGCGCGGCTTCAGGCGCTTGCCGTCGGGCGAGACCTTCTCGACCCAGCCGGCCATCATGGCCATCAGCGCCAGGTCCTTCTCGATCACGCTGCGCATGCCGGGGCGCAGCACCTTCACTGCCACCTCGCGCACGTCGCCGCCGGACCGGCGCAGGGTGGCGAAATGCACCTGGGCAATCGAGGCGCTGGCGATCGGCACCTCGTCGAACTGCTCGAAGATCTCGGCCACCGGCCGATGGAAGGCACGCTCGATGGTGGCCATGGCCACCTTGGAATCGAAGGGGGGGACGCGGTCCTGCAGCCAGGCCAGTTCGTCGGCGATGTCCTCCGGCAACAGGTCGCGCCGGGTCGACAGCACCTGGCCGAACTTGACGAAGATCGGGCCCAGGCGCTCGAGCGCCTCGCGCAGGCGCTGGCCGCGCGGCGCATCCAGCTTGCGGCCGAAGGAGACGATGCGCGCCAGCGCATGAAGCCAGGGCTTCTGGAAGCTGGTGAGTACGAGCTCGTCCAGGCCGTAGCGCAGCGCGACCAGGACGATGAACGCGCCGCGATAAATACGGCTCATTCGGATTCGGTCTTCGCAGGGCCGGAGCGGGCCGCCTTGTCGATGAACTGCCGCAGCCCCGCCACCACCTTGCGGGCCGTGTTGCCGATGGCATGCGCTGGCACATCGCCGATCAGGCGGGCCAGGTCGTCCTCCACGTCCCAGCGCACATGATCGACCAGCCAATTGACCTCGGCCGCCAGTTGCACGTCGCCGACGATGCGCACCGACGGCTTGTCGCCGAGCAGTGCCGACTGCGCCAACTCGAGCGGGTTTTCCTGGGAGACGCTGAGCGTCAGGTCAGGCATGGCACCCTCGGGCGCGAGGTCGAGCAGGCCGGCCGGCGTGGCTACCACGCGGACCAGGATCGAGCGCCAGCGCACCTCGACCACCTGCCCCTGCTGGCGCTTGAGCCGCGCCTGCGCCTCGGGCTCCTGCTGCAGCACATGGTTGAGAAAGAGCACCGCGCGGTGCTGGATTTCGTGGATCGCCCAGGCCGGGGGCTGGAGCCGGCTCGACGCCTTGTCGAAGAGCTCGCCAAGAAAAGCAAATGGGGACGATGGTGTGGCCATGGTCCCCATTATCGTGCGGCCAAGGGCCCCATCGGGCCACCTGGCACGTCTCGCTTTTTGCTACTGGAGCGCTTGCACGCCAGCCACCAGCCAGCCGCTGTTGCCGTTGACCGGCTTGGTCATGTTCCAGACTTCGCGGAAGGGGCTCGGGCCGGCCGAAGCATCCTCGCGGATCATGCCGGAGAACTCCACGCTGGCCAGGTAGACATCGGGCAGCTCCTCGATGCCCAGCAGCTTGGCGTCGAGCATGACCACCTCGGTCTTGTTCGGCTGGCTGCCAATGTGGGTCTCGCGCTCGGCCAGCTGGCTGCGAATCTCGCCCACCATGTCATCGGTCATCATCGAACGCAGGGTGGCGATGTCGCTCTTGTCCCAGGCGTCCTGCAGGGTCACGAAGTTGCGCTTGGCAGCGCCCAGGAAGCCTTCGGTGTCGAAGCCCGCCGGCACGCCCCAGCTCTGCGCGCCCGACAGGGCCGAGCCGATCATGCTGCCACCCGAAAGGGCCGCCGAGCCATGCTGGGCCCCGCCTTGTTCGCCATGTGTGGCATCGAAGGCGGCATGCTGACGCTCCCAGGGACGCGCCGAGGCGTCGTTGCCGACATTGTTCGGGCTGTACTGGAGCGGCGCAGTGGCCGTGGCCGGACCACCCGCGCCCTGGTAGGCGAAGCCGCCCTGGCGGGCCGGGCCCTTCGCCTTGGAGCGGGCGCTGAACACGCGCCATGCGATCAGCGCGGCCATCGCCACCAGCAGGATCAGGAGGAAGTTGCCGAAGGCAGCGCCCAGGCCCAGGGAGTTCGCAAGCCAGGCCAGGCCCAGGCCGGCGGCCAAGCCGCCGAGCATGGCGCCCCAGGGGCGCTTGGGCGCCGCCGCAGGCGCAGCAGTGGCCGGCTTGGCCGCCGTGGCAGGGCTGGCCGATTGCGCAGGCGCGGTATTGGTAGCCGTATTGCCCGGCGCAGCTTCGCGCTGCGTCACGTTGCTCGACTGGCGACCCACGGACTTGCCTCCACCGATGCGCGCGGCATCCGCATGGATGCTCGCGAGGGCAAGGGCACAGGCCATCAGAATCGGAAGCATTTTTTTCATGGCGTCTCCTCGTGGCGCTAAAGAAAATCGATCGACTAAAAACAGCTCAGCACTTGATTCCAACATGCAGGGCCGCAACGCCCCCGGTCATGTTGTGATAGTCCACGTGCCCGAAACCGCCCTCTTTCAACAGGGTCTTGAGCTCTTCCTGGGCGGGGTGCATGCGGATGGATTCGGCCAGGTAGCGATAGCTGGCATCGTCGCCGGCCACCAGCTTGCCCAGGCGCGGCAGCACCTGGAACGAATACCAGTCGTAGGCCTTGGCCAGCGGCTTGGCAACCTTGGAGAATTCGAGCACCAGCAGCTTGCCGCCGGGCTTGAGCACGCGGTTCATTTCCTTGAGCGCGCGGTCCTTGTGGGTCATGTTGCGCAGGCCGAAGGCCACGCTGACGACGTCGAAATGGTTGTCGGCAAAGGGCAGTTGCTCGGCATCGCAGACCAGGGTGGGCAGCGCCACGCCGGCATCGATCAGGCGGTCGCGCCCGGTGCGAAGCATCGCCTCGTTGATGTCGGTGTGCACCACCTGGCCCGACTCGCCCACCTTGCGGGCAAAGGCCAGGGACAGATCGCCGGTGCCTCCGGCGATGTCGAGCACGCGCGAGCCTTCGCGCAGGTTCGCCACCATCACGGTGTAGGCCTTCCAGGCCCGATGCAGGCCGGCCGACATCAGGTCGTTCATGATGTCGTAGCGCGACGCCACCGAGTCGAAGACACCGCGCACGCGGCGGGCCTTCTCCTTCTCGTCGACCTGCTCGAAACCGAAATGCGTGCTGCTCATGCCGCCCATGTTAGGCCGTAAGCCTTCATTGCAAGGCGACGACCCCGCAACTTCGGCGGGCATTTGTGGCTTTTGGGCAAGCCTAGTGGCTGCCGCAGGCGTGGCCGCCGCCCTTTTCGGGCATGGACGCATCGCGGTCGACACCCGCAGCGGCCAGGCGCGCCTCGTACTCGGCCCACAGTTCCTGCTGTCTCGCACCCAGTTCGTAGAGCAGGTCCCAGGAATAGATGCCGGTGTCGTGGCCGTCGCTGAAGGTGGGCAGCACCGCATAGTTGCCCACTGGCTGCAGATCGACCAGGTCGACCTCGCGCTTGCCGGTCTGCAGCACCCCCTGGCCCGGGCCATGGCCCTGCACCTCGGCCGAGGGGGAGTAGATGCGCATCAGCTCGAAGGGGATGCGGAAGGTGGCGCCATCACTGAAGCCCACTTCCAGCACGCGCGATTGGCTGTGCACGGTGATCGATTGGGGCGTCGGGGCGCCGGATTGCAGACCTGCCATTAGTTGAAGCTCCTGAGTCGCTCGATCATGCGCGCCTCCAGCGCCGGCAGCCTGGCCGTCACTTCAGCCTCGCGCGCCGGCGCACGTTCGCGCTGTGCGCCGGCCCAGACCGGGCCGGGGAAATGACTGTCCCAGTCGAAGCGGGCGATCACGTGCCAATGCAGATGCGGCACCACATTGCCCAGGGCCGCCAGGTTGACCTTGGTGGGGGACAGCGCCTCGCGAAGGCACTGCTCGATGACCGTCACGGCTTCCATGCAGGTCGCGCGCGCTTCCCTCGGCAGGTCCGAGAACTCCCGCACATGCTCGCGCCACACCAGCCGGTAGAAGGCCGGAAAGCCCAGCTCGGCGGCGCAGATGACTCGCAACTGCGGGCCTTCGAACACCAGGCGGCCGCCGATGTCCTCGCACAGCGGGCAGCCGGCCTGGGCACTCATACCAGCACCCGTTCGATCCCACCCTGGTTGGCCGCCGCCACATACTGCGGCATCCATTCCTCGCCAAGGAGCTTGCGCGCCATCTCGACCACGATGTAGTCGGCTTCCAGAAGGCCGTTGTTCAGGTCATTGCCGTAGCGCGAAAGGCCCTGCAGGCAGCTCGGGCAGCTGGTGAGGATCTTCACGTTGTCGGTGGCGCCCACGGCGCCCGCCGCGCGCAACTGCGCCTCGCCCTTCTTCAGTTCCTCTTCCTTGCGAAAGCGGATCTGGGTCGAGATGTCGGGCCGGGTCACGCCCAGGGTGCCCGATTCGCCGCAGCAGCGGTCGTTCTTGAGCACGTTGTCGCCGACCAGCGCCTTCACCGTCTTCATCGGGTCCTGCTGCTTCATGGGGCTGTGGCAGGGGTCGTGGTAGAGATAGCCCCCGCCACCCGCGTCCCCTAGCGTGATTCCCTTTTCAAGCAGGTACTCGTGGATGTCGACGATGCGGCAGCCCGGGAAGATCTTGTCGAACTGGTAGCCCTGAAGCTGGTCGTAGCAGGTGCCGCAACTCACCACCACCGTCTTGATGTCCAGGTAGTTCAAGGTGTTGGCCACCCGGTGGAACAGCACCCGGTTGTCGGTGATCATCTTCTCGGCCTTGTCGAACTGGCCGCTGCCGCGCTGCGGGTAGCCGCAGCACAGGTAGCCCGGCGGCAGAACCGTCTGCACACCGGCATGCCACAGCATGGCCTGGGTGGCGAGGCCCACCTGCGAGAAAAGGCGCTCCGAGCCGCAGCCCGGGAAGTAGAAGACCGCCTCGGTGTCGGAGGTGGTGGCCTTGGGGTTGCGGATGATCGGGACGTAGTCGGCGTCCTCGATGTCCAGGAGCGCCCGCGCCGTCTTCTTGGGCAGGCCCCCCGGCATCTTCTTGTTGATGAAGTGGATGACCTGCTCCTTCACCGGTGCCGGACCCAGGGTGGCCGGCGGCGCGCTGGTCTGCTTCCTGGCCAGGCCGCGCAGCAGGTCGTTGGCCAGGCGCTGCGCCTTGAAGCCCACGTCCACCATGCCGCTGCGCATCGCCTTGATGGTCTGCGGGTTGGTGGCGTTCAGAAAGAACATGGCGGCCGCATTGCCGGGACGGAAGCTCTTCTGGCCCATCTTTCGCAGCAGGTTGCGCATGTTCATCGAGACGTCGCCGAAGTCGATCTTCACCGGGCAGGGGGAGAGGCACTTGTGGCAGACGGTGCAGTGGTCGGCCACGTCCTCGAACTCTTCCCAGTGCTTGATGCTGATGCCGCGGCGCGTCTGCTCCTCGTACAGGAAGGCCTCGACCAGCAGCGAGGTGGCGAGGATCTTGTTGCGCGGGGAATAGAGCAGGTTGGCGCGCGGCACATGGGTGGCGCACACCGGCTTGCACTTGCCGCAGCGCAGGCAGTCCTTGACGCTGTCGGCAATGGCGCCGATGTCGCTCTGCTGCATGATGAGCGACTCGTGCCCCATCAGGCCGAAACTGGGGGTGTAGGCATTGGTCAGGTCGGCATGCAGCGCATGGACACCGGCGCGCAGCAGCTTGCCCTTGTTGAAGCGGCCTTCCGGGTCGACCCGGCGCTTGTAGTCGGTGAAGGGTGCCAGCTCCTCGTCCGTCAGGAACTCCAGCTTGGTGATGCCGATGCCGTGCTCGCCCGAGATCACGCCATCCAGGCTGCGCGCCAGCACCATGATGCGGGCCACCGCGGCATGCGCGGTCTGCAGCATCTCGTAGTTGTCGCTGTTGACCGGGATGTTGGTGTGCACATTGCCGTCACCGGCGTGCATGTGCAGCGCCACCCAGACGCGGCCCTTGAGCACGCGTTGGTGGATCGCGTTGCATTCATCCAGGATGGCCGTGAACTCGGCGCCGGCGAAGATCTGCTGCAGCGGCTGGCGGATCTGCGTCCTCCAGCTCGCGCGCAAGCTGTGGTCCTGCAAATGCGGGAACAGCGCATCGATGTCGCGCAGCCAGCCGGCCCAGCGCGCCCGCACTTCCTGCACCAGCGCCACCGCCTGCGCCACCCGGTCTTCCAGCAGCTCGGCCGAGGGGATGTCGTTGGCGTCGTCGCTCTTGCCCAGCGGCAGGTTGTCGCGGGTGAAGAAGACCTCCAGCTCGTCGGCCAGGGCGATCTTGTTCTGAAGGCTCAGCTCGATGTTGATGCGCTCGATGCCGTCCGAATATTCGGCCATGCGCGGCAGCGGGATCACCACGTCTTCGTTGATCTTGAAGGCGTTGGTGTGCTTGCTGATCGCCGCGGTGCGCTTGCGGTCCAGCCAGAACTTCTTGCGCGCTTCCGGGCTGATGGCGATGAAGCCCTCGCCGCTGCGCGAATTGGCGATGCGCACCACCTCGGAGGTGGCACGCGCCACCGAGTCGGCATCGTCCCCGGCGATGTCGCCGAACAACACCATCTTGGGCAGGCCGCCATGCTTCTTGGACTTGGTGGCATAGCCCACCGCCTTCAGGTAGCGGTCGTCCAGGTGTTCCAGGCCCGCCAGCAGCACGCCGGTGCCGGCGATCGAGAACATGTAGTCCTTGATGTCGACGATGCTGGGCACCGCGTCCTTGGCGTTGCCGAAGAACTCCAGGCAGACGGTGCGGGTGTGGGCCGGCATGCGGTGCACCACCCAGCGGCAGCTGGTGATGAGGCCGTCGCAGCCCTCCTTCTGGATGCCCGGCAGGCCCGAGAGGAACTTGTCCGTCACGTCCTTGCCCAGGCCCTCCTTGCGGAAGGTGCGGCCTGGGATTTCCAGGCGCTCCGAGCGCAGCGCGGTCTTGCCGTCGGCGGCAAAGTACTGCAACTCGAACACGGCGCTCTCGGCGTCGTGGATCTTGCCCAGGTTGTGGCCAATGCGCGTGACTTCCAGCCATTCGGCCTGCGGCGTCACCATGCGCCAGGAGGCCAGGTTGTCCAGCGCCGTGCCCCACAGCACGGCCTTCTTGCCGCCGGCGTTCATGGCGACATTGCCGCCGACGCAGGAAGCCTCGGCCGAAGTCGGGTCGACCGCGAACACATAGCCGGCCCGCTCGGCCGCATCGGCCACGCGCTGCGTGACCACGCCGGCCTCGGTGTAGATGGTGGGCACCGGCGCTTCCAGGCCCGGCAAGGCCATCACCTCGACCTCGGTCATCGCTTCCAGCTTCTCGGTGTTGATCACCGCGCTGTTCCATGTGAGCGGCACGGCGCCGCCGGTGTAGCCGGTGCCACCTCCGCGCGGGATGATGGTCAGGCCCAGCTCGATGCAGGTCTTGACCAGGAGGGCCATCTCGGCCTCGGTGTCCGGCGTCAGCACCACGAAGGGGTATTCCACCCGCCAGTCGGTGGCGTCGGTGACGTGCGAGACGCGCGACAGGCCGTCGAACTTGATGTTGTCCTTGGCCGTGACCTTGCGCAGGGCCCGCGTGGCCTTGCGGCGCAGCGCGGCGACGTCGCGGAACATGAGGTCGAAGGCGTCGATGGCCTGCGAGACCAGGCCCGTCAACTCGCCCACCAGGGCGTCCCGCTGGGGATCCGCATCCGGGGTGCGGCGCTTTTGCACCTCGCTCATCCGGTGATGCAAGGCATCGACCAGTTGGCCGCGGCGGCGCGGGTTGTCCAGCAGGTCGTCGACCAGGTAGGGGTTGCGCTGCACCACCCAGATGTCGCCCAGCACCTCGTAGAGCATGCGGGCCGAGCGGCCGGTGCGGCGCTCGGCGCGCAGGACTTGCAACAGGGCCCAGCCACGGTCGCCGAGCAGGCGGATCACGATTTCTCGGTCGGAGAAGCTGGTGTAGTTGTACGGGATCTCGCGAAGTCGCACAGGCTCGGCGGCCTGCGACAACAACGCGGTCAACGCGGTCGGAGCATTCATCGGGATGGGGCCTCGGCTGGGCGCTGCGCGCCCATGAACCAGGGCCAGTGATTTTAAGTCAGGGTCCCGGGCGCTGCCGGGCGGCTCAAAACAACACCCGGCTGCGGATGGTGCCGGGCACCTGCGCCAGCTTTTCCAGAGCCAGGTCGGAATAGGCGGCGTCGATGTCGGTCACCACGTAGCCGACCTTCTCGTTGGTCTGCAGATACTGCGCGCTGATGTTGATCCTGTTGTCGGCAAACACTCGATTGATGTCGGACATGACGCCCGGCACGTTGCGGTGAATGTGCAGCAACCGGTGCTTGCCCGGGTGCGCCGGCAGCGCCACCTCGGGGAAGTTGACCGAAGAGGTGGAGGTCCCGTTGTCGCTGTACTTGACCAGCTTTTCCGCCACCTCCAGCCCGATGTTGGCCTGCGCCTCCATGGTGGAGCCGCCGATGTGCGGCGTCAGGATCACGTTGTCCAGCCCGCGCAGGGGCGACTGGAATTCGTCCTTGTTGCTGCGCGGCTCGATCGGGAAGACGTCGATGGCGGCACCCAGCAACTTCCCGTCCTTCAATGCCAGGGCCAGCGCCTCGATCTCCACCACCGTGCCGCGCGATGCGTTGATGAGGATGGCGCCCGGCTTCATGGCGGCAATCTCCTTGGCGCCGATCATCCATTGGGTCGCGGCTGTCTCCGGCACATGCAGGCTCAGGATGTCGCTTTGCGCCAGCAGTTCGGGCAGGTCCCGAACCTGGCGAGCGTTGCCCAGCGGCAGCTTGGTCACCACGTCGTAGAAGGCCACCTGCATGCCCAGCGCCTCGGCCAGCACCGACAACTGCGCGCCGATCGAGCCGTAGCCCACGATGCCCAGCGTCTTTCCGCGGATCTCGAATGCGTTCTCGGCCGACTTGAGCCAGCCGCCACGGTGCGCCACAGCGCTCTTCTCGGGCACGCCGCGCAGCAAGAGGATGGCCTCGGCCAGCACCAACTCGGCCACCGAGCGGGTGTTGGAGTACGGCGCGTTGAACACCGCCACCCCGTGCTCGCGGGCGGCGTCCAGGTCGACCTGGTTGGTGCCGATGCAAAAGGCCCCCACCGCCACCAGCTTGGGGGCGGCCTCGAACACCCCGGCCGTGAGCTGGGTGCGCGAACGGATGCCCAGGAAGTGCACGTCGGCGATCTTCTTCTTGAGTTCCTCCTCCGGCAGGGCGCCGGCCAGCGCTTCGACCTGGGTGTAGCCCTGCGCCTGCAGCAGCTCGACGGCTGAGGGATGGATGCCCTCCAGCAGGAGGAAACGGATCTTGGACTTATCCAGCGAGGTACGGGTCATGGCGCTGCGGCCCTCATGAAAAGGGTTTCCCCGCTGGATAGAGATTGGCAAAGATGTGACAAACACTGACTCCGCTATGTAACAACTGCGTCATAGCCTACCCGGTTCCCCATTTTCCAAGTTGGAGTGTTCCTTTATGCATCTGAAGACCTTCGCATCGGCCGCCGTGCTCGCTGCCACGCTGGTCGCGCCCGTCCACGCCCAGACCGAAATCCAATGGTGGCACGCCATGAGCGGCCCGCTGGGCGAATGGGTCAACGACCTGGCCAAGCAGTACAACGAGAGCCAGAAGGACTACAAGGTGGTGCCCACCTACAAGGGCACCTATGACGAGTCGATGACCGCCGCCATTGCCGCCTTCCGCTCGGGCAATGCGCCGCACATCCTGCAGGTCTTCGAAGTGGGCACCGCGACCATGATGGCCTCCAAGGGCGCCATCAAGCCGGTTGCCGAGGTGATGAAGGAAGGCGGCGCCAAGTTCGACCCCAAGGCCTACATCTCCGCCGTGGCCGGCTACTACACCGCGCCCAACGGCCAGATGCTGAGCTTCCCCTTCAACAGCTCGACCACCATCTTCTATTACAACAAGGACGCCTTCAAGGCAGCCGGCCTGGACCCGAACAAGGCTCCGCAGACTTGGCCCGAAGTGGTGTCGGCCGCCGCCAAGCTCAAGGCCAACGGCCACAAGTGCCCCTTCACCACCAGCTGGATCAGCTGGACCCAGCTGGAGAGCTTCTCGGCCTGGCACAACACGCTGTTCGCGACGCAGAACAACGGCTTCGGCGGCACCAACACGCGCCTGGCCTTCAACTCGCCGCTGCATGTGCGCCACTTCGAGAACCTGGCCAACATGGCCAAGCAGGGCCTCTTCGTCTACAAGGGCCGCGGCAACGTGCCGGACGCCGCCTTCCCCTCGGGCGAGTGCGCCATGTTCACCGGTTCCTCCGGCCTCTATGCCCGCGTCGCCAAGGACGCCAAGTTCGCCTACGGCATCTCCGCCCTTCCCTACTACCCCGACGTGGAAGGCGCGCCGCAGAACACCGTGATCGGCGGCGCCAGCCTGTGGGTGATGTCGGGCAAGAAGCCGGTCGAGTACAAGGGCGTGGCGGACTTCTTCAGCTTCCTGTCGAAGTCCGACGTGCAGTCCGCCAGCCACAAGCGAACCGGCTACCTGCCGATCACCACGGCGGCCTACGAGGTGACCGAGAAGTCGGGCTTCTACAAGGAGAAGCCGGGCACCGACGTGGCAGTCACGCAGATGATCCGCAAGACCACCGACAAGTCGCGCGGCATCCGCCTGGGCAACTTCGTGCAGATCCGCACCATCGTCGACGAGGAAACCGAACAGATCTGGTCGGGCAAGAAGCAGCCCAAGGAAGCGCTCGACGCCGCCATCTCGCGCGGCAACGAGCAACTCGAACGCTTCCAAAAGGCGAACAAGGGATGAAGCCCGGCGTCGCCTGACGCCGCAGTAGACTCTCGCCCGCCGCCGCAACCCGCGCCGGCGGGCATTTTCTTTCTCTCGCAAGCTCATGGAAAAACGCGTCCAGTTCCGCTCCTCGTGGCTGCCATGGCTGCTCATCGCGCCGCAGATGGCGGTGATCCTGGTGTTCTTCTTCTGGCCGGCCAGCCAGGCGGTGATGCAGTCGATGCAGCAGGAAGACGCCTTCGGCACCTCCACCGCGTTCGTCGGCCTGGAGAATTTCAAGACCCTGTTCGAGGACTCGGCCTACATCGAGTCCTTCCAGATCACGGCGCTTTTCTCCGCGCTGGTGGCCGGCTGCGGCATCGCCATCTCGCTGATGCTCGCGGTCTTTGCCGACCGCATCCTGCGCGGCGGCCTCTTCTACAAGACCTTTCTGATCATTCCCTACGCGGTGGCGCCGGCGGTGGCAGGCGTGCTGTGGGTCTTCATGTTCTCGCCCACCATCGGCATCCTGGCCTATGGCCTGGGCCGGCTGGGCTTCAACTGGAACTACCTGGTCAATTCCAACCAGGCGATGACGCTGATCGTGGTGGCCGCGGTGTGGAAGCAGATCTCCTACAACTTCCTGTTCTTCCTGGCCGGGCTGCAGTCGATCCCCAAGGCGCTGATCGAAGCCGCCGCCATCGACGGCGCGGGCCCCCTGCGGCGCTTCCTGACGATCCAGTTCCCGCTGCTCTCGCCAACCACCTTTTTCCTGCTGGTGATCAACATCGTCTACGCCTTCTTCGACACCTTCGCCATCGTGCATGCCACCACCGAAGGCGGGCCGGGGCGCGACACCGCGATCCTTGTCTACAAGGTCTGGCACGACGGCTTCCGTGCGCTCGACCTGGGCGGCTCGGCGGCCCAGTCGGTGGTGCTGATGGCGATCGTGGTCGGGCTGACGATCATCCAGTTCCGCTACGTTGAAAAGAAAGTGCAGTACTAGCCATGGTTGAACGCCGTCCTGGCCTCACGTTGCTGTCGCACCTGGTGCTGCTCTTGGGCATCCTGATCGTCGCCTTCCCGATCTACCTGGCCTTCGTGGCCTCCACCCACACGCGCGACGAAATCGTGCAGGTGCCGATGCCGGTGACGCCCGGCAGCCACCTGGTCGAGAACTACACCGCCGCGCTCACCGGCACGGCGGAAACGCAAGGCTCGAAGGCGGCCGTCGGCCGCATGATGTGGGTGAGCCTGGTGACGGCGCTGGTCATCGCGATCGGCAAGATCGCAATCTCGCTGCTGTCGGCCTTCGCCATCGTCTACTTCCGCTTCCCCTTCAAGAAGCTGGTGTTCTGGATGATCTTCGTGACCTTGATGCTGCCGGTGGAGGTGCGCATCCTGCCCACCTACAAGGTGTTGTCGAACCTGAACATGCTCAACACCTATGCGGGGCTCACCGTTCCGCTGATCGCCTCGGCCACCGCCACCTTCCTGTTCCGGCAGTTCTTCATGAGCGTGCCCGACGAGCTGGTGGAAGCTGCCCGCATGGATGGCGCCGGGCCAATGCGCTTCTTCAAGGACATCCTGGTGCCGCTGTCGCAGACCTCGATCGCCGCCCTCTTCGTCATCCAGTTCATCTACGGCTGGAACCAGTACCTCTGGCCGCTCCTGGCCACCACCACCGAGGACATGTACCCGGTGGTGATCGGCATCAAGCGCATGATCGCCAGCGGCGATGCGGCCAACGACTGGAACATCATCATGGCCACCGCCATCCTGGCGCTGCTGCCGCCCGCCGTGGTGGTGGTGCTGATGCAGCGCTGGTTCGTCAAGGGCCTGGTCGACACTGAAAAATAAACATCCATGACAGCCATCTCCTTTCGCAACGTCATCAAGCGCTACGGCAAGGGCCCCAAGGCCAACCAGGTGATACACGGCGTCACGGCCGATGTGAACGCGGGCGAGTTCGTCGTCATCGTCGGCCCCTCGGGTTGCGGCAAGTCGACCCTGCTGCGCATGGTGGCCGGCCTGGAAGAAATCAGCGCGGGCGAGATCGCCATCAGCGACCGGGTGGTCAACAACGTCGAGCCGGCCGAGCGCGACATCGCCATGGTGTTCCAGAACTACGCACTCTATCCGCACATGCGCGTGTTCGACAACATGGCCTATGGCCTGAAGATCGCCAAGTTGCCCAAGGACGAGATCAAGGCACGGGTGGACAAGGCCGCCAAGATCCTTGAACTGGGCCACCTGCTCGATCGCAAGCCGCGCGAACTCTCCGGCGGCCAGCGCCAGCGTGTCGCCATGGGCCGCGCGATCGTGCGCCAGCCGCAGGTCTTCCTGTTCGACGAGCCACTGTCCAACCTGGACGCCAAGCTGCGTGCCCAAACCCGCCTGGAAATCCAGAAGCTGCATCGCGAACTGGGCATCACCTCGCTCTTTGTCACGCACGACCAGGTGGAGGCGATGACCCTGGCGCAGCGCATCATCGTGATGAATGCCGGCGTGATGGACCAGTTCGGCACGCCCGAAGAGGTCTATTCGCGCCCCGCCACCACCTTCGTTGCCAGCTTCATGGGCTCGCCGCCGATGAACCTGCTGCGCCACGCGCCCGGGGTGCGCCCTGGCACCGTGCTGGGCATCCGGCCCGAGCACCTCGACTTCGCGGACGACGGCTGGCTGGTGCGGGTGGAACAGATCGAGATGCTGGGCGCGGAGCGCCTGATCCATGCCCGCATCGGCGACGAGCAACTGGTGATGCGCGCCGACGAAGGCGTGCCCGTGCCGGCGCTCGGTGCCTCCGTACGCATGGCCGCACGGCAGGATCGACTGCACTGGTTCGACGCGGGATCCGGCAAGCGGCTGGCGACGGCATGACACCCTGGCCCTACCCGCGCTGGATCGCCCACCGCGGCGCCGGCAAGCTGGCACCCGAGAACACGCTGGCAGCCTTCCGCCTGGGCGCCGCCCACGGCTATCGCATGTTCGAATGCGATGCCAAGCTGAGCGCCGACGGCGTCGCCTTCCTGCTGCACGACGCAACCCTGCAACGCACCACCAACGGCCAGGGCGTGGCCGGCGACCGCCCCTGGGCCGAACTGGCCCAGCTCGACGCCGGCAGCTGGCATTCGCGCACCCATGCCGGCGAGGCGCTGCCCACCTTGGCCAACCTGGCGCGCTTGTGCCTGGCCAACGACTACTTCCTCAATATCGAGATCAAGCCGACGCCGGGCATCGAACGCCGCACCGGCGAAGCCGTGGCACGCGAGGCCGCCCGCCTTTGGGAAGGCCGCGCCGTGCCCCCCCTGCTCACCTCCTTCCAGCCCGAGGCCCTGGAGGGTGCCCGCCACGCTGCGCCCGCGCTGCCGCGCGGGCTGCTGCTGGACAGCCTGCACCAGGGCTGGCTGGAGGCCGCGCAGGCGCTGGAATGCGTCGCCATCGTCTGCAACTACGCCCTCTGGAACGAAGCGCTGGTGCAACGCGTGCACGCCGCCGGACTGCGCGCGCTGAGCTACACCGTCAATGACGAATGGGCCGCGCAGTGGCTGCTGGCACTCGGCACCGACGGCATCATCACCGACCGCGTCGACCTGTTCAGCCCGGCCGCCTGAGCGCCCGGCGGGCCGGCGGCCAGCGCACCTGCCTATCATTGCGCCGATGAGCTGGATCACCCGTTACGCCCTGGCGCTGCTGACTGCCCTGCTGTTGTGCGGCACGAGCCTGGCCCAGAGCACGGCAGGGCCGGGCGCCTCGGCGGAAGTCACGGTGGCGAGCATGCGCGCACTGCTCGAGCGCCTGCCCGAAAGCGCCGACACCGAAGAGGACGTGCAGCGGCTCAACGAGCTGACCAGCGAGATCACCACGCAGGCCGAGCGCTTCGTCGCCCAGCGCACCACCCAGCTGGCCGACTTGAACGCGCGCCTGGGCGAACTGGGGCCGGCGCCAACCGCCGAGGGCAGCACAGAGGCCACCGACATCACGCGCCAGCGCAGCAGCCTGACCCGCGAGCGCAACGCCGTCGACGCCGACATCCGCCTGGCGCGCCTGCTGGCGGTCAATGCGCAGCAGCGGCGCAGCGAGGTGCTGGCAGAGCGCCGCGCGGTGTTCGAGGCTCGCCTGCTCGAGCGTTCGGATTCCCCGCTATCGACCGCGTTCTGGCACAAGGCGGCGGCGCAATGGCAAGTCGACCAGGCCCGGCTGCGCGAGCTGAACGCCGAGATCCAGCAGGGCCTGGCCACTGCGCTGAGCGGCACCGCCCTGCCCCGCATCATGCTGGGCTGCCTGGCCGCCCTGGCGATCATCATCGCGGGCATCTGGCTGGCCGAAGCCGGGTTGACCCGGCTGGCGGCGCGCACCTTCCCGGTCGGGCGGCTGCGGCGCTCCCTGCTGGCGTTGCTCACGGTGCTGGGCTACATACTGATCGTCGGCTTGGCGGCTTCGGTGGCCTGGGAGTCGCTGGAAGATGGTGGCAACTGGACCACCCAGAGCCGGCGCCTGGCCGAGTCTGTCGTGCGCCTGTGCATGTTCCTGGCCTTCGTGGTCGGGCTCGGGCGCGCGCTGCTGGCCAACCAGCGCTCATCCTGGCGCCTGCCTCCGATCACGGACGCCATGGCATCCCGGCTGGCGCCGCTGCCTTGGCTGATGGCCTTCGTCGCCACCGTGGTCTGGCTGCCCAGCGCGCTGGGCGAAGTGACCGGGGAGCCGCTCAACGGCGTGCTGTCCAGCTTCGTGCCGACCTGCGTCTACCTGCTGGCCGCCCTGGCCGGCCTGTACCTGCTGCGGCCATCCAAGCCGGCTGCGGCAGCCGGTGCGCCTTCGCCCGACCCCGCGGCCGAGCGCCCCATGTGGGTGGGCCTTTTCATCGGGCTGGTCGCGGTGCTGATGGTGGCCCAGGTCATCCTGATGGCCCTGGGCTACCTCGCGCTGGCCCAGGTGCTGGCGGCCCAGGCCACCTGGGCCGGCATCGTGATCGTGGCCGCCTACCTGCTGTTCAAGTTTGCCGACGACCTCTGGATGGCCCTGCTGTCCTCGCGCAGCAACTCCGGCCAGCGGCTGCAAAAGGCGCTGGGTGTCGCGCCGCACGTGCTCGACCAGTTGGCCGTGCTGCTGTCCGGCGTCAGCCGCGTGGCGGTGTTCTTCTACATGCTGGTCGCATTCGTGGCGCCGCTGGGCAGCAGCCCGGGCCAGTTGCTGCAGCGCAGCGGCAAGTTCGGCACGGGCCTCAAGGTCGGTGAGTTCGAGATCGTCCCGGGCGCCATCCTGAGTGCGCTCTCGGTGCTGGTGGTCGGCCTTGTCGTGCTGCGCCTGCTCAAGCGCTGGCTGGAAAACACCTACCTGCCAAACACCCAGCTCGAGACGGGCATGCGCAGCTCGCTCACCACGCTGCTGGGCTACGCGGGCGTGATCATGGTGGTGGCCTTCACGCTGTCGGCGCTGGGCATCGGCGTCAACCGCATCGCCTGGGTGGCCAGCGCGCTGTCGGTGGGCATCGGCTTCGGCCTGCAGGCCATCGTGCAGAACTTCATCTCGGGCCTGATCCTGCTGGCGGAGCGGCCGGTCAAGGTGGGCGACTGGGTGGTGCTCGGCACCTCCGAGGGCGACGTGCGGCGCATCAACGTGCGGGCCACCGAAATCCAGCTGGGGGACCGCTCCACCCTGATCGTCCCCAACTCGGAGTTCATCACCAAGACGGTCCGCAACATGACCCTGGCCAATGCCGAGGGCCGAGTGCTGATCCGCCTGCCGATGCCGCTGAGCACCCATGCCCAGCAGGTGCGCGACCTGATGCTGGCTGCCTGCGCCGAGCACGAATCGGTGCTGGAGACGCCGTTGCCCAGCGTGACGCTGGAAGGCATCGAGAACGGCCTGTTGATCTTCCAGGCGATCGCGTACGTGCCCAGTCCGCGCATGGCCGGCGGCGTGCGCAGCGACCTGCTGTTCACCATCCTGGAGCGCCTCCAGGCGGCGCAGGTGCCGATGGCGGCCTACGTGCCGCCGCCGGTGCCGGCCGCGCCCGTGCCGGCCGGCCCCTTCAGCGCCTGAAGCCGCCGCCGACGAGCCACTGCACCGTGCCGCAAACCCCGACCAGGGCGGCATAGGTGGCCATCATCCCGTCGCGCCCGAAGTAGAACAGGCCGCCCACCAGCACAGCCAAGCCGGCGATGAAGGTGATGGCCAATTGCGCCCAGAGCGCGGTCCGCGCGCCATGGCCCAGGATCAGCCGGCCGCCCAGCGCCAGCAGCAGTGCCAGGAAGAAGGCAGGCGCAGCGAAGTTGGCCAGATGGATGATCAGGTCGAGGGGAGACATGGGGAAAAACGCGGGTTTCGGGGCCATTGACCCGGGCGCCGGGCCCTCGGGGCGGCGAATTTTATAATCTGTGCCATGGCAGTCTGGGCCCTGGGCTTGAATCACACGACCGCGCCGCTCGATCTGCGCGGTCGTTTTGCGTTCGCCCTCGATCAGCTGGCCCCCACCCTGCACAGCCTGCGCCGCTCCTTCGGCCCCAGCCGCCACCCCGAAGTGGAGGCGGCCATCATCTCCACCTGCAACCGCACCGAGATCTATTGCGCGGCCGAGCATGCGGCGCTCGACCACACGGTGGGCTGGCTGGCCGAAAGCGGCGGCGTTGCGCCTGCGCTGCTGCGCTCGCATGCCTACACCCTGGCGGACGACCAGGCCGCGCGCCATGCCTTCCGGGTGGCCAGCGGGCTCGATTCCATGGTGCTGGGCGAAGCCCAGATCCTCGGCCAGATGAAGGACGCGGTGCGCGCCGCCGAAACCGCCGGCGCGCTCGGCAGCACCCTCAACCAACTCTTCCAGCGCTCCTTCGCGGTGGCCAAGGAAGTGCGCACCGCCACCGAGATCGGCGCCCATTCCATCAGCATGGCGGCCGCTTCGGTGCGGCTGGCCAGCCAGCTCTTCGAAGACCTCAAGCAGACGCGGGTGCTCTTCGTCGGCGCCGGCGAAATGATCGACCTGGCAGCCACCCACTTTGCCGCCAAGCAGCCGCGTTCGATGGTGATCGCCAACCGCACGCTGGAGCGCGGCGAGAAGCTGTCTTCCCGCTTCGGCGGCGAAGCCATGCGCCTGGCTGACCTGCCCGGGCGCCTGGCCGAGTTCGACATCGTCATCAGCTGCACCGCCAGCACCCTGCCCTTGATCGGCCTGGGCGCGGTGGAGCGGGCGCTCAAGCAGCGCAAGCACCGGCCCATGTTCATGGTCGACCTGGCGGTGCCGCGCGACATCGAGCCCGAGGTGAAGGCCTTGTCGGATGTCTACCTCTACACCGTGGACGACCTGGCCCAGGTGGTGCAGCAAGGCCAGGCGCAGCGCCAGGCCGCGGTGGCACAGGCCGAAGTCATCATCGACGCCGGCGTGCAGAGCTTCATGCACTGGTTGCACCAGCGTGGCACCGTGCCGCTGATCCAGCAGCTCAACGCCCAGACCGACGCCTGGCGCGCCGCCGAGCTGGCGCGCGCCCGCAAGCTGCTGGCCAGGGGCGAGGACGTGGATGCGGTGCTGGAAGCCCTGTCCCGCGGCCTGACGCAGAAGATGCTGCACGGCGCCATGGCCGAGCTGCATGCCGGCGACGCCGCCGCGCGCGAGCAGACCGCGCAGGCCATCTCGCGCCTGTTCCTGCGCAAAGAGCGTTAGCGACGCTCGCCTTGCGCCGGGCCCGCTGCGGCACGGCAACCTTGCCGCGACGCCCATGCCGTCGCCCCACCCTCATTTTCCCGGCCAGCCCCTTGAAAACCTTTCTCCGCCAACAACTCGAACGCTATGTACAACGCCTCGAAGAGCTGGATTTCCTGCTCTCGCGCGAGGAC
>DATILH010000014.1:0-9665 GCA_035476655.1 Variovorax sp.
ACTGCGGCCAGCGCCATGCCGAAGCGCGACGGTGCCATGCCCCATTCCTGGGACAGCGCCGGCACGGCCAGTGCCATGACCTGGATGTCATAGCCGTCGAAGAACACGGCCAGTGCGCACAGCACGGCGACGAGCACCTGCACACGCGACATCGGCTGTTCGTCGATCAGGGCTGCCACGTCTGTCGGCGCCTGAACCTGGGCCGTGCCCGAACCCGAGATTTCGCGTTGGATTGGGAGGGTTCTCATTACCATACTCCTTTGCAGGTTGGTCGGCCCCAACTCAGCGGCCTCAGACCGCCAACAGAATGGACTTGTATTCGGTGTAGGCGGCCAAGCCTTCCTTGCCGCCCTCGCGGCCGATGCCGGACTGCTTGAATCCACCGAAGGGCAAGGAGGGATCGAAGCGGAAGCTGTTTTGGCTGAGCGTGCCCGCACGCACGCCGCGCATCACCCGGAGGGCGCGATCGCGGTCGGGCGTGAACACGGCGCCGTACAGGCCGAACGGCGAATCGTTGGCGATGCGCACGGCGTCGTCCTCGTCCTCGCAAGGCATCAGGGCCAGCACGGGGCCGAAGATCTCTTCTTGCGCAAGGCGCATCGGGCTGCGTACGCCGTCAAACAGCGTGGGCTCGAGGTACCAGCCCTTGGGCAGGTGCTCCGGCCGAGCGCCACCGCAGACGAGCCGCGCGCCTTCTGCGCGGCCGATGGCAATGTATTCCTCGACCCGCGCGCGCTGGCGCGCCATCGCCAGCGGCCCCATCTGCGCCGCGTCGTCATAGGGGTTGCTCACGCGCACCGCCTGCATCTCGGCGTGCAGCGCGTCCAGAAGTTCGGCGTGACGGCGCCGGGACACGATGGCGCGGCTGAGCGTGGCGCACACTTGGCCGGCCGACATGGTGATGGTCTGGACCAGTGTCTTGGCGGCAGCGCCGATGTCCGCATCGTCCAGCACCACGGCCGCCGACTTGCCGCCCAGCTCGAGCGTGCAGCGCGCCAGCCGGTCGCCGCAGACCAAGGCGATGCGCCGCCCGGCGACGACGGAGCCGGTAAAGCTGACCTTGTCGATGCCGGCGTGGCAGGCCAGGTGATCGGCCGCCTGGCGATGCGCAGTGACCAGGTTGATGACGCCCGGCGGCAGGCCCACCTGTTCGGCGGCCTCCGCGATCAGGTAGGCTTCGATCGGGGTTTCCGGCGCCGGCTTCATCACGACCGTGCAGCCTGCCAGCAGGGCGGGTGCGATCTTGCCGGTCATGATGCCGAACGGGTTGTTCCACGGTGCGATGGCCGCGACCACGCCGACCGGCTCGCGCCGCAAGAATGCCGAGCCTGCGCCGTCAAAGGGAGTACGCGGCTCTTCGAACGGAAAGCTCGCTGCCATGTCGGCGTAGTAGTCGAACCAGAATTTGCCCGCACCGACGACGAAAGGCGCTACCGCCGCCAAAGCGCCCGTTTGCTCGACCCAGGCCTTGGCCAGTTCGGGCAGGCGCGCTTCGAGCGCTGCCGACAGCTTGCGCAGCCAGTCCGCCCGTTCAGCTGGGCGCAGGCGCGGCCAGGGCCCGCGGTCGAAAGCGTCACGGGCGGCCGCGACGGCAGCGTCGATGTCGCCTTCGGTGGCCTCGGCCACGGTGGCGATCACCTCTTCGGTGTTGGGCGACACCACCTCGATGCGCCCACCTTTCTGGGCATCGACCCACCGTCCGCCGACGTAGAGCCGGGTCGGCTGGGCGAGCACGATCTGAATCGGGGCGAGGGCCTGGGTCATTTCAATTCCAATTGCTGAGACAAGGGTTTAGGGGTCAGGTCCATGCGCTCAGCCAAGTTGCGGCTCACCGCCGCGGCCCGACGGCGAGAGCACCTGGACGCCGGTGAACGGGTGCCGGTAATGGAAGGGTAGAAAGGATCGGCCCAGCGCCTCGTCCTGTGGCGCCGAGCGGCGGTCCGGCGGGAACGCATCGCTGGCCGGCCCTGACTGAAACACCGCAGTGTCGAAGCCTGGGATTTCGACGTAGAACGTCGGTACCCACCCGACGTGCTTGATCTTCCAGCGCCCGTCTTCCTTCACGTATTCGTTCTCGTAGAGGCCTTCGGCCCACAGCATCTTGCCGTTTCCCGGTGGGCTATTGCCCTGCACGACTGCGCGCGAGCGCATGCGGGCGCTGCAGCCATCCTCGGCCACGGTGATCACCGGCTGCAATTGCATGTGGTTGATGATTTCGTTCTTCAAGAGGCCCCACCGTCCGCCACCCAGCACCTCGCCCAGGAATCGCAGCACCCGTGCCTTGCCGACGTAGCGGCCGCGCCGGCCAATCTCGATCGACGGCTCGTGCTCGCAGAACAGCTCCGCCATTTCGGCCCACATGCGGTTGTCGATGTAGAAGCCGTACATGTATTGCAGGCGCTCGATCTCCTGCCGGTCTTCGCACAGCGCCAGGCGCGCTTCCAGCGCCTGCAGCCGGCGCTGGAGTTCTTCGAGGGTCGTCATTGTCATTGCCATCAGCCGCGCGGCTGCTCAGATTTGGCGCACGCCGGCACTGCCACCGACGATGATCTTCGGCACCGTCTTGCCCTCGTCGCGCAGCGCCTGCGCCCAATCGCGGATGTGGCTGGCCGCGTCGAGCACGGCTTCAACCTTGCCTTGGGCATCGAGCACAAGCATCGCGCCGTGAATCGTGAAAACGACGTCGGTGGGCCCGGTATTGTGGTCGGCGACCTTGAGCGTGTGCGCTGTGCCGGGAGGCTCGTAGAGGTAGGAGCCGGGGCGGCTCGCGGCGTCGGGGTGCTCGAGGTAGCCCCACTCGCCGCTCATCGTCCATGCGTGCACCGCGCCGGTGTGGTGGTGCGGCGGCAGTTGCAGGCCCGGCGGAAACTGGATGCGCACCGTGAAGGTCGCGTTCTCCACGTCGGCGGCCAGCAGTTGGAAGCGCAGTGCCGGCACGCCCATCCAGGCGTCGACCCATGGGATGTCGTTGCTATTGATCTGCAGGGCTTCGGGTGCGGAATGCTTGCTCACTGGGTTGTCTCCTTGGTGCATAGTCACTTCCTGTTCAGCATCAGATCCGCGGCTTTCTCCGCAATCATGATTGCCGGTGCATTGGTGTTCCCACTCACGATGTCCGGCATCACCGAGGCATCGACCACGCGCAGGCCTTCCACGCCGCGCACTTTCAACTCCGCGTCCACCACCGCCATCTCACCCGTGCCCATGGCACAGCTGCTGGTGGGGTGCATGCCGGTATGGATGGTCGCGGCGATATAGGCGTCGAGTTCGGCGTCGCTCTGCACGGCCGGGCCCGGTGCAAGCTCTGCCTTCACCAGGCCGCGCACCGCATGGGTCGCGAAAAACTCGCGCATGAGGCGCAGCATCTCGCGCGCGGTGCGGCGGTCGGTTTCGCAGGAAACCAATCCCAGACGGATGCGCGGCGCGGCCAGAGGATCGCTGGAGCGCAGCGTCACTTCGCCACGACCTTGCGGCCGCAGGTCGAGCGCCGCTGCAGTGAACTGGTGGCCCGCGCCTTTGCGCCAGCCAGGAAACCAGGGCCTGGCCATCATGGACACATGGCTCACCTGGAATTGCGCGTTGGGCGCCTGCAGGCCGGGGCGCGTGCGCACGAAGCCCTGGATCGACATGGGGTTCACGGCCATAGGGCCGGAGCCGTTGAAGCGCCAGCGCAGCGCGTTCCAGGCCATGCGGTCCAGCCGCAGCTCGCGCTCGAAACTCTGTTCCAGCGTGGCATCGAACACCGCCGCCACCAGGGGATGGTCTTGCAGGTTCTTGCCGACACCGGGCAGATGCTGCTTCACCGCGATGCCTTGCGCCTTCAGCTCGTCGGCTGGGCCGATGCCCGAAAGCAGCAGCAGCTGCGGCGAGTTGAATGCGCCCCCGCAAATGATCACTTCACGCTGCGCCTGCAACGTGCGGCGCTGTTCGGCCTGCAGCACTTCAACGCTGCGGGCACGGCCGCCTTCGATCACCACACGCAGGGCCTGGGCGCCAGTCTCCACTTTCAGGTTGGGCCGCGACAACGCGGGCCGCAGGAAGGCGGCCGAGGTGCTGGCGCGCCGGCCGCGGTCGATGGTGAAGTCGGGCAGGCCGAACCCGTCCGCTTGCGACGCGTCGTCGTGCGCATGGAAATCATCGACGCTGCGATAGCCCATCTCTTGCGCACCCGCGCGCATGCGCGGTGTGAAGAGCGGATGCTCGGGTTGGCGGCTCACCGCCAATGGACCGGTGCCGCCGTGGTAGCGGCCTTCGCCGCGCCAGTTGCTCTCGCTGCGCTTGAAGTAGGGCAGCACCTCGGCATGGCTCCAGCCGGGCAGGCCCATCGCATGCCAGCGGTCGTAGTCGCCTGCGTTGCCGCGGCTGTACATCATGCCGTTGATGGACGACGTGCCGCCCAGCAGCTTGCCGCGAGGCTGCGGCAGGGGACGCTCGCCGGTGGCCTCTTCCGGCTCGGCCATGTAGCCCCAGCCGAAGGCGGGCGTCATCGAGGCACCCAGCCACGCCACGGGCATCTGCAGCATAGGGTGCTTGTCGCTCGCGCCAGCTTCCAGCAGCAGCACGCGCACTCCGGGATCTTCGGACAGCCGGTTGGCCAGCACGCAGCCGGCCGAACCGGCACCGACGATGATGTAGTCGAAGTCGCCGCTCATTGGAGTACCTTCGTGCTGCGCACTGCGGTGCTGTTCGCCTCGGGAACGGCCCGGCGGCTCACGCCACGCCCCTCACCCCTGCCATCTCCGCGGAGGGGAGAGGAAGAGAATTCCGTTGCGGTGCGGGCTTCAGCAGGAAGGCGGCCAGCGCGGGCAACAAGACCAGCGCACCGATCATGTTGGACAGGAAGCAGAACGCCAGCAGGATGCCCATGTCGGCCTGGAACTTGATCGGCGAGAAGGCCCACGTCGCCACGCCGACGGCTAGCGTCAGCCCGGTGAGCAGCACCACGCGGCCGGTGAAACGCAGCGCCTGGTGGTAGGCCTGCGACAGGCTGCTGCCGTCACGCAGGTGCACCAGCAGGATGCTCATCACGTACAGCGCGTAGTCCACACCGATGCCCACGCCCAGCGCGATCACCGGCAGCGTGGCCACCTTCACGCCGATGCCCAGCTTGACCATCAAGGCTTCGGCCAGCACCGAGGTCAGCACCAGCGGCACCACGGCACAGACCACGGCGCGCCAGGAGCGGAACGCCACCAGGCACAGCAGGATCACGGCGCCATAGACCCACAGCAGCATTTCGCGGTTGGCCTCGCGTACAACGATGTTGGTGGCCGCCTCCACACCGGCGTTGCCCGCGGCCAGCTCGAACTGCACATCCTTCGTGCCGTGCAGCGCGTTGAAGGCCTGCACCTCGCGCACCACGCCGTCCAGTGTGTCCGACTTGTGGTCGGCCAGGAACACCCGTAGCATCGACAGGCTGCAGGGCTGGTTGACCAGGGTGCGGGGCACATACTTCACCAGGTTGTTGATCACGGCCTGGTTGGGCACCAGCGCCAGCCACTTCGGGTTGCCCTCGGTCAGGTGGCTGGTCAGGATCTTGGTGAAGGAAGCGAACGAGTCGGTCGCCGCTACGCCGGGCAGCTGGCGCAGCTTCCACTCCAGCGTGTCGATGCGCTGAAGCAGCGAATAGTCCAGGCATTGCTGCTCGGGTGAACGCACCATCACGATGAAGACGTCGCTGGCATTGGCGTAGTGCGCCGTGATGTAGGCGTTGTCGCGGTTGTAGCGCGAATCGGTGCGCAGCTCGGGCGCGCCGGGATCGCGGTCGCCGATCTGCAGGTCCAGGCTGTGCCGCCAGCCGAAAACACCCAGCACGGCCGCCACCACGAGCGCCGCCGCGGCGGTGCGCCGCTGCGTGAAGCGGTCGAGGAAACGCCACAGCCACGGGCGCTTGACCTGGGGCCCCTCTTCTTCGTCACGCAAGGAACGTGCGGCCGCCTGTGCGCTGACGCCCGTATAGCTCAGCAAGATGGGCAGCAGGATCAGGTTGGTGAACACCAGGAAGGCCACGCCGATGCTGGCTGTGAGCGCCAGTTGCTGGATCACGGTAATCTTGATCAGCAGCAGCACCGCGAAGCCGACCGCGTCGCACACCAGCGCCAGGAAGCCGGCCATGAAGAGGCGCCGGAAGGTGAAGCGCGCAGCCACCAAGCGGTGCATGCCGCGCCCGATGTCCTGCATCACGCCGTTCATCTTCTGCGCGCCGTGGCTCATGCCGATGGCGAATACCAGGAAAGGCACTAGCACCGTGTAAGGATCGAGCTCGAACCCCAGCAGCGGCAGCGTACCCAGCAGCCAGAGAACGGCGATCAGCGAGCACAGCATGACGATGGCCGTGCTGCGTATGCAGCGCGTGTACCAGAACACGATGGCGGTGGCGATGGCCATGGCGAGGGAAAAGAACGCCAGTACCTCCGCCACCCCGGCGATCAGGTCGCCCACGACCTTGGCGAAGCCGATCACGTGGATTTTGACGCCGGGGGCTTCGTACTTGGCGCGCACCTGCTCGATCTTGCGCGAGAACTCGGCGTAGTCCAGCGGCTTGCCGGTGTCGGTATCGAAGTCCAGCAGCGGCACCAGCACCATGCTGGAGCGGAAATCCGGCGCGACGATGCGGCCGATCTCGCCCGAGCGTTCGATGTTCAGCCGCAGGCGTTCCAGCGCCTCCGGCGAGCCGTCATAGCGCGAGTCGATCACCTGCCCTTCATCGATGCCCGCTTCGGTAATGCCGACCCAGCGCATGGTGGGCGTCCACAGCGACACCATGTAGGGGCGGTCCACACCGCCAATGAGGTAGACCTCGTCGCTGATCTTGCGCAGTTGCTCCTGGTACTCGCGCTCGAGAATCGTGCCGCGGGTATTCTCCACCACGATGCGCAGCACGTTGCCCTGGCCGGCCAGGTCGACCTGGTGCTTCTTGAAGTTGACGATGAAGGCGTGCGCGTGCGGGATCATGCGCTCGAAGCTGGCATTGAGCTTGAGTTTGGACAGCTGCGAAGCCAGGCCCAGCGTCATCAGCAGGCACAGCAGCACGACCACGATGCGGTGATTGAACAGCACCCGCTCCAGCCAGTTGCCGGAGGCCGGGTTGAAATCGCCGAGGGAATTGGGGGCGGAAGGGCTCATCGCAGGGCTCCTGCGCCAGCCGCCGCCATCGGCGCGGCCAGCGCGGTCTTGGGAATCTGGGTAATGCCGACCACGCTGGTAGCCACCAGACTGCCGTCGGCCGCCTCCACCATGCCGGTGATCGGCGCGCCCCAGTCGAAGGGCACGCGTTCGAAGCGCACGCCGCCATCGGCACTGGCGAA
This sequence comes from Variovorax sp., assembly GCA_035476655.1. GTDB lineage: Bacteria > Pseudomonadota > Gammaproteobacteria > Burkholderiales > Burkholderiaceae_C > Variovorax. The sequence continues at coordinate 7,308 of DATILH010000014.1, forward strand.
CACGCCGCCGGCCTGGTCGTACAGCACGATGCGGCCGTGCGCCAGGCGCAGCGCGCCGTTGAGCGAAGCGCCCGTGCCGGGCAGTTTCGAAGCCTGCCAGTTCGCGCCGCCGTCCAGCGACATGAAGGCATGGCCACGCAGGCCGAACACCACCAGCAGGCGTTCACCCGTGCTCACCACACCGAACAGGCTGCCCTCATAGGGCGACTTCACCGGGACGAATCGATCGCCGCTGCGCCTGAGCACCAGCGACTGCTCGCCCACCGCCACGACCGAGCGCCCCACGCGCGCGATGCCGTACAGGTGCAAGTGCTCGGGATTGTCGAACTGGTGCGAGATCAATTGCCAGGTGGCGCCGCCATCGACGGTGGAGAGCGCCAGGTTGAAGGCGCCCACCACGGTGACCCGTTTGGCGTCCTCCACCAGCAGGTCCAGCAGCGGCTTGTCAGGGCCGTCATCGGCCAACCGCTTGGCCTCCTCGAGCGTGGTCGTCTGACCCTGCACCTGGACCATGGCCAGCTTGCCGATGGCGATGCCGTCGAGCTGGCGGGTCCAGTTCTCGCCGCCGTCACGCGTATGCAGTACCACGCCCAGATGGCCGACGGCCCATCCGTTGCGCTCGTCCGCGAAGCGCACGGCGGTCAGCGTCGCATCCACCGGCACGCCCGCGGCGTTGCGCCATTTTGCGCCGTTGTCATCGGACAACGCGATGGTGCCGTGCTCGCCGACGGCAACCAGGCGGTTGCCCGCCCGCGCAATGGACAGCAGCATGGTGCGGTGCGGCTGCACCGCCGGTGCGACGCGGCCTTGCAGCACCGCAGCCACGCCGGACAGCGCCACCGTGTCGCCCGGCACAGCGGCCACGGCCACGGCGATCAGCGCGCCGGCTGCGCCGGCGGCCAGCTTGGAGAGGTACAGCCCTATCACGTCAACGTACGCCCGAGCGTTCCAACGATTGGGTGGTGTAGAAGTCCGCCGGCATGGCCTTGAAGGTCACTCCGCCGGGCGCGCGGTTGATGGTGTTCTGCAGCGCGTAGGCCTTGGACTGCACGTTGTAGATCATGTGCGACTGGACCGCCTGCACCGGCACCTCGGGATAGACCCAGGTCATCAGGCTGATGCTCTTCCAGAACTGGCCCTTGGCATCCCATTGGTCGGTGGTGATGATGTTCCAGCTGTCCTCGTCGATGTAGAAGCGGCGCTTAGGCACGGTGTGGCGCGCGCCCTGCTTGAGGGTCGCCTCCACCACCCAGACGCGGTGCGGCTCGAATCGCACGTGGTCGGGGTTGACGAACTGCGGGCCCAGCAGCTTGTCCAGGTCGTCCACATGGGTCATGTTGTTGTTGTTGTAGGGGATGTACATCTCCTTCTTGCCCACCAGATTCCAGTCGTAGCGGTCGGTGGCGCCGTTGAAGCCGTAAGAGTCGTCGTAGTTGGTGTTGCCCGAGGTGTAGGGAAACGGCACGTCGTACTGCACGGTGGGAATCTTGCGCAGCCGGCGCTGGCCGGTGAGGTAGGTCCAGCCGTTGGTTTCGTCGTTGTTCGGGTCGCGCGGCCCCAGAACCAGCGTTTTCTCACCGGCAGAGTAGGCGGGCGCCGTGGTCTCCACGAGCACCGCGCCGCGCAGCTTGCCTTCCCAGGGATCCTTCTTGCCCTGGAAGAAGTAGGGGTGGGATTCGGTCAGGATGTTGCCGGTGGCCAGCGATCGCTTGCCGTTGGCGGAAATGAACCAGGTCTCGCCGTTGAGCTGGCGATCCGGCGCGCGCCAGTTCCACTGGGAGTTGAAAATCACCTCCAGCCCGGTCTTGGGGATCGGGAACGGCACGCCGCCCTTGTGGCCCACCGGCGCGTCGTTCACCAGCTTGGCATGCGTGGCGTTGTACAGGCTGTTGTCCATGAAGAACTGCGGCGCGGCGAAGGTGCGGTGGCTGGGATACACGTCGATGCGAAAGCCCGGATAGTTCTTCACCAGGTGCTTGAAGCCGTCGCTCAGCTTGTCGGCGTGCGCATCGGCGTTGTCGGCCTTGATCTGCAGCAGGGGCTTCTCGTTGGCGAACAACGCGGGCGGCAAGCCGGGGCGGGGCGACTTCATTGCGCCGGTGAGGCCGCCGGTGTAGGCGGGGATGGTGCCGTCCTTGTTGCCGGTCTTCTCCGCGCCGAACGGCGTGAGCGTGGTCTTCAGCTGTTCGGCCTCCTGGGCGCTCACTTCGGCGTGCGCCGGCAACGCGGCCAAAGTCAGCGCGGCGGCCACGAGGGTCAGGGAATGATGGCGTTTCATGTCTTGTCTCCAGTTCTCTAGAACGAGTAGTTCAGGTTCATAGTCACGAAGTCGCGGTCGCCGAAGGGATTGCGCGAATC
>DATILH010000015.1:0-5109 GCA_035476655.1 Variovorax sp.
CGCCAGCTGTTCAAGAACATCGTCTACGTTGGCGCCTTGTCGGTGCTGCTGGAGATCGAGGCCGAGGTGATCGAGAAGCTCTTCGGCGAGCAGTACCGGGGCAAGGAAAAGCTGCTGGCCTCGAACGTCCAGGCCCTGCGCCTGGGCCGCGATTTCGCGCGCGAACACCTGCAGGCGCCGCTGGGCATCCGGGTGCGCCGCGCCGACGCCGTGGGCCAACGCATCTTCGTTGACGGCAACAGCGCGGCGGCGCTGGGCTGCGTCTGGGGCGGCGCGACCGTGGCCGCCTGGTACCCGATTACGCCCTCGTCGTCCGTCGCCGAGGCCTTCCAGAAGTACTGCGCCAAGTACCGCACCGACGAGGACACCGGCCAGGCCCGCTACGCCATCGTGCAAGCCGAGGACGAGATCGCCTCGATCGGCATGGTGGTGGGGGCAGGCTGGAACGGCGCGCGGGCCTTCACCGCGACGTCGGGGCCGGGCGTCTCGCTCATGACCGAGTTCATCGGCCTGGCCTACTTCGCCGAGATCCCGGTCACCATCATCGACGTGCAACGGGGCGGCCCCTCCACCGGCATGCCCACGCGCACCCAGCAGGCCGACATACTGGCCTGCGCCTATGCCTCGCACGGCGACACCAAGCATGTGCTGCTGCTGCCGCAGGACCCGCATGAATGCTTCGAGCATGCGGCCTGCGCGCTCGACCTGGCCGACCGCCTGCAGACGCCGGTGTTCCTGATGACCGATCTGGACATCGGCATGAACCAGCGCCTGTGCGAACCTTTCGTCTGGGAAGAGGGGCGCGGCTTCGACCGCGGCAAGGTCATGAGCGCCGCCGAGCTCGACGCCGGCCGAGATTTTGGTCGCTACAAGGACGTGGACGGCGACGGCATCCCCTGGCGGACCCTGCCGGGCGCCCATCCGACCAAAGGCAGCTACTTCACGCGCGGCACCACGCGCGATGCGTACGCGCGCTACTCGGAGCGCGGGGCAGACTACCTCTACAACGTCGAGCGACTGCTCAAGAAGTTCAAGACCGCCGCCGGCATCGTGCCCCAGCCGGTGCTGCGGCCTGCGCGGCAGCCCAGCCGGCTGGGCGTCATCTACTACGGCTCGACCAGCCCCGCCATGGACGAGGCCCTGCAGGCCCTGGCCGAGCAGGGCGTCCACCTCGATGCGCTGCGGCTGCGCGCCTTTCCGTTCGCGGACAGCGTGGCCGAGTTCATCGCCGCGCACGAACGTGTGTTCGTCGTCGAGCAGAACCGCGACGCGCAGATGCGCTCGCTGCTGGTCAACGAGCTCGAGGTCAGCCCCCGGCAACTGATCAAGGTGCTGCACTTCGACGGCACGCCGATCACCGCCCGATTCATCACGCGCGCCATCATGGAGCACGCCTGCGCCTTGCCCGGCTGGGGCAGGGTGGAGACGCCCGCCAAGATGCAACAGGAGCCCACCACATGACCTGGCTGGCCAAACCGAAGCTGCGACACCCGGCGCTCGAGAAAAACCGCGTCGGCTTCACGCGCCGCGACTACGAGGGCAAGGTCTCCACGCTCTGCGCGGGCTGCGGGCACGACTCGATCTCGGCCGCGATCATCCAGGCCTGCTGGGAGCTCGACATCGAGCCTCACCGCGTGGCCAAGCTCTCGGGCATAGGCTGCAGCTCCAAGACGCCCGATTATTTCCTGGGCGCCTCGCACGGCTTCAACACCGTGCATGGGCGCATGCCCAGCGTGCTCACCGGCGCCAACCTGGCGAATCGCGACCTCCTGTACCTGGGCGTCTCCGGCGACGGCGACTCCGCTTCGATCGGGCTGGGGCAGTTCGCCCACGCCATGCGCCGCGGCGTGCGCATGGCCTACATCGTCGAGAACAACGGCGTGTATGGCCTGACCAAGGGGCAGTTCTCGGCCACGGCGGACCAGGGCTCGCAGAGCAAGCGCGGCGTGGTCAACAGCGACAGCCCGGTCGATCTGGTGGCGATGGCTCTGCAACTGGGCGCCACCTACGTGGGCCGCGGCTTCTCGGGCCACAAGGAGCAACTGGTGCCGTTGATCAAGGGCGCGCTGTCGCATGGCGGCGCCGCCTTCATCGACGTGATCAGCCCCTGCGTGGCCTTCAATAACCATGCCGGCAGCACCAAGAGCTACGACTACGTGCGCGAGCACAACGAGGCCGTCAACCGCATCGACTTCATCACCCCGCGCGCCGAGATCACCGCCACGGTGGCGCCGGGACAGGTGGTCGACGTGCCGCAGCACGACGGCGCGGTGCTGCGCCTGCGCAGCCTGCACGAGGGCTACGACCCGACCGACCGGCGCCGGGCGATGAGCTACATGCAGGAACACCAGGCGCGCGGCGAGGTCGTCACGGGCCTGCTGTTCGTCGATCCGGTCGCCACCGACCTGCACCTGACGCTCAATACGGCGGCCCAGCCCCTGAACGCGCTCGATGCGCCCGAGCTTTGCCCGGGTTCGAAAGCATTGGAAAAACTCAATGCATCCCTGCGCTAGAACAGGCATGCTGTCGCAGCGGCAACTTGCCCAGGAGGCATCGCATGTCCGAGCGCACCGTTTTCCAGTCCATGCCCCATCGACCGGTCGTCTGGATACGTCCTGACGAAACCGTCCATGAAGCGGCCTGCGTCATGACGCGCGCCCGCTGCGGCAGCGTGCTGGTCATGCAGCCGGGCCATCTGCTTGGCATCCTCACCGAGCGCGACCTCATGACCCGGGTGCTGGCCCGCGCCAGGGACCCGATGGCGACGCGTGTCGAGGAGGTGATGACCCCGCACCCGATCTGCGTCGCGCCCGAACTGCCGGTCTCGCAGGCCGTGCTGATCATGCTGGAGAAGGGCTTCCGGCACCTGCCGGTACTGAAGGACGCGCAGGTGCTGGGCGTGTTTTCGGCGCGCGACGCGCTGCCAAGGGAAGTCGGCGCGGCCATGGGCATTGCCGAGTTCAACGAGCAGATCAACGACGCGCTGGCTTGACTGACTCCCTCGCCTGAGCTCGTCGAAGGGCTTCAGTCGGCTTGGGCCGCCGAGGCCGAGGCCAGCGCTGTCATGTTGACGATCCGGCGCACCGTGGCCGAAGTGGTCATCACGTGCACCGGCGCGTTGGCGCCCAGCAGCATCGGGCCCACCGTGATGCCGTGGCCGCCGGTCATCTTGAGCACGTTGAACAGGATGTTGGCCGAGTCGAGGTTGGGGCAGATCAGCAGGTTGGCCTCGCCGCTGAGCGTGCCGTCCATCAGGCTGGCGTGGCGGATCGACTCGGACAGCGCGGCGTCGCCCTGCAGCTCGCCGTCGCATTCGATGTGGGGCGCCAGCTCGCGGAACAGGTCGCGCGCCTTTCGCATCTTGGCCGCCGAGCCGCGCGTGGACGAGCCATAGTTGCTGTGCGAGAGGAAGGCCACCTTGGGCGGCAGGCCGAAGCGCTGTACCTGCTCGGCCGCCATCTTGGCGATGCGCGCCAACAGCTGCGCGTCCGGGTCTTCGTTGACATAGGTGTCGGCGATGAAGAGCGTGCGGTCGGGCAGCATCAGCGCGTTGAGCGTGGCGAAGCCGGGCTCGCCCTGGGCGCAGCCGATGACATTTTTCACGTGCTCCAGGTGGTGGTCGAAGCGACCGACCAGGCCGCACAGCATGGCGTCGGCGTTGCCCAGGTGCATGCTGAGCGCGCCGATCAGGGTGTTGGAGCGGCGCACCGCGGCCTTGGCGGCCTCGGGCGTGATGCCATTGCGGCCCATGATCTGGTGGTATGCCTCCCAGTACTGGCGAAAGCGCGTGTCGCTCTCGGGGTTGACGCACTCGACGTCGGCGCCCAGCCGGAAACGCAGGCCCGCCTTGGCGATGCGCGCCTCGATCACGGCCGGCCGGCCGATGAGGATGGGCTGCGCCAGCTTGTCGTCCAGCGCCAGCTGCACCGCGCGCAGAACGCGCTCGTCTTCGCCCTCGGCATAGATCACGCGCTTGGCGGTGGACGCCTTGGCGGCCCCGAACACCGGCCGCATGATCATGCCGGTCTGGTAGACGAAACGCGTGAGGCTCTGGGTGTAGGCGTCGAAGTCGGTGATGGGCCGCGTGGCCACGCCCGAGGCCTCGGCGGCGCGCGCCACGGCCGGCGCGATGCGCAAAATCAGGCGCGAATCGAAGGGCGTGGGGATGATGTAGTCGGGCCCGAAGCACAGCTCCTTGCCGGCGTAGGCGTTGGCCACTTCCTCGCTGATGTCGGCCTTGGCCAGCTGCGCGATCTCACGCACGCAGGCCAGCTTCATCTCCTCGGTGATCTTGGTGGCGCCGCAGTCGAGCGCGCCCCGGAAGATGTAGGGGAAGCACAGGACGTTGTTGACCTGGTTGGGATAGTCGGAGCGGCCGGTGGCGATGATGCAGTCGGGGCGCGCCTGGCGGGCCAGCTCGGGCCGGATCTCGGGCTCGGGGTTGGCCAGGGCCAGGATGATCGGCTGGGCGCCCATGCTCGTGACCATCTCGGCCGTGAGCACGCCGGCGGTGGAGCAGCCCAAAAACACATCGGCGTCCTTGCAGACGTCGGCCAGCGTGCGCTTGGCGGTGTCTTGCGCGTACCTGGCCTTGGATTCGTCGTAGCCGCCGGGGCGGCCCTGGTAGATGACGCCCTTGGAGTCGACCACGAAGATGTTCTTGCGCTGCACGCCCAGGCCCACCATGAGGTCGAGGCAGGCGATGGCGGCGGCGCCGGCGCCCGAGGCCACCAGCTTCACCTCGTCGATGCGCTTGCCCACCAGCTCCAGGCCGTTGAGCAGCGCCGCGCCCGAGATGATGGCCGTGCCGTGCTGGTCGTCGTGGAAGACCGGGATGTTCAGGCGTTCGCGCAGCTTCTTCTCGATGTAGAAGCACTCGGGCGCCTTGATGTCTTCGAGGTTGACGCCGCCCAGGGTGGGCTCCAGCGCGGTGACGATGTCGACCAGTTTGTCGGGGTCGCGCTCAGCCAGCTCGATGTCGAACACGTCGATGCCGGCGAACTTCTTGAACAGGCAGGCCTTGCCTTCCATCACCGGCTTGCCCGCCAGCGGACCGATGTCGCCCAGGCCCAGCACCGCCGTGCCGTTGGTGATGACGCCCACCAGGTT
>DATILH010000016.1:0-12440 GCA_035476655.1 Variovorax sp.
TTTGCTCTGCCGATCGAGCGCATCAGAACAGATCGAGAAAATTGGCGGAACTACATACCAGGTGATCGTGGCGCACAAGAAATACGAACTGCTGGCACGCGAGCTCGAAGCGCTGATCTCCGCGGGCACCTTCAAGCACGGAGAGCGCCTGCCGTCGGTGCGCGAACTCGTGAGCCATCGCGGCGTGAGCCCTTCCACGGTGTTCGAGGCCTTCAGCCTGCTCGAGTCATGGGGCACTGTAGAGGCGCGTCCGCGCTCGGGCTACTTCGTCAAGAAGCCAGGCGCGATGGCGATGGAGCCGACCACCTCGCAGCCGGCCGCTGGCTCGCGCCCGGTAGCGGTCAACGACCTGGTGTTGCAGGTGCTTGGATCGGCGCGCGAAGCTGATGTCATTCCGCTGGGCTCCGCTTTTCCGAACCCTGCACTTTTTCCGCTCGAGCGACTTGCGCGCGGCATGGGCAGCGCCATGCGCAAGCTTGACCCCGCGTGCGTGCTGCGCGACCTGACTCCCGGCAATGAAGAATTGCGGCGGCAGCTGGCGCTGCGCTACGTGAGCAACGGCGTCATTGCGACGACGGACGAGATCGTTCTCACCAGCGGCGCGATGGAGGCCCTGAATCTATGCCTGCAGGCCGTGACCCGGCCGGGCGATGCGGTCGCGATCGAATCGCCAGCGTTTTATGGCTGCCTGCAGGCCCTGGAGCGCCTGCAATTGAGAGCGGTGGAGATCGCGACCCATCCGCGTGATGGCGTTCAATTGGCGTCGCTCGCGAGCGCCCTGGAGCGCGAGAACATCAAGGCCTGCTGGTTCATGCCCAACTTGCAAAATCCCCTGGGCGCATCGATGCCCACTGAAAACAAGAAGGAGCTGGTAGTCCTCTTGGCGCGGCATGAGGTGCCGCTCATTGAAGACGACGTCTACGCTGAGCTTTATTTCGGCGTCCAGCGTCCCATGCCCGCCAAGGCCTTCGATCGGCAGGGTTGGGTGATGCACTGCAGCTCGTTCTCCAAGAGTCTGGCGCCGGGATACCGCCTGGGGTGGGTGGCAGCCGGCCGCTTCGCGCGCGCGGTCGAACGGCTCAAGTTGATGAGCACCATTGCGGTGGCTGTGCCCTCGCAGATTGCGGTGCTGGAGTTTTTGCTTCACGGTGGGTTCGACAGGCATTTGCGCCAATTGCGCGCCACGCTGGCCGAGCAGCAGGCCAGCGCATTGCGCGCCGTGACCAAGCATTTCCCGGCGGGCAGCCGCGTGACACAACCCGCTGGCGGCTACTTCCTGTGGGTGGAGCTGCCGGCCGGGGTCGATGCGCTCGAGTTGCATCGACTTGCGCTGTCACAAAACATCAGCGTTGCGCCTGGGCACATCTTCTCGGGCGATCGAAGGTTCAGGCATCACGTCCGCCTGAACTATGGGCATCCTTCATCCGCGCAACTCGAGCCGGCGCTGCGCACTCTCGGGAAACTGGCCGCGGGCCTGTCGTCGCAAGCTTGATGCTTGTCTTTGGCATCAGCGTTGTAGGATGCGTCGGGCGCTTTGCCCGGCACTGGAGCAGATCATGACCTTGGATGAGTACAACGAAGCCGTGAAGCAGATCTTGGCCGAACAGCAAAGCATCGGGCAGTTGACGGCGCAGTTGGCGATGTCGGGACAGGCAACTCCGGTGAATCCGCAATTCACCGAAATCATGACCAAGCAGTGGGCGCTGGTGCAGCAGATGGTCTCGCTCAATACCAATCTGATGATGGGGATCGTGGCCGCAAAGAAGTAAAGGGAAAGGGCGCTGGGCGCCAGGTTTGCCAATTCCTTGGTGTTGCGACAATTGCGAATGTGTTAACTTCGCACCGTCTGAAACACCAAGGAACAAGTAAATGGCAAAGAAAACGTACGCCGACATCGTGCAGCAAATCGAAGGCCTGAAGGCCGAGGCCGAGCGCCTGCGCAAAGACGAAGTCGAGGGCGTCGTCGCTCGCATTCGCGAGGCAATTGCCGCCTACGAACTCACTGCGGATGATCTCTTTGGCGGCAAAAAGCCGCGTGCAACTCGCCGTGCACCCATTGCGCGCAAGAAGAAGGCAGGCAAGGCGGTACGCGCGGCTGCCCCCGCCGCCGTCGCAAAGTACAGCAACCCCGAAGGCGGCACCTGGGGCGGCCGGGGTCCCCGGCCGCAGTGGCTGCGCGATGCGCTGGCCAACGGCGCCAATCTGGAAGACTTCCGCACCAAGGCCTGACGCCTGAGGGCAGGCCTTGAGGGCGCATTGCCGGCTCAGCCCGGCGTTGCGCTCAGCGTCAACGGCACGAATCTCAACCATCGGTCTTTGCCGACAGACACACGGCCGCGCCTTGTGCCCAATGGCAGCGTTGGCGCCAGTCATGTGGCTGGCGCGCGACACAGCCCTTGGAGGAGTTTCACATGCCGCAGTTCGCCATGGTCATCGGTGACGTGACGTACACCCCGGGAGACGGCGTCCCCATCGTGATTCCGCCGGTGCGCCTGGAAGTGGTGCTGGCGCCCGACAGCGCCACCCTGAGCTGGGAAGCCGCGCAGGGCGTCGGCGGCGTCGCCGCGATCCCGCGCACCCAGTTCGACGACTACCTGCGCGACGGCAAGATCGCCTGGCTGCCCGACGAGTGAGCTAGTCCACTGAATCCGAAGAATCGAATGCGCGTAGGGCACCCCCGCCTTCGCGGGGCGAGGATCCAGGCTGTCATCCCCGCGCAGGCGGGGATCCAGTAGCGAGGTCTCTCGCGCTCGATACAGGCCGTCGCGTTGCTCGGCCTGCACCTGGATCCCCGCCTACGCGGGGATGACGGAGTCGTTGCTCGATTGCATTGGATTCCAGTGGCGCATTGAATTAGCCCTGCGGCTGGCGGTCAACCCGCACGGCCGTGGCTTGAAGGTACTCCATTGCCGCGATCGTGCCGCTCTCTTTCAAGCGCACGCCGGCCATGCGCAGGCCCATCTCGCAACCCGCGATCGAGCTCATCAGGCTGAGGTCGTTGCACTCGCCCAGGTGGCCGATACGGAACATGCGGCCTTTCACCTTGCCCAGGCCCGCGCCCAGCGACATGTTGAAGTGCTGGTAGACCACCTGGCGCACGCGGTCGGCGTCCACGCCCTCGGGCATCATCACGCCGGTGAGCACCGGCGAGTAGACGGCCGGGTCGGCGCACTGGATCTCCAGGCCCCAGGCCCGCACGGCCGCGCGGCAGGCTTCGCCCAGGCGTGCATGGCGTTTGAACACGGCGTCCAGCCCCTCTTCGGCAATCATCTCCAGCGACTCCGACAAGGCATACAGCAGGTTGGTGTTGGGCGTGTAGGGCCACTAGCCCGTCTTGTTCATCTCAAGAATTTCGTCCCAGGCCCAGAAGGCCTTGGGCAGCGTCGCGTGCTGGCTGGCGGCAATCGCCTTGGGCGAGAGCGCGTTGAAGCTGATGCCCGGGGGCAGCATCAAGCCCTTTTGCGAGCCGCTGACCGTGACGTCCACGCCCCACTCGTCGTGCCGGTAGTCGGCCGAGGCCAGGCCCGAGATGGTGTCCACCAGCAGCAGCGCCGGGTGGCCGGCGGCGTCGATGGCGCGGCGCACGGCGGCGATGTCGGAGGTGACGCCGGTGGAGGTCTCGTTGTGGACCACGCACACGGCCTTGATCGCATGGCCGGTGTCGGCCTTCAGGCGCTCACCGATCATGTCGGCCTGCACGCCATGGCGCCAGCCTTCAACGCCGGGCAGGCCGACGAACTCGGGCTTCAGGCCCAGGCGCAGCGCCATCTTGTTCCACAGCGTGGCGAAGTGGCCGGTCTCGAACATCAGCACCTGGTCGCCCGCGCTGAGCGTGTTGACCAGCGCCGCCTCCCAGGCGCCAGTGCCCGACGCCGGGTAGATGACCACGGGATGCCGGGTCTTGAAGATGGCCTGGATGCCCGAGAGCACCTTGCGCCCCAGCGCGCCGAACTCCGGGCCCCGGTGGTCGATCGTGGGGTAGCTCATGGCGCGCAGCAGCCGATCAGGCACGGGGCTGGGGCCAGGGATCTGCAGGAAGTGGCGGCCGGCGGGATGGAAGTTCAGGTTCAGCATGTCGTCTCCTAGGGTCGATGGAAGTGGGTCAGGCCTTGAAAATCGCGGCCAGATCGGCGTCGGCGTCGCCGGCGTCCAGTTGCAGGCTGCCCTCGATGTGTTCGAGGTGCGCCAGCATCAGTTTTTCGGCGCGCGCGCGGTCGCGCCGCGCCACCGCGTCGACGATCATTTCGTGCTCGTCGTTGCGGCAGGTCTGCGCCGTTGGCGCGTCGTACAAAAAGATCGTGAGGCAGGTGAGCATGCACAGCTCGCGCAGGCTGCGCGCCAGCGCGCCGTTGCCGGCCAGCTCCGCGATCAGCGTGTGGAATTCGCCCGACAGGCGGATCACCGCGCGCTTGTCGTTGCGCCGGCGCGCGTCGGCCTCCAGCTCCTGGTGCTGGCGCAGGCGCGTCACCTTCTCCGGTGTGAGCGTGTCGATCAGCCGCCGCATCACCGCTGGCTCGATCAAACGCCGCGCCTCGAAGATGTCGCGCGCCTGCTCTCGCGAGGGCCTGGCGACAAAGGCGCCGCGCTGCGGCGCCCATTCGACGATTTGCTCGTGCGCCAGCTTGGCCAGCACCTCGCGGATGCGGGCGCGGCTGACGCCGAAGATGTCGGCCATGCGCTCCTCGACCAGCCGGGTGCCGGGCTGCAGGCGGTGCTCCAGGATGGCGACGTAGATGCGCTCGTAGATGTCGTCGATCGAGGTCTCGCGTTCGGCTCGGGCGCTGGGTTTGCGAGCGGCGGCCGGCGCTGGCGCCGCGCGTTGCGCAGGCGCCGTGTCGTGCGCATGAAGCTCGCAGTCTTGGTGGCAGTTCAGGTCCACTGGAACATGCCTCCCCAAGCGGTGATCGGCGCCGGCGAATGGCCCGCGGCGCGCAGCATGCCCCAGACGGTGGTGCTGACCGTGTCCAGCAAGGGGATGCCCAGGCTTGCCTCGATGCGCGGCGCCAGCGGGGCCGCGCGCAGGTTGGTGCAAAACGTGGTCAATGCCTCGGGGCTGGCCTGCGCCACCTCTTCCATAAGCGCGACCAGGCGCTCGGGATCCACCGCGGCGAAGGCGTGGTTCTCGCTGATGCCCAGGTGGCGCTGCGCAACCACCTCCACGCCCATGCGGCGGTACTGGTCGACGATCTTTTGCTGCACGTCGGCGGTGTAGGGCGTGACCAGCCCCAGCCTGCGGACGCCGCGGATCGCCAGCAACTCGTTGAGCGCCAGCACGGCCGTCGTGGCGCGGATGCCCGTGCGCGACTGGATGCGCTCGCACAAACGCTGATCGGCCTCGAAGCCCAGCCAGCCCGACGACGTGCCGCTCCAGCCAATCACGTCGACTCTGGCGTCGGCCAACAGCTCGGCGGCGGCCAGGATCTTCTCGTCGTCGAACTGCCCGAGGGCCGCGGCGCCCAGGGCGATTTCAGTGACCTTGAAGCGGCTGAAGTGGACGCTCGCGCCCGGCAGCGTCCGGACGATTTCCGACGTCAACGGCTCCAGCGCGGTGTTGGACGAAGGCGTGAGCACGCCCAGGCGGATTGGTGTGGCCATGGCAAGTGTCTTGAAGTGTTCGGCGATCGGAGTATCGGACAAACTCGCCGTTTCGTCGACAAGTTACACAGATATTTGTAGACATTAGCGTAAACACCGAGTGCGCCAAGTTTGAACGAACGCATAGTCACGTCCACCGAAGGCCGGCGTTTTACCGCGCTGACCCATGATTTACCGCAGAGCAAGACCATGAACTCCTCGCCACGATCCGCGCGCAATGACTCAGGCACATTGTCAACACTATTGCCGATGAAACCCGGCAGCAGGAGCTACTGATGAGCGCCTTCGATCTCGTGATGCGCAACGCGCGCGTCGCCACCGCCAGCGACGTCTTCGATTGCGACATCGGCATCCGGGCCGGCCGCATCGTTCAACTCGGCCAGCAGCTCGCCCAGGGGGCAGCCGAGATCGACGCGGCGGGCCGCACCGTGACGCCCGGCGGCGTCGACGCGCATTGCCACCTCGACCAGCCCATGGAGGGGCCCGCCCGCATGGCCGACGGCTTCAAAAGCGGCACGCGGTCGGCGGCCTGCGGCGGCACGACGACGGTGATTCCCTTCGCCGCCCAAGCCAAGGGGCAGTCGCTGCGCGCCGCGGTCCAGGACTACCACGCCCGCGCCGAAGGCCAGGCCAGCGTCGACTACGCCTTTCACCTGATCGTGAGCGACCCGACGCCCGCCGTGCTGAACGACGAGCTGCCGGCGCTGATCCGCGAGGGCTACACCTCGTTCAAGGTCTACATGACCTACGACGACCTCAAGCTCGACGACGGTCAGATCCTCGACGTGCTGGACGTGGCGCGCCAGCACGGCGCGATGGCCATGGTCCACGCCGAGAACGCCGACTGCATCGAATGGCTCACCAAGCGCCTCGAAGCCGCCGGCCGCACCGCCCCGCGCTGGCATGCCCACGCCCGGCCCATGCTGGTCGAGCGCGAAGCCACGCACCGCGCCATCGCCTTGTCGCAGCTGGTGGACGTGCCCATCCTCATCGTGCATGTCTCGGGCCGCGAAGCCATTGAGCAGATTCGCTGGGCGCGCGCGCAGGGTCTGAGTGTGTTTGCCGAGACCTGCCCGCAGTACCTGTTCCTCACGGCCGAAGACCTGGGGATTGACGACAGCTACCACGGCGCGCGCTGCATCTGCAGCCCGCCGCCGCGCGACAAGGCCAACCAGGAAATCATCTGGAACGGCCTGTCCGACGGCCTCTTCACCGTGTTCTCGTCGGACCACGCTCCCTTCACCTACGAGGGCACGGACGGCAAGAAGCCCGATGGCCAGGAGGCGCCCTTCCGCCACATCCCCAATGGCATTCCCGGGCTCGAGACTCGCCTGCCACTGCTCTATTCCGAAGGCGTGCTGGGCGGGCGCATCACGCTGCAGAAGTTCGTCGAGCTCACTTCCACCAACCCGGCCAAGACCTACGGCCTGCACCCGCGCAAGGGAACGATCGCGATCGGCAGCGACGCCGACCTGGTGGTCTGGAACGAGGGCGAGTTCAGCGTGCGCAACGACCGCCTGCACCACGCCGTGGACTACACGCCCTACGAAGGCATGCAGCTCAAGGCCTGGCCCGGCCTGACCCTGTGCCGCGGCGAGGTGGTCTGGGACGGCCAGTCGTTCACCGGCCGCGCCGGCCACGGCCGCTTCCTGCCCTGCGCGACCCCATCCCTGCTGCCCCGCAAGTGAAAGCTCCCATGCGACTGCTGCTGATCAACCCCAACATCTCCGACAGCGTCTCGGATCTGATCCACGCCGAAGCGCGTCGAAGCGCCTCGCCCGGCACTGAGGTCGAAGTCATGACCGCGCCCTTTGGCGTGGCCTACATCGAGACGCGCTTCGAGGCGCTGATCGGCGCCTACGCGGCGGCGCAGCTGGCCGGCGAGCACCACGACCGCTTCGACGCGGTGATCGTGGCCGCCTTCGGCGACCCGGGCCTGGCCGGCCTGCGCGAAGCGCTGCCCGTGCCGGTCACCGGCATGACCGAG
Organism: Variovorax sp.; assembly: GCA_035476655.1. Classification (GTDB taxonomy): domain Bacteria; phylum Pseudomonadota; class Gammaproteobacteria; order Burkholderiales; family Burkholderiaceae_C; genus Variovorax. The sequence continues at coordinate 7,583 of DATILH010000016.1, forward strand.
GCGGCGCTGGCCACCGCCCACCTGCTGGGCCATCGCATCTCGGTGATCGCCATCTCGCAGCGCATCCAGGCCTGGTATCGCGAGGTGATCGAGGGCTATGGGTTCGGCTCGCGCCTGGCGAGCATCCGCGCGCTGGACCGGCCGCTGTCCAGCCCGGGCGGCGTGCAGCAGGAACACGCCGCAGCGCTCGAGGCGCTGGCCGCGCGAGCCGTCGATGAAGACGGCGCCGACGTCATCGTGCTGGCCGGCGCGCCGCTGGCGGGCCTGGCGCGCTCGCTACAGGGCCGCCTTCCCGTTCCCGTGGTCGATGGCGTGTCCAGCGCCGTCGCGCACGCCCAAAGCCTTGTCGCACTCAAGCCGGGCCGCGCGCTGCGCGGCAGCTTCGCCCGCCCCCCGACCAAGCCCCACAAGGGCCTGCCTGACTCGCTCGCCCGCCTGCTCACCCCTGGCGGCGCGCCGTAGCGCCGCCTTCCGCCTCCCGCTTTCGACCCCAGCCCCACCACCCAGAAGGAGACACCATGAAACCCGTCACGCTTTTCCGCCTGCTGGCCAGCGCCGCCCTCGGCGCCAGTCTGCTGGCCAGCCCTGCCATCGCGCAGGAACGTCTCAAGTTCAAGGCCATCGGCCAGCCCCTGGCCACCGGCCTGATCCAGAAGAACAAGGAGCAGCCCTTCTTCGAGCACTTCGCCGAGCGCACCGGGCTGCCCATTGACGTCGACTACAAACCCATCGACACCCTGGGCCTGAAGGACACCGAGCAGCTGAGGGTGATGAAGGCCGGCCTGTTCGACATCGTCTCGCTGCGCGTGTCGCAGAATTCGCGCGACGAGCCGACCCTGTTGGGCCTGGACCTGGTGGGCGCCAGCCCCGACTACGCCACCGGACGCAAGGTGTCCAAGGCCTACTTCAAGACGGTGGACGAACGCCTGCAAAAGCAGTTCAACGTGAAGCTGCTGGCCGTCTGGCCGTTCGGCCCGCAGATCCTGTTTTGCAAGAAGCCGATCTCCAAGCTGGCCGACATCAAGGGCATGAAGGTCCGCGTGTACGACCAGAACCTGGCCAAGTTCATCGAGATGGTCGGCGCCACGCCGGTGCCGGTGTCGTTCCCCGACACCCACCAGTCGCTGTCGCTGGGCGTGGTCGACTGCGCCATTACCGGCCCCAGCTCGGCCAACTCGGCCGGCTGGCCCGAGGTCACGACGCACCAGTTGCCCATCGGCTTCCAGATGGCGCTGAACGGCTACGCCATGACGATGAAGTCATGGACCCAGCTCAAGCCCGACCAGCAGGCCAAGCTCCAGGCCGCGTTCGACAAGCTCGGCGACGAGATCTGGGCCTACTCCGAAGAGCTGTTCCAGGACGCGCTCAACTGCAACGCCGGCAAGGACCCCTGCACCACGGGCAAGAAGTTCAAGCTGGTCAACGTGGCCGTGACGGCGCCTGACACCGAGCTGGTGCGCAGCGCCGTGAGCAAGGTCTCGCTGCCCACCTGGGCCGAGGTCTGCGACAAGTCGAATGCCAGCTGCTCCAAGCAGTGGCAGGTTCAGGTCGCGCCGGTGCTGGGGCTGAAATGAACCGCGGCGCGTCCACATTGCAGGCTGACGCGCCTTCGGCGCAGCCGGCCAAGGAGACCTCCGTGAAGGAGCACATCGAGAACGTCCTGGCCTGGGTCTTCGGCGGCATCTTCCTGATGCTGGCGGCCGTGGTCACCGTCGAGACCATTTCCAGGAAGGTGTTCAACATCTCGCTGCAGGGCGCCGACGAACTCGGCGGCTATGCGCTGGCCGTGGGCTGCACGCTCGCATTCAGCCTGGCGTTGATGGGGCGCAACCACATCCGGGTCGACGTGTTCCATGACCGGATGTCGCGGCGGGCGCAGGCCTTCTTGAACTGGTTCTCCATCGTGAGCATCGCCGCCTTCGGCATCTTCGTGGCCTGGGTGTCGACCAAGGTGATCACCGACACCCTGCACTACGGCAGCACGGCGCAAACGCCCTGGGCGACGCCGCTGGTCGTGCCGCAATCGGTCTGGTATGGCGGCCTCGTGATCTTCGCGCTGGTGGCCACCGGCTATGCGGTGCGCGCCACGCTGCTGCTGGTCGCAGGCCGCACCGAGGACCTCAACCACGACTTCCATCCCAAGAGCGCAAAGGAAGAACTGAAAGAAGAACTGGACGACCTGGCCCAACGCCAGGCGGCCGAAGGAGCCAAGCCATGACACTTCCCTTCTTTGGCGTCGCCTTCGTCGCGATGCTCGGCATGATGCTGGTCGGCATGCCGATCGCCGTGTCCATGGCGCTGGTGGGCATCGTCGGCGGCATCGCCGCCTACGGCGCGCCCTTCATGGACTCGATCGCGCCGGTGGTCTGGGGCGTGCACAACGAGAACCTGCTCACCTGCATTCCGCTGTTCGTGCTGCTGGGCGAGTTGCTGCTGCGCTCGGGCATCGCCGACCGGATGTACATCGCGCTGTCGGCCTGGCTGGGGCGCCTGCCCGGCGGCCTGCTGCACACCAACATCGGCAGCTGCGCGCTGTTCGCGGCGACCTCCGGCTCCTCGGTCGCCACGGCCGCCACGGTGGGTACGGTGGCCCTGCCCTCGCTGCAAAAGCGCGGCTACTCGATGCGCGCCTCGCTGGGCAGCCTGGCCGCCGGCGGCACCCTGGGGATCCTGATCCCGCCCAGCGTGAACATGATCGTCTACGGCTCGCTGACCAACAACTCGATCGGCCAGCTGTTCATCGCCGGCATCATCCCCGGCCTGCTGCTCACGGCGTCGTTCATGGCCTGGATCGCGATCTCCAGCCTGGCCAGCGGCAAGGTGATGCGCGAGGCCAAGGTGCCGATGGCCGACAAGCTGCGCAGCCTGGTGCACCTGATCCCGCCGGTGGTGGTGTTCGGCATCGTGATGGGCAGCCTGTACTTCGGCATCGCCACCACGACCGAGAGCGCCGCGCTGGGCGTGGTCGCGGCAATGGGCTTCGTGTGGCAGTCGGGCAAGCTCAATCGCGAGCTGCTGCGCAACTGCTTCATCTCGACCGCGCGCGTCAGCGGAATGATCCTGTTGATCATGACGGCGGCGTTCGTGCTGAACCTGGCGATCAGCCTGACTGGCGTGGCCGAGCAGATGACCAAGTGGGTGGCGGGCCTGGGCCTGTCGGCCACCGGCCTGATCCTGGCGCTGATGGTGTTCTATCTCATCCTGGGCATGTTCATGGACGTGCTGTCGATGCAGGTGGCGACCATCCCGATCACCTACCCGATCGCCACGGCGCTGGGCGTGGACCCGATCTGGTTCGGCATCTTCATCGTGCTGATGTGCGAGCTGGGCCTGATCACGCCGCCGGTGGGCATGAACCTGTTCGTCGTGCACGGCATCAGGCCGGACAAGGGCGGCATTGGCGACGCGATCTGGGGCGCCCTGCCCTATGCGGCCATCATGATCGGGTTCACCATCTTGCTGCTGATGTTCCCGCAGATCGTGACCTGGCTGCCCTCGCACATGTAAAGGAGCGACGAGACATGGACGACCGACTGCCATGGCAACTGCCGGCCACCGAGCTGCAGCGCCGCTTTCGTGACGGCAGCCTCACCCCGCTGGCCGCGGTGCAGGCCAGCCTGGCGCGGCTGGAGGCCGTGAACCCGCGGCTCAACGCGGTGATCGCACGGCGCGACGCGCAGGCGCTGGCCGACGCAAAAGCCTCTGGCGAGCGCCATGCGCAGGGCCGCGCCTTGTCGCCGCTGGATGGCGTGCCGATCACGGTCAAGGACAGCCTCTACACACAGGACCTACCCACCACCTGGGGCTGTTCCGCGCTGCGCGAGCACGCGACGCAACAAGACGAGCTGTCAGTCGGGCGGGCCCGCGCCGCCGGGGCGGTGATCATCGGCAAGACCAACGTGCCGGAGTTCGCGCTGGAAGGCTACACCGCCAACCCGATTTTCGGCGTGACGGGCAACCCCTGGAACACCGCCTTGACCCCTGGCGGCTCGACCGGCGGCGGCGTGGCGGCTGTGGCGGCCGGCATAGCCCCGCTGGCCATCGGCCAGGACGGCGGCGGCTCGATCCGGCGCCCGGCTTCGCACACGGGGTTGGTCGGTCTGAAGCCCTCGCTCGGCGCCGTGCCGCGCGAGCACGCCCTGCCCAGCCTGCTGCTCGACTTCGAAGTCATAGGCCCGATCGGCCGCACCGTCGCCGACGTGCGGCTGCTGTTCAACGTCATGCGCGGCCCCGTCGCGGTGGACCGGCACTCGCTGGCCGCGCGGCAAGCGGCGTCTGAAGCGCCGCCGCGCGATGGGCCGCTGCGGGTGCTGTATGTGGAGCGGCTGGGCGGCAACGCGCTCGATGCGCAAATGGCGGACAGCGTGGGCGGCGCCGTGCAGCAGCTGGCGGCGCTCGGCCACCACGTCGAGTCGGGCGCGCTGCCGCTGGACCTGGATTTCTTCGCCGGCGCCTGGCCGCAGATCGGCCAAGTCGGCCTGGCGCGGCTGTTCGAGGCCCATCCTGAGTGGGCCGCGGCGGCTTCGCCCAAGTACCGCGACATGGCGGCACTGGGGCGCGACGTGCCGGCCACGCGCCTGTGGGCCATCGTCGAACGTGTGCGGCAGCTGCGGCGCGACAGCGCGGCGTTGTTCGAGCGATTCGACGTGATCGTCATGCCCTCGGCCGCCGCGCTGCCCTGGAAGGCCGACGAGGCTTTTCCGAGCCGCATCGACGGCCAGGAGGTCGGCCCGCGCGGCCACGCGGTCTACACCGGCTGGGTCAATGCCGCCGGCCTCCCCGCCCTGGCCGTGCCGTGCAAACCCGCACGCGACGGCCTTCCCATCGGCATGCAACTCGTCGGCGCCTATGGCCAAGA
>DATILH010000017.1:0-5299 GCA_035476655.1 Variovorax sp.
GGCGCGGTCCCCAGGCGCTGGAGCCGCCGCGTCGACCAGTTGTCCTATTCGCTCTGGGACATCGACCGCATGCTGCGCGCCGGCGTCATTGCCGTCGATATCGTGTTGGCGAAAGTGCAGGCCGCGCACAGCGCCGAGCAAGTCGGTTTCGGCGACATGGTGGGCTACACCCCCTCGGCGCTCGATACCCAGGCCACCGCCGTGTTCGAGCTCCATACCCGCGAGGACAAGCGCGGCTTTGGTGGCGTTCATGCCCTTGCGCGGGACCGCGCCGAGATCGTGGTGCAGGGCGCCGAATCGGCGGCTGAGCGCGCGCCGACCGCTCGCGCAGGCGCGGATGCTGCCGCGCTGGAGATCGGCCGTCTGGTGGCCTCGCTGGTGCCGGATGAGGCGACGCTGCAGCTGGGCTTGGGAGCCGTGCCCGAGGCTCTTGTGCCAGGGCTGGCTGGCAAGAAATCGCTGGGCCTGCACTCGGGTATCTTCATGCCCTCGCTGCGCGAACTGATCGCCAACGGCACGATCACCGGCCACGCGAAATCGCGCGATGCCGGCCTGCATGTGGCCACGGGCATCATGGCAAATGGCGGCGCGCACGCTGCGTCATGGGGTCCCGCGACACAGCTGCAGCCGGTACGCCAAACCCATGATCCGGCCGCCTTGTTGAGCCAGCAGCGGCTCTGGGCGATCAACTCCGCGCTCGAGGTCGACATGGCCGGGCAGGTCAATTCCGAATTCGTCGACGGCGTTCGCATCGCTTCGGGCGGCGGGCTCGCAGACTTTGCCTGCGCGGCCCACTTCAGCGAGGGCGGCGCGTCGGTGATCGCCGTGCCATCGCAGACCCGCGACGGACGCAGCCGGCTGGTGGCGCGCCTGGGCGCGCGCACTCAGCCCACCTTGCAGGGGCAGGCGGTCGACTTCGTGGTCACCGAGCAGGGCATTGCGCGGCTGCGCGGCCTGTCGGTTGGCGAAAGGGCGCAGGCGCTGATCGATGTCGCGCACCCGGCTCACCGGGCCACATTGCGCCGGCAGTTGCAGGAAGAATCATGAGCATTGCCCCCCACGCGGACCTCTCGGCCCTGCGCAGCTTGCTGTTTGCGCCAGCGGACCGGCCCGAGCGCTTCCTGAAGGCAGCCGCCTCGCAGGCCGACGCGGTGGTGCTGGATCTGGAGGACGGCGTCGCGCCCGATGCCAAGACCGGCGCGCGCGCAGCGGCGCTGGCCTTCCTGTCCAGCCATGCGAGGCAGGCCGTGTGGGTGCTGCGCATCAACCACTGCAACACCCTGGCCGGGCTGGAGGACTTGTTGGCCTTGCGCCAGACGCGTGCGATGCCGGCGGCGGTCATGCTGCCCAAGGTGGAGTCGCTTGGCGACGTGGAGCTCGCCGTCGCGCACTTGCACAGGCCCGGCAGCGCGCCCGCGATCGTGGCCTTGATCGAAAGCGGCCGCGGCCTGGCTGCGGCCGACGCCATCGCCGCGCACCCGGCCGTGTGCGCGCTTGCCTTCGGCGGCGCCGACCTCGCGGCTGACCTGGGCGCCGAGATGAGCTGGGAGCCGCTGCTGTTTGCGCGCAGCCGCATCGTCCAGGCCGCCGCCATGCATCAGGTCGCCGCATGGGACGTGCCCTGGCTGGACCTGCGCAACGAGGCTGGCCTCGTGCGCGAGGCCAGCGCGGCCAAGGCGCTGGGCTTTCGCGGCAAGCTGGCCATTCATCCGGCCCAGGTGGGCCCTATCAATACGGCGTTTTCTCCTTCGTGCTTGCAGGTCGAACGCGCGCGCCAGGTCGTCGAGGCCTCGGCCCGCGCGGCGGGCGGCGTCTGCGTTCTTGAGGGAAAAATGATCGACCAACCCGTGGTGCTGGCAGCTGAGCGAACGCTGCGGCTGGCGCGCCGATTGACTGGGGCAGGGCGCGATGCGCCCGCAAGCCCTGTGATTGCTGGAGCTTTTGCATCATGAGCAGATACGGTTATGTGCGCACGGGCGCGGCCCGCTACAAGGAACGATTCGGCCTGAGCTTCGAGGATCTCGAACTGGGCCTGCATATCCGTCATCGCCCCGGCACTGACGTCTCGCAGCAGGACAACCGCGAAGAGTCGGTCGAGTTTCTCAACAACGCGCAGCTGCACTACGACAGCCGCTACGCCGCCCAGACCGAGTGGAAGCGCCCGCTGGGCGTCAGCACGATGACGGTGCAGCGATTGCTGGGGATGGTGTCGCGCAGCTGGTACCGGCGCAGAGCCCTGCTGGGCATCGAGAGCATTGCCTTGACCGGCCCCGTGTTCGGCGGCGACACGCTGTACTCGGAGTCTGTCGTGTTGGCCCTGCAGGACAGCGGCGACCCCGATGTGGGCATCGTCTCGCTGGCCATCATGGGCATCAACCAGCGCGGCGAGACCTTCGCCAAGATCAGCTGCCGCATCGAGGTCTATCGCCGCGGGCGGCACCCGGAAGATGTGGCCGACGCGCCGATCGCGCAGGAGCGGCGCTTTTGCCTCTACCGGCAGGCCGAGGGCGGCGTGCTGGTCGAGCAGACCGGCCTGGTCTTCGAAGACATGGTCGAGGGCGAGACCTTCGAGCACTGGCCCGGCCGCACCATCGACATGGAAGAAAGCCGCCTGCACGCCTTGCGCTCGCTGGAGATCAACCCCCGCTGGCATGACACGGCCTTCATCGCGCGCAGCAGCCCGCAAGAGCGCTGCGTGTTCGAGCCGCTGGTGCTGGGCGTCGTCACCGCCCTGAGCACGCGCACCTTCGGCCGGGTGGCCACCAACCTCGGCTGGACCGACATCCAGATGCCGCGCCCGGTGCGCGTCGGCGAGACCATCTATGCCGAGTCGACGGTGGGCGCGCTTCGTCCGTCGGGCTCGCGGCCGGGCCAGGGCATTGCGCAGGTCGAGACGCGCGGCTTTGTCGAGACCGGCGAGCTGGTGTGCAGCTACAAGCGCAGCCTGCTCGTCTACTGCCGCGATTCAGGCCCCTACCAAGATGCCGGCTATTGAGAATCAAAGGAGATCACACATGACTTCAACTTCCTACATGGCCGGCGTTCCGGTGCTGGACATCGACCCCTACGCGCACGAGAACATCGACGATCCACGGCGCTTCAACGAGGCCATCCTGGACCTGGGGCCGGTGGTCTGGCTCAAGCATCACGACATGTACGCGGTGGGCCGGTTCGCCGAGGTCGAGGCGGTGCTGGGCGACGACAAGCGCTTTTTGTGCACCGCGGGCGTCGGCCTGACCGACATCCGCAAGCCCGAGTCGCTGCGCGACAAGAACCCGCTGCTCGAAGTCGAACCCGAGGAGCACGCGCGCGTGCGCAGCGGTCTGCTGCGGATCATGTCGCCGGCGGTCCTGCGCACGATGAAGGGCACCTTCGAGCAAAAGGCCGAGGAGCTGGTCGACAAGATGATCGACCTGCGCGAGTTCGACGGCGTGCACGACCTGGTCGAGCCCTACATCCTCTCGGTATTTCCCCAGACCGTGGGCATCAAGGTCAACCCCGAGACGGTGCTGCTGTTCGGCGACCTGAACTTCAATGCCAACGGCCCGATGAACGACCTGTACCTGGCAGCGAAGAAGAAGATCGAGCCGTATTTGCCCGAGTTCGACGAGGCTTTCAAGCGCGAGAACATGGTGCCCGGCGGCATGGGCGCGCAGATCTATGACTCAGAAGACACCGGCCTGTTCCGGCCTGGCACGGCCGTCGGCTTCGTGCGGGTGCTGTTTCGCGGCGGCTTCGACACGACGATCGCCGGCGCCGGTGCGACGCTGTACTACCTGGGCCGCTCTCCCTCGGCATGGGAGGCGCTGCGCGCCCACCCCGAGGGCGTGTTCGCGGCCTTCGACGAGGCCTTGCGTGTGGTGTCGCCGGCGCGGGTCATGCACCGCGTGACCGTGCCCCAGGGCTGCGAGCTGAGCGGCATGCAGCTGCAGGGCGACGTGAAGGTGGGCGCGTACATCGCCGCCGCCAACCACGACCCCCGCAAGTTTCCCGACCCGCACACCTATGACATGAAGCGCGCCGGCCTGGCCCAGCACATGGCGTTCGGCACCGGCGCCACCAAGTGCCTGGGCTTGCTGATGGCCAAGTACGAGACCGAGGCCCTGTTAAAGGTGTTGATCCGGCGCGTGAAGACGCTCGAGGTGCTGGGTGACGAGCACCCCGGCTTCAAGCGCATCAACACGCTGCGCACGCTCAAGTCGCTGCCCCTGCGCGTGACGCCCGTCTGAACCCAGCTTCGAGGAATCAGTCTTGGAACCCATTTCATTCAAGGGGCAGGTGGCCATCGTCACCGGCGCCGGCCGCGGCATCGGCCGCGCCTATGCGCTGGAGCTGGCACGGCGGGGCGCTGCTGTCGTCGTGAACGACCTGGGCGGCCTTGGAACCGCCGAGGGCCCGTGGGCCGATGCGGTGGTCGCGCAGATTCGCGCCGACGGCGGCAAGGCCGCGGCCAGCCATCACAGCGTCGCCACGCCCGAGGGCGGGCAGGGCATCACCGACACCGCGCTGCGCGAGTTCGGCGCGGTTGACGTCGTGATCAACAACGCCGGCTTCCTGCGGCGCGCGATGTTCGGCGCCATGCCCTTGGAGCACGTCAAGGAGGTGCTCGACGTTCATCTGCTGGGCGCCTTCTATGTCACCCAGCCGGCCTGGAAGTTCATGGCCGAGCGGCGCTACGGCCGCGTGCTGTTCACCAGTTCGGCAGCCGCTTTCGGCATGCAGGGCAACAGCAACTACTGCGCGGCCAAGGCGGGTCTGCTGGGCCTGGCCAATGCGCTGTCCAAGGAAGGCGAAGACCTGAACATCAAGGTCAACGCGATCCTGCCCTACGCCCGCACCATGATCACGGTCGACAGCCCGGCGATCGGCGCCGAAGCCATTCACAACGTGGGCATGCAAAAGGAGCTCGGCCCGCGCATGACCACCGACTCGGTGGTGGCGGCCGCCCTGTACCTGGCGAGCTCGGAATGCAAGCTCAACGGCCAGGCGATCTCGGCCCTGGCCGGCCGCTATGCGCGCGCCTCGCTGGCGCTCACTCAGGGTTGGCTGCGCGAAGATGTGGAGGGCGTGACGCCCGAGCATTTCCAGCAGCACATCGGCGAAGTGAGCGACGCCGCGAGCCTCACCGAAGTGGGCTCGCTCGGCGCCGAGCTGGAAAACGTTATTGCGCGGGTGCGGGCTCTCGACGCGCCACGAGGCTCTTGAGGTCGAACTGCGGATCGGACAACTGCGCGGGGTCCGGCGACTTGCCGGCCTGCAGCAGCTGCTTGCCCACCAGGTAGGCGCGCGGGTCGTCGAT
>DATILH010000018.1:0-36307 GCA_035476655.1 Variovorax sp.
TCCTTCGGCGCCTTCCTGGCGCGCGGCATCACGCTCTACCTGATCGGCGACGCCAACGACTACACCGGCAAGGGCCTGTCGGGCGGCCGCGTGGTGGTGCGCCAGAGCCTGGACTTCCGCGGGGAAGCGATCCGCAACACCATCGTCGGCAACACCGCGCTGTACGGCGCCACCACCGGCGAGGCCTTCCTCTGCGGCGTGGCGGGCGAGCGCTTCGCGGTGCGCTTGTCGGGCGCCACGGCGGTCGTCGAAGGCACCGGCGACCACGGCTGCGAGTACATGACCGGCGGCACCGTCGCGGTGCTGGGCAAGACCGGCCGCAACTTCGCGGCCGGCATGAGCGGCGGCGTCGCCTTCGTCTACGACGAGGACGGTGAGTTCGCCTCGCGTTGCAACATGTCGATGGTCTCGCTGGACAAGGTGTTGACCTCGGCCGAGCAGACCGCGAGCGTCAAGCGCGCCATCTGGCACGGCGGCCAGACCGACGAAGCCCTGCTGCGCAAGCTGCTGGAAGACCACCACCGCTGGACCGGCAGCAAGCGCGCGCGCGAGTTGCTGGACCACTGGGCGACGGCGCGCACCCGCTTCGTCAAGGTGTTTCCGAACGAGTACAAGCGCGCCCTGGCCGAGATCCACGATCGCGAAGTGGAAGCGAGCAGCAGTGGCAACAACGCGCATGTGGGCCTGGAGCCGCATGCCACGCGCGAGACGGCCAAGGCCTGAGCACGACACAAGAACTAAAGGAAAGCACGATGGGAAAGATCACCGGCTTCATGGAGCATGAGCGTATCGAGGAGGGCTACAAGCCCATCGAGGAACGTGTCAAGCACCACAAGGAATTCGTCGTCGGCCTGACGCCTGCGCAAGCCAAGGTGCAGGGCGCGCGCTGCATGGACTGCGGCACGCCCTTTTGCAACAGCGGCTGCCCGGTCAACAACATCATTCCGGACTTCAACGATCTGGTGTATCGCGACGACTGGCAAAGCGCCTTCGCGATACTTGATTCGACCAACAACTTTCCGGAGTTCACCGGCCGCATCTGCCCCGCGCCCTGCGAGGCGGCCTGCGTGCTCAACGTGAACGACGACCCAGTCGGCATCAAGTCGCTCGAGCACGCCATCATCAACCGCGCCTGGGACGAGGGCTGGGTGACCGCGCGTCCTGCGCGCCACAAGACCGGCAAGAAGGTCGCGGTGGTGGGCTCCGGCCCGGCCGGCATGGCAGCGGCGCAGCAACTGGCGCGCGCCGGCCACGACGTGACCCTGTTGGAGAAGAACGATCGCATCGGAGGCCTGCTGCGCTACGGCATCCCCGACTTCAAGATGGAGAAGTCGCACATCGACCGCCGCGTCGAGCAGATGAAGGCCGAGGGCGTGGTGTTCCGCACCGGCGTGGTGGTGGGCGCCGCCAAGGATCCGCTGGGCAAGGGCTCCAAGGTCACGAACTGGGCCAAGGAAACGGTCACGCCCGAGCAACTCGACAAGGAATTCGATGCGGTGGTCCTCACCGGCGGCGCCGAGCAATCGCGCGACCTTCCGGTACCCGGCCGCGACCTGGATGGCATCCATTTCGCGATGGAGTTCCTGCCGCAGCAGAACAAGATCAACGCCGGCGACAAGGTCAAGGGCCAGATCTCGGCTGCCGGCAAGCACGTCATCGTGATCGGCGGCGGCGACACCGGCTCCGACTGTGTGGGCACCAGCAACCGCCACGGCGCTGTCAGCGTCACCCAGTTCGAACTGCTGCCCCAGCCGCCGATCGAGGAAAACCGCCCGATGACCTGGCCCTACTGGCCGATCAAGCTGCGCACCAGTTCCAGCCACGAAGAGGGCTGCGAGCGCGAGTTCGCCATCTCGACCAAGGAATTCATCGGCGAGAAGGGCAAGATCACCGGCTTGAAGACCGTTCGCGTGGAGTGGAAGGACGGCAAGATGGTGGAGGTGCCGGGCAGCGAGCAGGTGCTCAAGGCCGACCTGGTGCTGCTGGCCATGGGCTTCATCAGCCCGGTCGCCCCCATGCTCGAAGCCTTCGGCGTCGAGAAGGATGCGCGCGGCAATGCCAAGGCCACGGTCGAGTTTGTCGGTGGTTATGCCACCAACGTGCCCAAGGTCTTCGCCGCCGGCGACATTCGCCGCGGTCAGTCGCTGGTGGTCTGGGCCATCCGCGAAGGGCGCCAGGCAGCGCGCGCTGTGGACGAGTTCCTGATGGGCTATAGCGACCTGCCGCGCTGAGAAGGCCGGCCCGCGCGGCCTTCCCTTATCATCGTGCACCGCGAGCCGGGATTCCCTTTCGGGAACGCCCGGCTTGTTTTTTGCTCGATGAATCACTTGGCCAATTCCAATCTCGTCGAATTCCGCAACCTCGTGTTCGGCTATGACACGCGCCTCATCCTGGACGGCGTGTCCTTCAGCGTGCCCCGCGGCCGGGTGACGGCGATCATGGGCGCCTCGGGCGGCGGCAAGACCACCACCCTGCGCCTGATCGGCGGCCAACTGCGCGCCCAGCGCGGCGAGGCGCTGTTCGACGGCCAGAATGTCGCCAGCCTGGACCAGACGGCCCTGTACAAGGCGCGGCGCCGCATGGGCATGCTGTTCCAGTTCGGCGCCCTTTTCACCGACATGAGCGTCTTCGACAACGTGGCCTTTCCGCTGCGCGAGCACACCGCGCTGCCGGAGGCGCTAGTGCGTGACATTGTGTTGATGAAGCTGGAGGCGGTCGGCCTGCGCGGCGCGCGCGACTTGATGCCCAGCGAAGTCTCCGGCGGCATGGCGCGGCGCGTGGCACTGGCCCGCGCGATCGCGCTCGATCCGGAACTGGTGATGTACGACGAGCCTTTTGCCGGGCTCGATCCGATCTCGCTGGGCACAGCGGCGCAACTGATCCGGCGCCTCAACGATTCGCTGGGCCTGACCAGCATCGTGGTTTCGCACGACCTGGAAGAAACTTTCGGCATTGCCGACCATGTGGTGATCCTTGCCAATGGCAAAGTGGCTGCCGAAGGCACGCCGGCCGAGGTGCGCGAAAGCAAAGACCCGTTGATCCACCAGTTCGTCAATGCGCTGGCCGAGGGGCCGGTGCATTTCCACTACCCGGGCGTGAGTGTCCAGGACGACTTCGGCAATTCCAACGGGGGCCGCGCATGAGCTTGTGGAACCCGTCCGACGTGGGCTTCGCGGTGCGCTCCAAGCTGGCCGACCTGGGCAATGCCGGCCGGCTGTTCCTGCAATTGCTGATGCAAGGCGCCGCGAGCCTGCGCCGCTTTGGCCTGGTGCGCGACCAGATCCACTTCCTGGGCAACTACTCGCTGGCCATCATCGCGGTGTCGGGCCTGTTCGTCGGCTTCGTGCTGGGGCTGCAGGGCTACTACACCTTGCAGCGCTACGGCTCGGCCGACGCCCTGGGCTTGCTGGTGGCCCTGGGCCTGGTGCGCGAGTTGGGCCCGGTGGTGGCGGCCCTGCTCTTTGCCGGGCGCGCCGGCACTTCGCTCACAGCCGAGATCGGCCTCATGAAGGCGGGCGAGCAGTTGAGCGCGATGGAGATGATGGCGGTCGACCCGGTGCAGCGCATCCTGGCGCCGCGTTTCTGGGGCGGTGTCATCACCATGCCGCTGCTGGCGGCAGTGTTCAGTGCCGTCGGTGTGATCGGCGGCTACGTCGTGGGTGTGCTCATGCTGGGTGTGGACCCGGGCGCCTTCTGGGGCCAGATGCAGGGCGGCGTCGATGTCTGGCGCGATGTCGGCAACGGCGTCGTCAAGAGCCTGGTGTTCGGTTTCACCGTCACTTTCATCGCCCTGTTGCAGGGCTACGAGGCGCTGCCCACGCCCGAAGGCGTGTCACGGGCCACCACGCGCACCGTGGTGATGGCATCGCTGGCGGTGCTGGGGCTGGATTTCATCCTCACCGCGATGATGTTCAGCATCTGAAGAGTAGAGAGGTTCTCAAAAATGCAACGTTCCAAGAACGACATCTGGGTGGGGCTCTTCGTCCTGATCGGCGCCGCCGCCTTGCTCTTTCTGGCGCTGCAGTCGGCCAATCTGCTGAGCCTGAACTTCCAGAGCAGCTACAAGGTGACGGCGCGCTTCGACAACATCGGTGGCCTCAAGCCGCAAACGGCGGTCAAGAGCGCCGGCGTGGTGGTCGGGCGTGTTGAATCCATCACTTTCGACGACAAGAATTTCCAGGCCTCGGTCACGCTTGCGTTGCAAAGCCGTTACAGTTTCCCCAAGGACAGCTCGCTCAAGATCCTGACCAGCGGCCTGCTCGGTGAACAGTACATCGGCATCGAGGCTGGCGCCGACGACAAGAACCTGCAGGCGGGCGACTCCATCAGCGCGACGCAGTCGGCGGTGGTGCTGGAAAACCTGATCAGCCAATTTCTCTATAGCAAGGCCGCCGAAGGCAGTTCGGCCGCCTCCAACAACAAGAAATGACGTCACATTCGATGAAGCGCCGCGCCAGACGCGCGGCCGCCATTGCCATTGCCGCCGCTTGCCTGGCCGGCGGCGCTAGCGCGCAGGAGGCCAATCCGGCCGACCCGCTGGAGGGCTTCAACCGCGGCGTGACGCGTTTCAACGACGTGGTGGACGAGGCTGTCATGCGTCCGATTGCGGTCGCCTACGAGAAGGTGGTTCCGCAACTGCTGCGCACCGGCGTCAACAACTTCTTCAACAACCTCACGGACGTCTGGAGCTTCGCCAACAGCGTGATGCAGTTGCGCGGCCAGCAGAGTGCGCAGACCTTCATGCGGGTGAACGTCAACACCTTCTTCGGGGTGGGCGGCTTCCTCGATGTGGCCAGCGAGGCCGGCATCGAGCGGCATCGGGAGGACTTCGGCCAGACCCTCGGCCGTTGGGGCGTGGGGCCCGGGCCCTATCTGGTGCTGCCGATCCTGGGGCCGTCCACCGTGCGCGATACGGCGGCCCTGCCGGTCGACTACGTGGGCGGCCTGATCTCCAACGTAGACAACATTCCCCTGCGCAATTCCATGTACGCATTGCGCCTGGTGGATGCCCGGGCCGACCTCCTGAAGGTCGACCGCCTGCTGCGCGACGCGGCACTCGACAAGTATTCGCTGACGCGCGATGTTTTCCTGCAGCGCCGGCGCAACGACGTCTACGACGGCAATCCGCCGGACGACGAATAGGGGGTGCGGCGCGCGCCTACATCCCTACGGGAACCTCGCGCACCGCATTGCCCCTAAAGTGGCTGGAACATCCATGCCAACACACAAGGGACTTTTCACATCATGAACAACAAGACGACGCCTGCTCTACTTCAACGCCGCGGCTTTGGCCGCCTGCTGCTGGCCAGTGCGCTGCTGGTCGGCGCGGCCATCGGCCTCGCACCATCTGCCCGGGCGGCCGACGAGGCGCCGGACGTGCTGGTCAAGCGCCTCACGACGGACGTGCTGCAGACGCTGAAGACCGACAAGTCGATCAAGGCCGGCGACATCAACAAGATCATGCTGCTGGTCGACACGAAGATCATGCCCAACGTCAACTTCCAGCGCATGACCGCTTCGGCCGTCGGTCCGAAGTGGCGCGAGGCGACGCCGGAGCAGCAAAAGCGCCTTCAGGACGAATTCAAGACCCTGCTGGTGCGCACCTACGCCGGCGCGCTCGACCAGGTGACTGACCAGGAGGTCACGGTGCGCCCCTTCCGCGGCTCGGCCGACGACAAGGAAGTGCTGGTTCGTACCGAGGTGCGCGGCAGCGGCGAGCCGGTGCAGCTTGACTACCGCCTGGAAAAGACGCCGGGCGAATTCGGCGGCTGGAAGATCTACAACCTGAACGTGATGGGCATCTGGCTGGTCGACACTTACCGCAGCCAGTTCACGCAGGAGATCAACAGCAAGGGCATCGACGGGCTGATTGCCGCCCTGGTCGCGCGCAACAAGTCGAGCGCCTCTGCCAAGAGCTGAGGTTCGATAGGAAACGATGGCCATGATGCTGGTCCTGCCCGCCAAGCTCACGCACGACGAGGTCCCGGCCTGCATCCGCATGCTGCAGCAGGGCGTGGCGGGGCGCAACGGCTCGTCGACTGTGGTCGACGCGAGCGCGTTGACCCGGTTCGATTCCTCCGCCTTGGCGGTGCTGCTCGAATGCCGGCGCGAAACCGTGGCCCTGGGCCGCGGTTTTGCGGTCAAGGCGCTACCGGCGCCGCTGCGTGAGTTGGCATCGCTCTACGGCGTGGCGGCGCTGCTCCCGGCCGCGCCCTGAACCCAGGCGCGGTGGCCGCTGCGGGGCGGGGATATCCCCGGGCCCGTAAAATCGCGGCCTCCCATGCCCGCCATCTCGTTTCAGTCTGTATCCAAGACTTATCCCCCCTCGCGCCAGCAACGTGCCCAAGGCAAGACGGGCTTGCAAGCCCTGAACGAGGTCGGCTTCGACATCGAAGACGGTGAGTTCTTCGGCCTGCTGGGCCCCAACGGCGCCGGCAAGACCACTCTCATCAGCATCCTGGCCGGCCTGTCTCGGCCCACGGCAGGCGCAGTGCGCGTTCACGGCTTCGACGTGCAGGCCCAGTTTGCCGAGGCGCGGCGCCAACTCGGCGTGGTGCCGCAGGAGCTGGTGTTCGACCCCTTCTTCAACGTGCGCGAGGCGCTTCGCATCCAGTCCGGCTACTTCGGCATCCGCAACAACGACGACTGGATCGACGAGTTGCTGACGAGCCTGGGACTGGCCGACAAGGCCAATGCCAACATGCGCCAGCTCTCCGGAGGCATGAAGCGCCGGGTGCTGGTGGCGCAGGCGCTGGTGCACAAGCCGCCGGTGATCGTGCTGGACGAGCCCACGGCCGGCGTCGACGTCGAGCTGCGCCAGACGCTGTGGCAGTTCGTCGCCAAGCTCAACAAGCAGGGCAGCACCGTGCTTTTGACGACCCACTACCTGGAAGAGGCCGAGGCCCTGTGCAGCCGCATCGCCATGCTCAAGCAGGGCCGCGTGATCGCGCTGGACCGTACCAGCGAGCTTCTGCGCTCGGCTGCCAGCAATGTGCTGCGCTTCAAGACCGACGGCCAGTTGCCCTGGGAGATCGCCCGCAACGCGCGCATCACCGGCCGCATCGTCCAGCTGCCTGCGCAGAACGCGCACGAGGTCGAGCAACTGCTGGCGGCGATCAGGCAGGCCGGCCTGGCGGTGGAGGACGTCGAGATGCGCAAGGCAGACCTGGAAGATGTCTTCATCGACCTGATGGCCGGCGAGCAGACCCCCTTGGAGGTGGCGCGATGAGTGCAGCGCCGGGCCGCCCCAAGCAAGCGAACACCCCCTCGGGGGGCAGCGAGGACACGAAGTGCCGAGCGAGGGGGCTCACATGATGATCACGGCCGTCGGCTGGCGCGCGCTGCTCTACAAGGAAGTGCTGCGCTTCTGGAAAGTCGGCTTCCAGACCGTGGGCGCGCCGGTGCTCACTGCGGTGCTCTACCTGATGGTGTTCGGCCATGTGCTGGAAGACCATGTCAAGGTCTACGGCAGCGTCAGCTATACCGCCTTCCTCATCCCCGGCCTGGTGATGATGAGCGTGCTGCAGAACGCCTTCGCCAACAGTTCGTCCTCGCTCATCCAGAGCAAGATCATGGGCAACCTGGTGTTCGTGCTGCTCACGCCGCTGTCGCACTGGGGGTGGTTTGCCGCTTATGTGGGCTCCTCGGTCGTGCGCGGGTTGGCCGTGGGCCTTGGTGTGTTCGCCGTCTGCGCCTTTTTTGCCGCGCCGGGCTTCGTCGCGCCGCTGTGGATCCTGGTGTTCGCGGTGCTGGGCGCCGCCATGCTCGGCACCCTTGGCCTGATTGCCGGCCTGTGGTCGGAGAAATTCGACCAGATGGCGGTATTCCAGAACTTCCTGATCATGCCGATGACCTTCCTGTCCGGCGTGTTCTATTCCATCCATTCGCTGCCGCCCTTCTGGCAGAAGGTGAGTCACCTGAATCCCTTCTTCTACATGATCGACGGCTTTCGCTACGGCTTTTTCGGCGTCAGCGACGCCTCGCCCTGGCTGAGTCTGGCTATCGTCGGCAGTGCCTGGCTGCTGATCAGCGCGCTGGCCGTCCACCTCTTGCGCATCGGCTACAAGATCCGGGGCTGAACAACCTTATGACCGCCGAAGAACTGCAATCCATCATCGCCGCCGGCCTGCCCTGCGAACACATCGCGCTGGAAGGCGACGGACGGCATTGGTATGCCACCATCGTCTCGGCCGAATTTGAGGGCAAACGCGCCATCCAGCGCCACCAGCGCGTCTACAAGACACTCGGTGAGAAAATGCACACCGACGAGGTGCATGCGCTCTCGATGAAAACCTTTACGCCGGCCGAGTGGGCCGCGCAACCGCGCTAGGACTTTTTCATTCATGGACAAATTGCTGATTCGCGGCGGGCGCCAGCTCCGCGGCGAAGTCCCCGTTTCCGGCGCCAAGAACGCCGCGCTGCCCGAACTGTGCGCGGCGCTGCTCACCAACGAGCCGGTCACCCTGCACAACGTGCCACGCCTGCAAGACGTGTCCACCATGCTCAAGCTGGTGCGCAACATGGGTGTCACCGCCGAGCGCGATGACAACGGCATCGTGCGCCTCGACGCGCGCGACCTCACCAACCCCGAGGCGCCGTATGAGCTGGTCAAGACAATGCGCGCGTCCGTGCTGGCCCTGGGCCCGCTGATCGCCCGCTTCGGCCATGCCAAGGTTTCGTTGCCAGGTGGCTGCGCCATCGGCTCGCGCCCCGTCGACCAGCACATCAAGGGCCTGCACCTGATGGGCGCCGAGATCGCCGTCGAACACGGCTACATGGTTGCCACCCTGCAGAAGGGCCACACCCGCCTGCATGGCGCGCGCATCACCACCGACATGGTCACGGTCACCGGGACCGAGAATTTCCTGATGGCCGCTGCGCTGGCCGAGGGCGAGACAGTGCTGGAGAACGCCGCCCAGGAGCCCGAAATCAGCGACCTGGCCGAGATGCTGATCGCCATGGGCGCGAAGATCGATGGCCACGGCACCAGCCGCATCCGCATCCAGGGCGTGGAGCGCCTGCATGGCTGCACCCACAAGGTGGTGGCCGACCGCATCGAAGCCGGCACCTTCCTGTGTGCGGTGGCGGCTGCCGGCGGCGACGTGCTGCTGCGCCATGGCCGCGCGGACCACCTGGACGCGGTGATCGAGAAACTGCGCGAAGCCGGCGCCGAAGTGACTGCCGTGGAAGAAGGCATTCGCGTTCGCGCCAATGGCCGCCTGAAGGCGCAGAGCTTTCGCACCACCGAGTACCCGGGCTTCCCGACCGACATGCAGGCCCAGTTCATGGCGCTCAACGTGATCGCCGAGGGCACCTCGCGCGTCACCGAGACCATCTTCGAGAACCGCTTCATGCACGTCGACGAGATGCTGCGCCTGGGCGCCAAGATCCAGACCGACGGCAAGGTGGCCGTGATCGAAGGCGTGCAACAACTCTCCGGTGCCACCGTGATGGCGACCGACCTGCGCGCCTCCGCCAGCCTGGTGATCGCCGGCCTGGTGTCCGAGGGCGAGACCCTGGTCGACCGCATCTACCACCTGGACCGCGGCTACGACCGCATGGAGAGCAAGCTGCGCGCCCTCGGTGCCGACATCGAGCGCGTCACGGGAGCCGTAGCGTGATCACGCTCGCGCTTTCCAAGGGCCGAATCTTCGAAGAGACGATGCCGCTGCTGGCTGCGGCCGGCATCGAGGTCACCGAAGACCCGGAGAAATCGCGCAAGCTGATCCTGGCCACCACACGACCCGACGTGCGCGTGGTGCTGGTTCGTGCCTCCGACGTGCCGACCTATGTGCAATACGGCGGCGCCGACCTGGGCGTGACCGGGCTCGACGTGCTGCTCGAACATGGCAACCAGGGCCTGTACCAGCCGCTGGACCTGAAGATCGCCGCCTGCCGCCTGAGCGTGGCGGTGCGCGGCGACTACGACTACGCGACGGCCGTGCGCCAGGGCGCGCGCATCAAGGTGGCGACGAAGTACGTCGGCCTGGCGCGCGAGTTCTTCGCCAGCAAGGGCGTGCACGTGGACTTGATCAAGCTCTACGGCAGCATGGAGCTGGCGCCGCTCACCGGCCTGGCCGATGCCATCGTCGACCTGGTGTCGACCGGCAACACGCTCAAGGCCAACCACCTGGTGGAAGTCGAGCGCATCATGGACATCAGCGCCCGCCTGGTGGTGAACCAGGCGGCGCTCAAGCTCAAGCGCGAGCCGATCCGCCACATCATCGATGCCTTTGCCAAGGCGCTTCCCAACACCTGATCCCATGACTCTCGCCGCCGCTCCCGCGCGTCTGTCGACCGCCTCCGCCAGCTTTGAAGCCGACTTCAAGGCGCGGCTGCATTGGTCGGCCGAGACCGACGCGGCCATCGAGCAGCGCGTGGCAGACATCCTGCAAGACGTGCGCCGGCGCGGCGACGCGGCGGTGCTCGAGTACACCGCGCGCTTCGATCGCCTCGACGCCGCCGGCATGCAGGCGCTGGAGCTCGGTGCGGCTGAGCTGCGCACCGCCTTCGATGGCTTGCCCCCGGTGCAGCGCCAGGCACTCGAAGCGGCCGCGCGCCGGGTGCGCAGCTACCACGAGGCGCAGAAGAAGGCCTGCGGCGAAAGCTGGAGCTACCGCGACGAAGACGGCACCCTGCTGGGCCAGAAGGTCACGCCACTGGACCGGGTCGGCATCTACGTGCCGGGCGGCAAGGCGGCCTATCCCTCCAGCGTGCTGATGAATGCCATCCCCGCCCAGGTGGCCGGCGTGGGCGAGATCATCATGGTGGTGCCCACCCCTGGCGGCGAGAAGAATCCGCTGGTGCTGGCCGCCGCCCATGTGGCCGGCGTGACCCGTGCCTTCACCATCGGCGGCGCCCAGGCCGTCGCCGCGCTGGCCTACGGCACCGCCACGGTGCCGGCGGTCGACAAGATCACCGGCCCCGGCAACGCCTATGTCGCCGCCGCCAAGCGCAGGGTCTTCGGCACCGTCGGCATCGACATGATCGCCGGCCCGAGCGAGATCCTGGTCCTGGCCGACGGCACGACGCCTGCCGACTGGGTGGCGATGGACCTGTTCAGCCAGGCCGAGCACGACGAGCTGGCCCAGAGCATCCTGCTTTGCCCCGACGCCGCCTACATCGAGCAGGTGCAGCAGGCCATCGACAGGCTGCTGCCCACCATGTCGCGCGCCGAGATCATCGCCGCCTCGCTCAATGGCCGCGGCGCCCTGATCCACACCAAGAGCATGGAAGAGGCCTGCGAGATCAGCAACCGCATCGCCCCCGAGCACCTGGAGGTGAGCAGCAGCGAGCCGGGGCGCTGGGAGCCGCTCCTGCGCCACGCCGGCGCCATCTTCCTGGGCGCCTTCACCAGCGAAAGCCTGGGCGACTATTGCGCCGGCCCGAACCATGTGCTGCCCACCAGCGGCACCGCGCGTTTTTCCAGCCCCTTGGGCGTGTACGACTTCCAGAAGCGCAGCAGCCTGATCGAAGTGAGCCAGGCCGGCGCCCAGGTGCTGGGCCCGATCGCAGTGACCCTGGCCGAAGGCGAGGGCCTGCAGGCCCATGCCGAAGCTGCTCGCCTGCGGTTGGGTTGAACATGAAGGGCCTGAGCGCATTCCTGGCGCTGCCGCTTGCCTGGCTGTTGCTGGCCGCGAGCGCCCAAGCCATGAGCATCCGCGAAATGCGCACCCTCGAGGCCAATGAGAAGGACGGCAAGATCTACGCGAGCTACTACCTGGTCGGCGTGATGGAGGGCCTGCGCGAAGCCAGCGAAACGGCGCTGCGCAATGGCCAGAAGCCCCCCTTTTGCGTGGAAGGCCGACGCTTCGAACCCACCATGGCCCGCTCGCTCTACCAGTCCGAACTCAGCCGCCACGGCGATAGCTACGAGGCCGACATGCCGGTGCAACTGGTGGTCAAGGCCGCCCTGCAAAACAGCTTCCGCTGCACCCATTGAAATCCCATGAACGCACTTGCCAAACCTGCTTCCCCCCTGCAACGCATCCGCGCCGACGTGCAGTCCATGCATGCCTACGCGGTGCAGGACGCGCGCGGCCTGGTCAAGCTGGACGCCATGGAAAACCCCTTCGGCCTGCCGCCCGAACTGCAGGTCGAACTGGGCCGACGCCTGGGCCAACTCGCCATCAATCGCTACCCGGGTGAGCGCGGCCCCGATCTGCAGCGCGCGCTGGCCAGCCATGCCGGCCTGCCGGATGGTTTTGGCCTGATGCTGGGCAACGGCTCCGACGAACTGATCTCGCTGCTGGCCATGGCCTGCCACCTGCCGGGCGCCACCATCCTGGCGCCGGTGCCTGGCTTCGTGATGTACGCCATGAGCGCCCAGCTTCAGGGCCTTCGCTTCGTCGGCGTGCCCCTCACGGCCGACTTCGAGCTTGACGAGGCCGCCATGCTGGCGGCGATCGAGCGCGAGCGTCCGGCCATCGTCTACCTGGCCTACCCCAACAACCCGACCGCCAACCTGTGGGACGACGCGGTGATCGACCGCCTGATCGATGCTCAGGGTGCGCAGGGCGGCCTGGTGGTGATCGACGAGGCCTACCAGCCCTTTGCCGCTCGCAGCTACCTCGAGCGGGCGGCCCGCCATCAGCACGTCTTGCTGATGCGCACGCTCAGCAAGTTCGGCCTGGCCGGTGTGCGCCTGGGCTACCTGATGGGGCCGGCGGCGCTGATTTCCGAGGTCGACAAGGTGCGCCCGCCCTACAACGTCAGCGTGCTCAACTGCGAGTGCGCGCTCTTCGCGCTCGAGCATGCCGGTGTCTTTGCCGAGCAGGCCAAGGAGATCCGAACCCAGCGCGAGCGCATCTTCCTGACCCTGGGCCGCATGAACGCGGTGAAGAGCTGGCCCAGCGAGGCCAACATGATCCTGGTGCGCGTGCCCGATGCCAGCAAGACCTTCGAGGGCATGAAGGCTCGCGGCGTGCTGGTCAAGAACGTTTCTAAAATGCACCCATTGCTGGCCAATTGCCTGCGCCTGACGGTCGGAACCTCCGAAGAGAATGGCCAGATGCTGGCGGCCCTCGAACAATCCCTATGAACACCCCCACGGCTCCCGAAGCAGTTACCAGCGTCGCCGGCGCGCGCACGGCCGAGGTCGAGCGCAACACCGCCGAAACCAAGATCCTGGTGCGCGTCAACCTGGACGGCAGCGGCAAGGCGCAGTTGTCCACCGGCATCGGCTTCTTCGACCACATGCTCGACCAGATCGCCCGCCACGGCCTGATCGACCTCTTCATCGACTGCAAGGGCGACCTGCACATCGACGGCCACCACACGGTGGAAGACGTCGGCATCACCTTGGGCCAGGCGGTGGCCAAGGCCGTGGGCGACAAGAAGGGCATCCGCCGCTACGGCCATGCCTACGTGCCGCTGGACGAGGCGCTGTCTCGTGTCGTCATCGATTTTTCCGGCCGCCCGGGCCTGGTGATGGATGTCCCCTTCACCAGTGGCATGATCGGCAGCTTCGACAGCCAGCTCACCTACGAGTTCTTCCAGGGTTTCGTGAACCACGCCTTCGTCACTTTGCACATCGACAACCTCAAGGGTGTCAACGCGCATCACCAGTGCGAGACCGTGTTCAAGGCCTTCGCCCGCGCCTTGCGCGCGGCGCTGGAACTCGATCCGCGTTCCGCCGGCGTCATCCCCTCGACCAAGGGCTCGCTCTAGTCCACACCAGCCTTCCCGCGACGATGTTGCAGTTTTTCGCTAGCAGGACGCATGGCTAACACGGTTGCCGTCGTCGACTACGGCATGGGCAACCTGCGCTCGGTGTCGCAGGCCGTCCAGCACGCCGCCGATGAGGTCGGCGTGCAGGTTTTCGTCACCTCCGATCCGCAGGTGGTGCGCGCCGCCACGCGCGTCGTGCTGCCGGGCCAAGGCGCCATGCCCGACTGCATGCGCGAACTGCGCGAATCCGGCCTGCTCGAATCTGTGCTGGAAGCAGCCGCCAGCAAGCCGCTGTTCGGTGTCTGCGTGGGCATGCAGATGCTGCTGTCGCACAGCGAGGAGGGCGGCACCGACGGGCTGGACCTCATCCCCGGACGGGTGGTCAAGTTCGAGCTGGAAGGCCGCCTGCAGCCCGACGGCAGCCGCTACAAGGTGCCGCAGATGGGCTGGAACGAAGTGCGCCAGGCGCAGCCGCACGCCTTGTGGGCCAAGGTGCCGGACAACGCGTATTTCTACTTCGTGCACAGCTTCTACGCGCGGCCTTCGAACGCCATCCACAGCGTCGGGGAGGCCGAGTACGGCGAGCGCTTTACCGCCGCCGTTGCCCGCGATAATATTTTTGCGACCCAGTTCCACCCAGAGAAAAGTGCGGACTTCGGGTTGCAGCTCTATAGAAACTTTCTCCACTGGAACCCCTGAGCCCCCTGCCGGGGTGCCCTTGCCATGCTGTTGATTCCCGCAATCGATCTCAAAGACGGCCGCTGCGTTCGCCTGAAGCAGGGCGACATGGAGCAATCCACCATCTTCAGCGAAGACCCCGCCGCCATGGCGAGAAAGTGGGTCGAAGCCGGTGCGCGCCGCCTGCATCTGGTCGACCTGAACGGCGCCTTTGCCGGCAAGCCGCAGAACCACGTCGCGATCAAGGCGATCCTGCGCGAGGTGGGTGAAGACATCCCGGTGCAGCTCGGTGGCGGCATCCGCGACCTGGACACCATCGAGCGCTACATCGATGACGGCCTGCGCTACGTGATCATCGGCACCGCCGCGGTGAAAAACCCAGGCTTCCTGAAGGATGCCTGCAGCGCCTTCGGTGGCCACATCATCGTCGGCCTGGACGCCAAGGACGGCAAAGTCGCCACTGACGGCTGGAGCAAGCTCACCGGCCATGAAGTGGCCGACCTGGGCAAGAAGTTCGAGGATTACGGCGTCGAATCGATCATCTACACCGACATCGGCCGCGACGGCATGCTCTCGGGCATCAACATCGAGGCCACGGTGCGCCTGGCGCAGGCGCTCACGATTCCCGTGATCGCCTCGGGCGGCCTGTCGGGCATGCAGGACATCGAGCAGCTGTGCGCCGTCGAGGACGAAGGCGTCGAAGGCGTGATCTGCGGTCGCGCGATCTACACCGGCGACCTCGATTTCGCCGCCGCCCAGGCCCGCGCCGACTCCTTGGCCGACGCTTCCTAGCTATTTCTCCGTCTTCGCCGCCATCGATTCGATGATGCTGACGAGCTGTGCGCTCATCGGCAGGTCGATGCTGGTGCCCCCGGGCAGCCGGCGCAAGAACCAGCGCTTGTACTGACGCTCGATCTCGCCGTCCTCGGCCAGGATCTGGAAGGCGTCCTGCACTACCTTGGCCAACTGCGGATCGTCCTTGCGGAACATGATGCCGTAGGGGTCGTAGGACAGGAAGTCGCCCAGCACCATGAAGTCGGCCTTGGCCCCGCGCTGGGCGATCAGGCCGTAGAGCAGTACGTCGTCGGTGGCGAAAGCCTCGGCCTGACCCTTTGCCACCAGGTCGAAGGACTGCGCGTGCTCGGGCGAGGCGACGATCGCCATGCCGAGCTTGAACTTGGCGTTCAGCTCATGCAGGGTCTTCTCGTTGGTGGTGCCGGCCGTCACCGCCACTCTCTTGCCCGCCAGGTCGCGGAAGGAGCGTACCGGCGAGCCCCGCTTCACCATCAGCTTGGTGCCCGAGACGAAAGTGGTGGGCGAGAAGGCCACGCGCTTCTGGCGCTCCAGGTTGTTGGTGGTCGAGCCGCATTCCAGGTCGATCTGGCCGCGCTCCACCGCCTCGATGCGCGAGGCGGCCGTCACCGGCACCCAGCGGATCGCCAGGCTCTTGTTGATCGCGTCCTCGATCGAACCCACCAGTGCCTTGCACAACTCGACCGAATAACCGATCGCCTCGTTGCGCGGCGAGAGATAAGAAAAAGGCACCGACGACTCGCGATAACCCAGCGCGATGCTGCCGCTGGTGCGCACCTTGGCCAGCGTGCCGACAAGTTCTGCCGGCGCCGGCGCAACGGTGGGCGGCGTGGCGTCGGGCCTCAGTTCCGCCCGCGCGGCGAGCGGCAGCAGGCTGCCCAGCAGGGCCGCCAGCATCCAGGCGGCGCGCCGGCTCATGGCGCAGGCATACAAGGTGGACATGGCGCTTGTTCCGTTCAGCCGTGCGCGGCCTGGGGCTCCGTTGTGTCCAGAGTCAGGGCGTTGGCCTCGGCCTCGGCCTCGGGCAGCAGTTCGCCTTCCCACTTGGCGACTACCGCGGTGGCGATGGAGTTGCCGACCGCATTGGTGGCCGAGCGGCCCATGTCCAGGAAGGTGTCGATGCCCAGAATCAGCAAGAGACCCGCTTCCGGGATGTTGAACTGGTTGAGCGTGGCCGCGATCACCACCAGCGAGGCGCGCGGCACGCCGGCCATGCCCTTGGAGGTGAGCATCAGGATCAGGAGCATGGTGATCTGTGTGCCGAGCGACAGTTCGATGCCGTAGGCCTGCGCGATGAAGAGCACCGCGAAGGTGCAATACATCATCGAGCCGTCCAGGTTGAAGGAGTAGCCCATCGGCATCACGAAGCTGGAGATCTTGCGCTTGACGCCGAAGCGGTCTAGCGCGTCGAGGATCTTCGGATAGGCCGCCTCGGAACTGGCGGTGGCGAAGGACAGCAGGAAGGCCTCCTTGATCAGCACCAGCAGCTTGAACACCCGCCGCCCGAGGAAGACCCAGCCGGCGAAGACCAGGATGGCCCACAGCAGGAAGAGGCTGATATAGAAATCGCCCATGAAGACGGCGAACTTGAGCAGAATATCCAGCCCGTTCACCGCCACAGTGGCGGCCATGGCGGCAAATACCGCCAACGGCGCGAGCTTCATCACGTAGCCAGTGATCTTCAGCATGGCGTGCGCGAGCTCGTCGACGGCGGAGATCAAGGTTCTCGCCTTTTCGCCCAGCGAGGCGAGGGCAACGCCGAAGAACATCGAGAACACCACGATCTGCAGGATCTCGTTGTTGGCCATGGATTCGGCAAAGGACTTGGGCACCAGGTGGGTGACGAAGTCCTTCAAGGTGAACTTGGAGGTCGCCAGGTTGGCAGAGGCGCCGATGTCGGGCAGCGGCAGCCCGAGATCGCGCCCTGGCTGCAGCAGGTTCGCCATGAACAGCCCCAGGACCAGCGAGATCAGCGAGGCGGTGATGAACCAGCCCAGCGCCTTGCCGAACACCCGCCCTACCGACGACGCGTCGCCCATGTGCGCGATGCCCACCACCAGGGTGGAGAACACCAGCGGGCCGATCAGCATCTTGATGAGCCGCAGGAAGACATCCGAGATCAGCGAGATGTACCCGGCAATCTCCGTGGCCGTCTTGTGGTCGGGAAAGCTGACGAAGATCATGTAGCCCACGACGATGCCGAGCACCATGGCGATCAGGATCCAGACGGCGGGTGGCAGTTTGCGCATGCGTTGTCCCTCCTTGAAAGAGCAGCGAAGCCCCGGCAGCCGCATTTCAAGCGAAATTCGCCGGCGCCGCAATGTCGAGGGGACGGCACGCGGCGTCCCTAGAATCCAGGTATGCCCATCCAAGCCCTTGAATTCCATGGCCTGCCGGCCTTGCGCCTGGCGCTGCCCGAAGGCGACGCCGTCGTGGTGGCGCTGCATGGCGCCCAGGTGCTGTCGTGGGCCAGCGGGGGCGCCGAGCGCCTCTACCTCAGCCCGAAGGCCCTGATGGACGGCCACAGCGCCATCCGCGGCGGGGTGCCGATCTGCTTTCCGCAGTTCAACCAGCGCGGCTCCCTGCCCAAGCATGGCTTTGCCCGCAACCTGGCCTGGCAGCCCGAGTCCCGGGGCGAGGCCGAATCCGGCGAACTGGCGCTGCTGCTGCACGACGGTCATGCGACGCGCGCCTTCTGGCCGCATGCCTTCCGCGCCCGCCTGCAGGTGGCGTTGAAGCCCGGCAGCCTGCGCGCGACCCTGACCGTGGACAACACCGGCTCGGCGCCCTGGAGCTTTGCCGCGGCCCTGCACACCTACCTGCGGGTGGAGGACATCGGCCAGGCCCGCCTCGAGGGGCTGCAAGGCGCCAACCGCTGGGATGCGGTGCGAGACGACCGGCATGTGGAAATGGCGCCGGCATTGCGCTTCGAGTCCGAATTCGACAGCGTCTACGCGGCGCCCTCGCACAGCCTGCGCTTGCTGCAGCCGAGCGGCACCCTGGCGATCACGCAAAGTGCCAGTTGCACCGAAACGGTGGTCTGGAACCCGGGTGCGCAGCTTTGTGCCAAGCTGGCAGGCATGCCCGACGACGGCTGGCGCCACATGTTGTGCGTGGAAGCCGCCCGCATCGACGAACCCGTGCAACTCTTCGGCGGCGCCCAATGGAGGGGTTGGCAAGAGCTGACCCTCGTCTGAACTCTTCTTTTCTGTACCGAAGCCCATGCTTGCCAAGCGAATCATTCCCTGCCTGGACGTCACCGGCGGCCGCGTCGTCAAGGGCGTCAATTTCGTCGAACTGCGCGACGCCGGCGATCCGGTGGAGATCGCGGCGCGCTACAACGCCCAGGGCGCCGACGAACTCACCTTCCTGGACATCACCGCCACCAGCGACGGCCGCGACCTGATCCTTCCGATCATCGAGGCAGTGGCTTCGCAGGTCTTCATTCCGCTCACCGTGGGCGGCGGCGTCCGCTCCGTGGCCGACGTGCGCCGGCTGCTCAACGCGGGGGCCGACAAGACCAGCTTCAATTCGGCCGCCATTGCCGATCCGCAGGTGATTTCGGATGCTTCTGCCAAGTACGGTGCGCAGTGCATCGTGGTGGCCATCGATGCCAAGCGCCGCTCGGCCGAGGAGGCGATGCGCATCGACCCGGATGGCGAGCCCATCGGCCCCGGCTGGGACGTCTACAGCCACGGCGGGCGCAAGAACACCGGGCTGGACGCGGTGCAGTGGGCGGTCGAGATGGCGCGCCGTGGCGCCGGCGAGATCCTGCTGACCAGCATGGACCGCGACGGCACCAAGAGCGGCTTCGACCTCGAACTGACCCGCGCGGTGAGCGATGCCGTCAGCGTGCCGGTGATCGCCTCCGGCGGCGTCGGCAACCTGGATCATCTTGCCGATGGTGTGCAGCAGGGCGGCGCCGATGCGGTGCTGGCCGCCAGCATCTTCCACTATGGCGACTACACGGTGGGCGAGGCCAAGGCCTGCATGGCCGCGCGCGGCATCCCGGTGCGCCTGTGAGGCCGTCCCCCCGGGTGGGACAATAGCCGCATGAATTGGCTCGACGAAGTGAAGTGGGACGCGAACGGCCTGGTGCCGGTGATCGCGCAGGAAGCGGCCAGTGGCGACGTGCTGATGTTCGCCTGGATGGACCGCGAGGCGCTGGCCAAGACGGCCGAGCTGGGCCGCGCCGTCTACTTCAGCCGTTCGCGCGCCAAGCTGTGGTTCAAGGGCGAGGAATCGGGCCATGTGCAGACCGTGCACGAGATCCGCATCGATTGCGATAACGACGTGGTCCTGCTCAAGGTCACGCAGCTCGGCCACGAGCCCGGCATTGCCTGCCACACGGGCCGACACAGCTGCTTCTTCAGCAAGTACGAGAATGGTCGCTGGGTCGTGACCGAGCCGGTCTTGAAAGACCCCGAATCCATCTACAAGTAATTCAATGAGTACCGATGCCCTGGCCCGCCTGGCCGCCGTGATCGAAAGCCGCCTGCCGGCGCGTGGCGGCGACCCCGAGAGCAGCTACGTTGCCCGCCTGCTGCACAAGGGCCCCGACGCCTTCCTGAAGAAGATCGGCGAGGAGGCCACCGAGGTGGTGATGGCCGCCAAGGATGCCGACCACGGCGGTGATGCGCACAAGATCGTCTACGAGGTGGCCGACCTGTGGTTCCACAGCATGATCGCGCTGGCCCATTACGGCCTGACGCCGGCCGACGTGGTGGCCGAGCTGGAGCGCCGCGCCGGCACCAGCGGCATCGAGGAAAAGGCCTTGCGCAAGGCGCAGGCGCGTGAAGCCTCGAACGACTGAGCAGAGAAAGGACCTTGCCCATGAGCAACGAAATCGTTCCTGCAAGCCCTGGCGACTCACTCAAGACCTGGGGTTGGGTCAGCTACTTCCTGCACCTGGTCGTGGCGGTGGCCGCGGTGCTGCCCGGCGCCCAGGTGTCGATCGCACTGCTGCTGGTGGCGCTGGTGATCGACCTGGTCAAGCGCGATGACGCCGCTGGCACCTGGCAGGCCTCGCACCTCAGCTGGCGCATCCGTTCGGTGCTGTGGGCCGGCGTGCTTTACGTCGTGACCTCGCCGCTGTGGCTGCTCCTGTTGGCGCCCGGCTGGATCGCCTGGGTCATCATTTCAATCTGGTTTCTCTACCGCATCGTCAAGGGTATGGTGCGAATGAATGCCGGCCAAGCCATGGAGTCCCCGAATGTCGCATGACCCGAACTGCATCTTCTGCAAGATCATCGAAGGCAAGATTCCTTCGCGCAAGATGTACGAGGACGACGAGCTTTTCGGCTTCCACGACATCGCCCCCTGGGCCCCGGTCCACTTCATGCTGGTGCCCAAGCGCCACATTCCTTCCATGGCGCAGCTCACCCCCGAGGATGCGGCACTCATGGGGAAGATCATGACCCTGGCCCCCAAGCTGGCGATCGAGAATGGCTGCCGTCCCTATCCGGAGGGCGGCTATCGGGTTGTGGTCAATACTGGCGCCGAGGGCGGCCAGGAAGTGCAACATCTCCATGTTCACGTCATGGGCGGGCCGCGCCCCTGGCTGCGGGGTTGACATTCAGCCCCGACTAAAATCCAGACTATTCTTCAGGAGCTTTCCATGGGTTCGTTTTCTATCTGGCACTGGCTGATCGTGCTGCTGATCGTCGTGATGGTGTTCGGCACCAAGAAGCTCAAGAACATGGGCTCCGACCTGGGCGGCGCCGTCAAGGGCTTCAAGGACGGCATGAAGGACGGCTCCGCTGCCGCCGCCAATGACACGCCGGCCACGCCGCCGGCGCAGGTCACGACGGCCCAGGCCGCCGACAAGCCGACCATCGACGTCGAAGCACGTCAGAAGTCCTGATTTTCAGGACGCACCCGACGTGCTCGAACTCGGCATTTCCAAGCTGGCACTGATCGGCGCCGTGGCGCTGGTCGTCATCGGTCCGGAAAAGCTGCCGCGCGTGGCGCGCACCGTCGGCACCCTGCTGGGCAAGGCGCAGCGCTACGTGAACGACGTCAAGGCCGAAGTCAATCGCTCGATGGAGCTCGACGAGCTCCGCAAGATGAAGGACACGGTCGAAAGCGCCGCGCAGGATGTGGAGCAGAGCATCCGCACCGGCGCCAGCGAGGTGCAGCAGCAGCTGGAAGGCAGCGCCTCCGAAACGCCGTTCACGGCGCTGGAAGTGCCGCAGGCCTACCCTGAATACAAGCATCCGCGCAAGAACTGGCGCCTCAAGCAGGGCGCAACGCCCCAGTGGTACAAGGCGCGCAACGGCGTGCGTACCAGGGCGCTGTCCGGCGCGGCGCGCGTGGCGCGCTATCGCCCCCACAAGATCAACTAGGCAGCGCGCAACCTTTTTGCCTCGCTCGCGCGCCGGATGCCGGCCGACGGTGAACCCCCCATGGCCGATTCCGACAAAAACAAAGAAGACGAACTCGCTGGCTCCGAACAGCCATTCGTGCAGCACCTCGTTGAGCTGCGCGACCGCCTGCTCTACTGCATCTACGGCCTGGCGGTGGCCGGCGCGCTGCTGGCCATCTGGCCCGGGCCGGCCGGCCTGATCGACTTGATCGCAGTGCCGATCAAGGCCCACATGCCACCGGATGCCAAGCTGATCGCGGTCGGCGTGTTCTCGCCCTTCTTCGTGCCGCTGAAGGTCCTGCTGATGGCGGCGGTGCTGCTGGCGTTGCCCTGGCTGATGTACCAGATCTGGATGTTCGTGGCGCCCGGCCTGTACAGCCACGAGAAGAAGTTCGCCCTGCCGCTGATCATCTTCGGCAGCCTGCTGGCCTATGGCGGCATCGCCTTCGTGCAGTTCTTCGTCCTGGACAAGATGTTCGGCTTCATCCAGAGGTTCACGCCGGCCAGCGTGGCGGCAACGCCGGACATCGCCTCCTACGTGGAGTCGATCCTCTCGCTCTACATCGCCTTCGGCGTGGCCTTCCAGGTGCCGATCGTGGTGATGCTGCTGGTGCGCTTCGAGATGGTCACCATCGAGAAGCTGCGCGCCTTCCGCGGCTACTTCATCGTGGCGGCCTTCGTCATTGCCGCCGTGCTGACGCCGCCCGACGTGATCTCGCAGCTGGCGCTGGCGGTGCCCATGTGCCTGCTCTACGAGGTGGGCATCATCGCCGCGCAGTATTTCATCAAGGCCTCGAAGGCGCCCGACGGCGACGAAGCCGCCGACAAGGCCGATTCGCCGCAGTCCTGACGGTCAGCGCTGTTCTTCCGGGACGCGCCGCAGCGCCACCTTGGGGCGCGAGCCCGGCGTGACGTCGATCTCCATCTTGTCGCCGCCGCGCTGAAGCGAGAAGCGCGCCGCCGTGCCCGGCTTCAGCCCTGCCACGGCGGTCAGCAGTTCCTGCACGTTGTCGATCTTCTTCTCTGCCACGCCGGTGATGACGTCGCCCGGACGGATGCCGGCGCGCGCCGCCGGGCCGTTTTGCAGCACGCCGGTAATGATGACGCCGCTCTTGGCCTTGACGCCGAAGGTCTCGGCCAGCTCGGGCGACAGGTCGTTGGGCTCGACCCCGATCCAGCCGCGCGTGACCTTGCCGTCCTTGACGATGTCTTCCAGCACCTGCTTGGCAGTGGAGACGGGAATGGCGAAGCCGATGCCCATGCTGCCGCCCGAGCGCGAATAGATCGCGGTGTTGATGCCTTCCAGGTTGCCGTTGACGTCGACCAATGCCCCGCCCGAATTACCGGGGTTGATGGCGGCGTCGGTCTGGATGAAGTTCTCGAAGGTGTTGATGCCCAGCTGGTTGCGCCCCAGCGCGGACACGATGCCGCTGGTGACGGTCTGGCCCACGCCGAAGGGGTTGCCGATGGCCAGCACCTGGTCGCCCACCTGCAGTGAATCGGAGTTGCCCAGCACCACGGTGGGCAGCTTGTCGAGGTCGATCTTGAGCACGGCGAGGTCGGTATCGGGATCGGTTCCGATGACCTTGGCCTGAATGTGCCGGCTGTCGTTGAGCGTCACCTCGATCTCGTCCGCGCCTTCCACCACATGGTTGTTGGTCAGGATGTAGCCCTCGGGGCTGACGATCACGCCGCTGCCCAGGCCGACCTGCGGCTGGTCGTCCTGGTCGCCGAAGAAGAATCGGAACCACGGGTCGTTGCTGCGCGGATGGCGCGGCGCCGCCTTGCTGGTGTTGATGCTGACCACCGCCGGCGCTGCGCGCTTGGCGGCGGCGCTGAGGCTGCCTGGCGTCGCCGACTGGGGGCCGGCCACCGGTGCCTCGATCACCGAGACCACGCCGCCCAGGCTGGTGGGCCGCTGGTTCACCCAGTCGGGCTTGAGGGTGGCGACGACAAAATAGCCCGCCAGGATGACCGTGACGGCCTGGGAAAAGAGCAGCCAGAAACGCTTCATGTGAATAGGGATTCGATGAACCCGGCATTGTCCCTCATGACCCCGGGCCGCGGCAGGGCAGGGTGCGGGACGGCGCAGGGAAGTCCACAATGGCGGCATGAGTACGACGCGCCATGAACTCCTCCATGCCTTCGACCTGCTGCTGGCCCCCGAGCGCTTCAAGGACTACGGCCCCAACGGCCTGCAGGTAGAGGGGCGCATCACGGTGCGCAAGATCGTCTCCGGCGTGACCGCGAGCCGCGCGCTGATCGAGGCCGCCATCCATGCCGATGCCGATGCCATCTTCGTGCACCACGGCCTGTTCTGGCGCGGCCAGGACGGCCGCGTCACCGGCTGGATGCGCCAGCGCCTGGGCTTGCTGCTTGGCGACGACGTCAACCTTTTCGCCTATCACCTGCCGCTGGATGCGCATCCCGAACTGGGCAACAACGCGCAGTTGGGCTTGCGCCTGGGTCTGGTGGCGCACACCGGTTCAACGGGCCGCTTCGGCGACCAGGAGATCGGCTTTCTGGGTGCGCTGGAAGACGGTTCCAGCTTTGCCAGCGGCAAGAAGCTGGCCGCACACGTCGAGAAGGCCCTCAAGCGCCCGGTGACCCTGGTGGAAGGGACGCAGCAGCGCCCCATCAAGAACATTGCCTGGTGCAGTGGCGGCGCTCAGGGCTATTTCGAGGCGGCCATCGCCGCCGGCGCCGATGCCTTCATCACCGGAGAGATTTCCGAGCCGCAGGCGCACTACGCGCGCGAAATGGGCGTGAGCTTCATCGCCTGCGGGCATCACGCCTCCGAGCGCTATGGCGCGCCGGCGGTGGCCGCGCATGTGGCCGCCCAGCTGGGCCTGGCGCACGAATTCATCGACATCGACAACCCGGCGTGATGCGCATGCCGCTGGCCATCACCATGGGCGATCCGGCGGGCATCGGCCCCGAGATCGTCGTCAAGGCCTTTCGCGATGCGCCCGACCTGATGCGCGATGGCTTCGTGGCGGGCGACGTGGCCTGCATGCGGCGCGCCGCCAGTGTGCTGGCCGGGCCTGGCGCGCCGGCGCTGCCGGTGGCGCAGATCGAGCACCCGCGTGATGCCCTGGCGGTGCCGCGCGGCTGCGTGCCGGTGCTGCAGGTGGTGGCCCCGGTGCCGGAGCTGGTGTTGGGCCGGTTGAGCGCCGCCGCCGGTCGCGCTGCCGGCGATGCCGTGACCTGGGCCGCGCGCGCTGCGTTGGCGGGCGAGATCAGCGCCATCGTCACCGCGCCGTTGCACAAGGAGGCGCTGGCGGCTGCCGGCTTTGACTTTCCCGGCCATACCGAACTGCTCCAGTCCGAGGCCGCCAGGCACCTGCGGCGAAGCGTGGCCGAGGTGCCGGTGCGCATGATGTTGGCCAACGACGAACTGCGCACGGTGCTGGTCAGCATCCATGTCTCGCTGCGCCAGGCGATCGAGGCCGTTACTTTGGATGGCGTGCTGCAGACCTTGCGCATTTCGCATGCTGCCTTGTCCAAGGCCATGGGCCGCGCGCCGCGCATGGCGGTGGCCGGGCTCAATCCGCATGCGGGGGAGGGCGGGCTGTTCGGCACGGAAGAGCAGCAGATCATCGCGCCGGCCGTGGCCGCCGCGCGTGCCGAAGGCATGGCGGCCAGTGGCCCCTACGCGCCCGACACCGTCTTCATGCGAGCCCGCCTGGGCGAGTTCGACGTGGTGATCGCGATGTACCACGACCAGGGTCTGATCCCGGTCAAATACCTGGGCGTGGAAAAAGGCGTCAACGTGACGCTTGGCCTGCCGCTGGTGCGCACCAGTCCGGACCACGGCACCGCCTTCGATTTGGCGGGCACGGGGCGCGCCGACGCGGCCAGCCTCATAGAGGCGATCCGCATGGCGCGTGAATTGATCAAACCCGTCTGAGGCTGTCGCGGATCTCGCGCAGCAGCACCACGTCTTCCGGCGGCGGTGGCGGCTCGGCCGGCGCGGCTGCGGGCTCTGCGCGCAGGCGATTGATCTGTTTGACCATCAGGAAGATCACGAAGGCCAGGATCACGAAGTTGACCGCCACGGTGATGAAGTTGCCGTAGGCCAGCACCGGCACGCCGGCCTTCTTGAGGTCGGCCAAGGTATTGGCGACGCCGGCCGGCGCGGTCCCGAGCACGATGTACAGGTTGGAGAAATCCAGCTTTCCGAAAATCAGGCCGACGAGCGGCATGATTACGTCTGCGACCAGGGAGTCCACGATCTTGCCGAAGGCGCCGCCGATGATCACGCCGACCGCCAGGTCGATCACATTGCCCTTGACCGCGAACTCACGAAACTCGCTGATGAAACTCATCTTGCTTCCCCGTTTTGGTTGTTGGAAAGGCGGCCAGTATAGGTAGGGACGCGTGGGCGCAACACAGCGGCCGGGCCTGCCTCGCTTCGCGTTGAGTTCGCCAATTACGCTCCGCTACAATCGCCGGTTGACCCAAGTACCCCAACGAAGAAGATTGAGGACCCACAATGAGTGAGACCACCGTCGGCCTGCCCCGGATCGACAGCAGCAAGAGGACATGGTTGATCGCATCCGGCTGTGCTGGTGCGGTGGGTGGCGTGGCAACAGCCATCCCATTCGTGAGTACCTTCCAACCTTCGGAGAAGGCCAAGGCGGCCGGCGCGCCCGTCGAAGTCGACATCAGCGGCCTGAAGACCGGTGAGAAGCTGACCATTGAGTGGCGCGGCAAGCCAGTCTGGATCCTCAAGCGCACGCCAGAGCAAGTGACCGAACTGGCCAAGCTCGACGGCCAGTTGGCCGACCCGACCTCCAAGCGCAACCCCGACGAGTTCACTCCCAAGTACGCGCAGAACGGCCATCGTTCGATCAAGCCCGAGGTGCTGGTGGTGGTCGGCATCTGCACCCACCTGGGCTGCTCGCCCATCGACAAGCTGCAACCCGGTCCGCAGCCTTCGCTCCCCAACGACTGGGAGGGTGGCTTCCTTTGCCCCTGCCACGGCTCGACCTTCGACCTGGCCGGCCGGGTCTTCAAGAACAAGCCTGCGCCCGACAACCTGCCGGTGCCGCCGCACATGTACCTTTCCGACACGCGCCTTCTGATCGGCGAAGACAAGGCTGCCTGAGGAAAAGAACATGGCTGAATACAAGGAAATCTCCCCCAACGCCGCCGCCAGCCAGAAGCTGCTGAACTGGGTCGACAACCGCTTCCCGCTGACCAAGCTCTACAACGAGCACATGGGCGAGTACTACGCGCCCAAGAATTTCAATTTCTGGTACATCTTCGGCTCGCTGGCGCTCCTGGTGCTGGTCATCCAGATCGTCACCGGCATCTTCCTGGTGATGCACTACAAGCCCGACGCGAGCCTGGCGTTCTCCTCGGTCGAGTACATCATGCGCGACGTGCCCTGGGGCTGGCTGATCCGCTACATGCACTCCACCGGCGCCTCGGCCTTCTTCGTCGTGGTGTACCTGCACATGTTCCGCGGCCTCATGTACGGCAGCTACCGCAAGCCGCGCGAGCTGGTCTGGATCTTCGGCTGCGCGATCTTCCTGTGCCTGATGGCCGAGGCCTTCATGGGCTACCTGCTGCCCTGGGGTCAGATGAGCTACTGGGGCGCCCAGGTGATCGTCAACCTGTTCGCCGCGATCCCCTTCGTCGGTCCTGACCTGGCCCTCCTGATCCGCGGCGACTACGTGGTGAGCGACGCCACCCTGAACCGCTTCTTCAGCTTCCACGTGATCGCCGTGCCGCTGGTGCTGCTGGGCCTGGTGGTGGCGCACCTGATCGCGCTGCACGAAGTGGGCTCCAACAACCCCGACGGCGTCGAGATCAAGTCCAAGCTCGATGCCAAGGGCAACCCGCTGGACGGCATTCCCTTCCACCCCTACTACACGGTGCACGACATCATGGGCGTGGTCGTGTTCCTCCTGATCTTCTCGGCGGTGATCTTCTTCGCGCCCGAAGCCGGCGGCTACTTCCTGGAGTACAACAACTTCATCCCGGCCGACTCGCTCAAGACGCCCAACCACATCGCCCCGGTCTGGTACTTCACGCCCTTCTATTCGATGCTGCGTGCCGTCACCGAAGAGATGATGTATGCGTTGCTCGCCTGCGTGGTTGCCGGTGCCGTGTTCGGCGTCTGGAAGACGCGCCTCATCACCGTGGTCAAGACCGCGATCGTGATCGTGGCGCTGCTGGTCTGCTGGGCCATGCTGTCGACCGACGCGAAGTTCTGGGGCGTGGTCCTGATGGGCGGCGCTGTCATCATCCTTTTCTTCCTGCCCTGGCTGGACTACAGCCCGGTGAAGTCGATCCGCTATCGCCCGAGCTGGCACAAGGCGGTGTACGGCGTGTTCGTCGTCAACTTCGTCGTGCTGGCCTACCTGGGCGTGCAGCCGCCGTCGCCGGTGGGCGAGCGCGTGTCGCAGGTGGGGACCCTGTTCTATTTCGGCTTCTTCCTGCTGATGCCGTGGTGGAGTCGTCTTGGCGAGTTCAAGCCGGTGCCCGAACGCGTGACCTATTCGGCGCATTGAGCGGGAGCACACAAGAATGAAGAAACTCATCCTCACGCTCATCGCCGCGCTCGGCATCGTGACCGGCGCCCAGGCTTCCGAAGGCGGCATCGTCTGGGACAAGGCCCCGAACAAGACCAACGACATGGTCTCGCTGCAAAACGGCGCCAAGCTCTTCGTCAACTACTGCCTGAACTGCCACTCTGCCGCCTACATGCGCTACAACCGCCTGCAGGACATCGGCATCAGCGAGAAGCAGATCAAGGAGAACCTGCTGTTCACCACCGACAAGGTGGGCGAGACGATGCAGGCCAACATCAACGCCCGCCAGGCCAAGGACTGGTTCGGCACGGTGCCGCCCGACCTGACCCTGGTGGCACGCTCGCGCGCCGGCCACGGCGGCACTGGTGCGGACTACCTCTACACTTACCTGCGCACCTTCTATCGCGACGAGTCCAAGGCCACCGGCTGGGACAACCTGGTCTTCCCGAGCGTGGCCATGCCCAACGTGATGTGGGAGTTGCAGGGCGATCGCCGTCCGGTCTACAAGGAAGTCGTCGAGCACGGCCACAAGGTGCGCGTGGTTTCCGGCTTCGAACAGGTGACGCCCGGCACCATGACCCCGCTGCAGTTCGACAACGCCGTCGGCGATCTGGTCAACTACATGCAATGGATGGCCGAGCCGGCGCAGAACACGCGCGTGCGGGTCGGCGTCTGGGTGCTGCTGTTCCTGTCGCTGGCCCTGGTTTTCGTATGGCGCCTGAACGCTGCCTACTGGAAAGACGTCAAGTAGTTTCCAAGACCGCCGACCGGGGCGCCTGGCGTCCCTCGGTCCCGCAGAGTGGGTTGCCGCCAGCAACCCACTCTTTTTGATTTTTAGGAGTCTCTCGCCATGATGGTGCTTTATTCAGGAACGACCTGCCCCTTTTCCCATCGTTGCCGCTTTGTGCTGTTCGAAAAGGGCATGGACTTCGAGATCCGCGATGTGGATCTGTACAACAAGCCCGAAGACATCAGCGTGATGAACCCGTACGGCCAGGTGCCCATCCTGGTCGAGCGCGACCTGATCCTGTACGAGTCGAACATCATCAACGAGTACATCGACGAGCGCTTCCCGCATCCGCAGCTGATGCCCGGCGACCCCGTGGACCGCGCCCGCGTGCGCCTGTTCCTGCTCAACTTCGAGAAGGAACTCTTCGTGCACGTGTCGACGCTGGAAAACCGCACTGCCAAGGGCAACGAGAAGGCGCTGGAAAAGGCCCGCTCGCACATCCGCGACCGACTGACGCAGCTGGCGCCGGTGTTCCTGAAGAACAAGTACATGCTGGGCGACAACTTCTCGATGCTCGACGTCGCCATCGCGCCGCTGCTGTGGCGCCTGGACTACTACGGCATCGACCTGAGCAAGAACGCGGCGCCGCTCTTGAAGTACGCCGAGCGCATCTTCTCGCGCCCCGCCTACATCGAGGCATTGACCCCGTCCGAAAAGGTGATGCGCAAGTAAGCTGTAGAGTTGCGCCTTAAGGCAACTTTGACGCAAGCACGCGAGCCCGATGATCAGCGCGATCGAGTCCTCTTCCACCCGCCCGTACCTCATCCGGGCTTTGTACGAATGGTGTACCGACAACGGCTTCACGCCCTATGTGGCGGTGCAGGTCGACGACACCGTCCAGGTGCCGCGCGAGTACGTGAAGAACGGCGAGATCGTGCTGAACATCAGCTTTGACGCCACCAGTTCGCTCAAGCTGGGCAATGAATTCATCGAGTTCAAGGCGCGCTTCGCCGGCACGGCCCGCGAGATCATCGTGCCGGTGGGCCGCGTGATCGCGATCTATGCGCGCGAGAACGGGCAGGGCATGGCCTTCCCGGCGCCCGTTGCAGGAAGCGGGCAGGCTACGCCGGCACCGGTCGGCCAGACCGGCGGCGGCCTGGCACTGACGCCGAACAAGGGCGTCCCCGCGCGAACCCCGGAAAGCGACCCGGGGCGCATCGTGCACCTGGTCACGGGCGATGCCGAGGCCGGCGCAACTACGGTATCCTCGCCCGCCGACGGCGACGAGCCGCCCAAGCCGCCGGCAGGCGGAGGCGCACGGCCCTCGCTCAAGCGAATCAAGTAGTCATTCCGGCCGGCCGATAAAATGCCGGTCCACGCCGCTTTAGCTCAGTTGGTAGAGCACCCGCCTTGTAAGCGGAAGGTCGTCAGTTCGATTCCGACAAGCGGCACCATCTTTCTTCACAGCAATTCCTCGATCGGCAGGATCTTCAGGAATTCGACCCACAGCCGGCGCATCTGCCCGGTGCCGGGTTCGCTCGTGAAGCGGGTCTCCTGGCCGTCCGCGCCGCGCTCGATCCATTCCATTTCGCCCGCCGGCGTCAGGCGCACCAGGTAGGCCTCGTTGGGCAGTCGGCTGTCCAGTTGGCTGGACAGCGCCGTGGCCAGCCGAGGGCTGTCGATGACGATGCCCATTTCCGTGTTCAGGCGCGCCGAGCGTGGGTCCAGGTTGAAGGAGCCGACGAACAGGCGCGAGCGGTCCGAGGCGAAGGTCTTGGCATGCAGGCTGGCGGCCGAGCCGCCGCCAGTGGAGCCGCTACCCGGCAAGCCCTGGCGCCGGCTCTCTTCGCTTGGCGGCGGCACCGCGACGCCGGGCTTGAGTTCGTAGATGGTGATGCCGGCTTCGAGCAGTTCCCTGCGGTACTTGGCGTAGCCGGCATGCACCGGTGCCACGTCGGTGGCTGCGAGGGAATTGGTCAGCACCCGCACCTTGACGCCGCGCTTGACCAGCGCCGCCAGGCTGGCAGTGCCGTCCTTGCCGGGCACGAAGTAGGGAGACACCAGGTCCAGCTCGCGCGCCGGCCGCCCCAGGGCCTGCTCCAGCCGCGGCAGCATCTGCAGGTCGGTTCGATCGCTGGGCTGCAGGGCCTTGGCCGGATCGTCGTGCATCACGTGCGCAGTGGTCCAGTCGAAGTCGACGCGGCCCTGCATGACCTGGGCGACCAGTGGCGTCTGTCGCGTTGCCGCGGCGTAGTCGCGCGCCTGCGGATTGCCGTGCACCGCCTCCCATGAGGCCTTCAGCCGCGCCACGCCATCGGCCTCGGCCGGAGGCAGCAGGCTGGCCGCCGGATAGGCGGAGGCGCTGTTCCAGAACAGGTCGAACTCCTGCGATACCTCGCGCACCACCGGGCCGATGGCCAGCACGTCCAGATCCTGGAAGCCGACTTCCATGTTGGCGCCGAAGTACTCGTCGCCGATGTTGCGGCCGCCCACGATTGCCACCTGGTTGTCGGCGGTGAAGGACTTGTTGTGCATGCGACGGTTCACGCGGTTGAAATCGCTCAGGAAGTCGCCGGCCCGAAAGCCCCGGTTGGCAAAGGGATTGAACAGGCGCAGCTCGATGTTGGGATGCGCATCCAGCGTGGCGAGCATGGAGTCGAGCCCGCCGGTGTTGGCGTCGTCGATCAGTGCGCGTACGCGCACGCCGCGCTCCGCTGCATTCCAGATGGCTTCCCACAGCAGCTCGCCGGTGGTGTCGCGGTGCCAGATGTAGTACTGGACATCGAGGCTGCGCTGCGCTGCCTGCGCCAGCAGGATGCGCGCAGCGAAGGCCTCGTTGGCGACAGGCAGGGCGCGGATGCCGGACTGGCGCGGCTGCTGCGCGAGCATTTGCCGCACGCCCTGTCCCAGCCGGGTGTCGTCGGTGTTCGCCAGCGCCCGTGATTCGGTGCGCGGCACCTCGGTGGGCAGTGAGGAGCAACCGGCCAGGATCAGCACCAGGGCGCTGGCAAGTAGGGCTCGCAGGGCAGGCTTGAGCAAGAGGGCGACTCCCGGGCGGTGCGGTTGACGCATTCTAGGGAGCGCCGGCTTCGGCCGCCATCGGGAAGCCTCAGCGGCGCGAGCGCACCTTGATGCGCAGGGTGCCGACTTGCCAGCCGCGCACCCGCAGCCTGGCGAGCAGGCTGGGTACCAACTGGCGCAGCTTGGCGGCCGCTGCATTGCTGCCGACCAGCACGCACCATTCCTCGCCCTCTGCCGGCCCGGCCTGCACGCCCGCGCGCAATTCGGCCGGGATCAGGTCCTGGATGGCGCCAAGGCGCGCCGCGGCGTCGCGGGCGCGCTCCGCCAGCGCCGCCAGGGTAGGCGAGGCCTCGGTCGCCTGCTGCAGGGTGAGGGGGTTGTAGCGCCGGTTCACGAAGGAAGAAGGGGAAGACAAGGTGGCTAAAATCAATGGTTTGCCGGCGTTCCGGCGGCCTGGACCGCTTGCATTCATGCAATGCGCGCCCAAGTGTTGCTTTTGTCTATCTTAGGATTTTCGGTCTTAGCGCCCGCATGTGCTTGTTGAGTGCGGGAGTCGACCTCCACTCATGGCCACCAACTTCCTGACCCAGATCTTCGGCAGTCGCAACGACCGACTGCTAAAGCACTACCGCAAGACGGTAGCGCGCATCAACGAACTCGAGGCGCAGTTCGAAAAGCTCAGCGAAGAGGCCCTGCGCGCCAAGACCGAGGAGTTCAAGGGCCGGATCGCCCAGGGCGAGGAGCTCGATGCCCTGCTGCCGGAAGCCTTCGCCACGGTGCGCGAAGCCTCCAAGCGCGTCATGAAGATGCGGCATTTCGACGTGCAATTGCTGGGCGGCATGGCCCTGCACAACGGCAAGATCGCCGAAATGCGCACCGGTGAAGGCAAGACCCTGACGGCGACGCTGCCGGTGTACCTCAATGCCCTGACCGGCAAGGGCGTGCACGTGGTCACGGTGAACGACTACCTGGCCAGCCGCGACGCCAAATGGATGGGCCGCCTGTACAACTACCTGGGCCTGTCGGTGGGCATCAACCTGCCGCAGATGCCACGCGAGGAGAAGCAGGCCGCCTACCGCGCGGACATCACCTACGGCACCAACAACGAGTACGGCTTCGACTACCTGCGCGACAACATGGTCTACGAGGTGCAGGACCGCGTCGCGCGCGGCCTGAACTTCGCCATCGTCGACGAGGTGGACTCGATCCTGATCGACGAGGCCCGCACGCCGCTGATCATCAGCGGCCAGGCCGAGGACCACACCGACCTGTACCTCGCCATGAAGAAGGTGGTGCCGCTGCTCACCCGCCAGGAAGGCGAGGCCGACCCGCGCACCGGCGAAGGCATCATCAAGCCGGGCGACTTCACCGTCGACGAGAAGACGCATCAGGTCTTCCTGACCGAGGATGGTCACGAGAAGGCCGAGCAGCTGCTGTCCGAGTTCAAGCTGCTCCCCGAGGGCGCCTCGCTCTACGACCCGGCCAACATCACGCTGATGCACCACCTGAACGCCGGACTGCGGGCCCAGCACCTGTACCACCGCGACCAGCACTATGTGGTGCAGCAGGGCGAAGTCATCATCGTCGACGAGTTCACCGGCCGCCTGATGACCGGCCGCCGCTGGAGCGACGGCCTGCACCAGGCGGTGGAGGCCAAGGAAGGCGTCAACATCCAGGCCGAGAACCAGACCCTGGCCTCGATCACCTTCCAGAACTACTTCCGCCTGTACGGCAAGCTGGCCGGCATGACCGGCACCGCCGACACCGAGGCCTACGAGTTCCAGGAGATCTACGGCCTGGAAACCGTCATCGT
This sequence comes from Variovorax sp., assembly GCA_035476655.1. Classification (GTDB taxonomy): domain Bacteria; phylum Pseudomonadota; class Gammaproteobacteria; order Burkholderiales; family Burkholderiaceae_C; genus Variovorax. Next base: position 33,630 of record DATILH010000018.1, read on the forward strand.
TCCGCCGAACCGCCCGAGCAAGCGCGACGACCAGTTGGATCGCGTCTACAAGACCACCCGCGAGAAGTACGACGCGGCGATCGAGGACATCCGCGAGTGCCACGAGCGCGGCCAGCCGGTGCTGGTGGGCACATCCTCGATCGAGAACTCCGAGATCATCTCGGGCCTCCTGACCGAGGCCAAGCTGCCGCACCAGGTGCTCAACGCCAAGCAGCATGCGCGCGAAGCAGACATCGTGGCGCAGGCCGGCCGGCCCAAGATGATCACCATCGCCACCAACATGGCCGGCCGCGGCACCGACATCGTGCTGGGCGGCAATGTCGAGAAGGCGATCGAGGCGCTGGAGCAGGACGAGTCGCAGGACGACGCGACAAAAGAGGCCGAAACCGCGCGCCTGCGCGCCGAGTGGACCAAGGAACACGAGTTCGTCACGGCCCAGGGTGGCCTGCGCATCATCGCCACCGAGCGCCACGAGTCGCGCCGCATCGACAACCAGCTGCGCGGCCGCTCCGGCCGCCAGGGCGACAACGGGTCGTCGCGCTTCTACCTGAGCCTGGACGATCCGCTGATGCGCATCTTCGCCGGGGACAGGGTCAAGGCGATCATGGACCGCCTGAAGATGCCCGACGGCGAGGCGATCGAGGCCGGCATCGTCACCCGCAGCATCGAGAGCGCACAGCGCAAGGTCGAGGCGCGCAACTTCGACGTCCGCAAGCAGTTGCTCGAGTACGACGACGTCAGCAACGACCAGCGCAAGGTGATCTACCAGCAGCGCAACGACATCCTGGACGCGGCCGACCTCACGGCGCAGATCGCGGCGCTGCGCGAAGGCTGCTTCATGGACCTGGCACGCCAGTCCGTTCCGGCCGAGTCGGTCGAAGAGCAGTGGGACCTGGACGGCCTGGAACGGGTGCTGTCCAGCGACTGGGGCATCGAACTGCCGCTGCGCCAGGAAGTGGAAGCCGCCAGCGCCATCTCCGACGAGGACGTGGTCGAGAAGGTGGTGGCCGCCGCCAATACCGCCTTCGATGCCAAGGTACAGCTCATCGGCCAGGAGAACTTCACCCAGTTCGAGCGCATGGTGCTCTTGCAGAGCATCGACACGCACTGGCGCGAGCACCTGGCTTCGCTCGACTACCTGCGCCAGGGCATCCACCTGCGCGGCTATGCGCAAAAGCAGCCCAAGCAGGAATACAAGCGCGAAGCTTTCGAACTCTTCGGCCAGCTGCTCGACTCGGTGAAGAATGAGGTCACGCGCCAGTTGATGACGGTGCGCATCCAGTCCAGCGAGCAGTTGGACGAGGCCGCCCAGGCAATGGAAAGCCGCGGCGAGAGCTTCAGCAACGTCACCTACACCGCGCCGACCGAAACCGGCGAGCCCGAGGTGCGGCTGGACGAGGAAAGCCTGCGCCGCGCCGCCACCGGCGGCCTGTCGGCTGGCGCGCTGGCCTTTGCCCGCGTTGGTCGCAACGACCCCTGCCCCTGTGGCAGCGGCAAGAAGTACAAGCAGTGCCACGGCAAGCTCAGCTGAGCTGAACCAGGCATCGACGAGGAGTCCACACCAATGCCCGTGAATCTGTCTGCCCCCAACCCGGCCGCCCTGTTCGCGGTGCCGGGTGTGCGCATCGGCGTCGCCGAAGCCGGCATCCGCAAGGCCAACCGCAAGGACCTGACAGTGGTCCTGATCGACGAGGGCGCCGCCGTCGGCGGCGTGTTCACGCAGAACCGCTTCTGCGCCGCGCCGGTGCAGGTCTGCCGCGAGCACCTGGCCAGGGACTTCGGCATTCGCGCGATGGTGATCAACACCGGCAACGCCAACGCCGGCACTGGCGAGGACGGCCTGGCGCGTACGCGCGCCACCTGCATTGCGCTGGCGCGCAAGCTGGAGATTGCGCCGGAGCAGGTGTTGCCCTTCTCCACCGGCGTCATCATGGAGCCGCTGCCGCTCGATCGCATCGAAGCCGGCCTGCCGGCCGCGATTGCCGATGCATCGCCCGATCACTGGGCGCGCGCAGCCGAGGGCATCATGACCACCGACACCCTCCCCAAGGCCTTCAGCGCCAGGGCGCAGGTGGGCGGGGCCACGGTCACCATCAGCGGCATCAGCAAGGGCGCCGGCATGATCCGGCCCAACATGGCGACCATGCTGGGCTTCATGGCGACAGATGCGAAGATCGACCCCAAGCTGATCCAGCCGCTGGCCGGGCAACTGGCCGACGCATCCTTCAACCGCGTCACCATCGACGGTGACACCTCGACCAACGATTCCTTCGTGGTGATCGCGACGCAGAAGGCCGGCAACGCCGTCATCAGCTCGCTCGACTCGGCCGATGGCCAGGCCTTGTTGGCCGCCATGCAGGACGTGGCTCGCCAACTGGCGCAGGCCATCGTGCGTGATGGCGAGGGCGCCACCAAGTTCATCACGGTGCGTGTCGAAGGCGGCAAGAGCGACGCCGAATGCCGCCAGGTGGCTTACGCCATCGCCCATTCGCCCCTGGTCAAGACTGCCTTCTTTGCCAGCGACCCGAACCTGGGCCGCATCCTGGCGGCCGTGGGCTACGCCGGCATCGAGGACCTGGACCAGACCGGCATCGACCTGTACCTGGACGACGTGCATGTGGCGGTGAAAGGCGGGCGCAACCCGGCCTACCGCGAGGAAGACGGCCAGCGCGTGATGA